>JAFXQR010000209.1 GCA_017526985.1 Lachnospiraceae bacterium
CTTTCTTATATAAGGGCCACTAGCTCAGTCGGTAGAGCACTTGACTTTTAATCAAGTTGTCGGGGGTTCGATTCCCCCGTGGCTCATTTATCAAACACCGTTTGGTGTTTTTTTGTTATTTCATAACTATCATGATATAATCAATTCACGAAACATTTCCGGAAAAGGGGGACTCAGGATGAGTAAGAAAAGTATTTTGGACGCCTGGATCATGGTGGAAAGACTATCGGAAGGTGATATAAAAAGAAATGATAAAACGATGATCTCCTTTGGAGAAGAGGAGATTTCGGATTACTATTCCTTATTTCGGGATATTTATGACAAGAAGATCAATGATCTGAAATATAAAGGAAAAAACAGTGGTCTGGTTTTGTATCTGAATATATTCCCCTTTGATGATGTTCTTAAAACGTTGAGAAATACATTCCAACTTTCTGCTCCTATAGAGAGTGTAGATACCAAAGAAAAGTTTACGGTGGCCTTATACTTTGATTCCGAGTTAAGGATCCTGACGGACATGATGTTTTATACTGCTTCGGATTATATTTTGAGAAAAAGGGAAATACCGGATGAAGATAAGTTTCAGGAATATGAAATGGATCTTAAGGAGAAGGTCGATCAGTATTTTTCAGATTTTTTGACATTGTTAGAAAAGTTGGAAAATACTGAAGCAGATGAAGAAGAGCTATCGGACGATAACAAAGATCAGGAAAAACATGGAAAAAATAGTAAGAAAAAAGTTAAAAGAGAGTTTACAGAAGGAGAAAAGCTGCAATTAGCTGCTGCATTTAATAAAGCATTTGATGATTGCCTGAAATTGTTGGAAATAGATATTCACCAGGCGCGGTGTAAGTTGAAAGTGCTGGGGAATGTGGATACAGATGCGACCAATCTGCATTCATTTTTTACTACAGATCTGGAATGGGCAAAGGAAAGCGATTCACCCAACCTGGAGCGCTATTTATTCGGAGTGCCTCAGGGTCTTTCGAGATTTAACCTGGATTCGAAGAGTGATTCTGAAAATTTTGCACCGGGTTATTTTGATAAAATATTAGCGCCGCAAGAATATCCAATGGGACGGTTTCCGAGTGCTACGCAGTTTCCGTTGTACTTTATGCAGCAGATAGCGGTGAATCTGTATAAAGGTTTCGCTGAATCTCAGATGCTCAGCGTAAACGGACCTCCCGGAACCGGTAAAACTACCCTGTTGAAGGATATATTTGCAGAGTTGATTGTTGAACAGGCAAAAGAAATCTGCGAGCTTAGCAAAAAAAAGATTATCGGAAATATGAAGTATGAGGATAATTTTAAAACTGCCAGCCTCCCGCCGGTGCTTGCATTGAAAGGGATCGTTGTAGCGAGTTCTAATAATGCTGCAGTTCAGAATATTGTAAAAGAATTGCCTAAAATAGGTGATATCGATAAAAATCTGCAGGAGGAGATAAAGGAAGCGGATTATTTTTATGATATAGCCAACGGCATCGATGCAGATGAGGAGGAAGATGCATCCAAAGAGGGAACTTATTGGGGATTGTTTTCTATTGAGGGTGGTAAAAAAAGTAATATCGATACCTTATTGCAGAAAATAGATGATGTATACAAATATTTAAAAGACGAAGAGGAGCCGGAAGAAGAAGAGGATCCATATGATGCGTTTATAGAACAGTATCATAAAGTAGAGGGAATCCGACGGCGAGTGCTAAACTATGAAGCAAGTCAGAGCGATAGGGTAAAATATCATGATGCAAAAAGAAATCTGGAAGTTTCTATTCAAAAGAAGAAGGCTGAGGCAGAGAAAAATAAAGCTGTAATAAAAGCAGAGCTAGACGATTATAAACAGGATCTCACTGCTGTGGAGTTGCAGTTTGCGCAAAAACAGCAGGAGGTCAACGCCTTGAAAGAGAACCTGAAAAGTCTGTCGGAGGAATGCAAAGAGCTTCAGAATCATCTGGTTCGAAATAAAATACCTTCATTCCTGGATAAAGTGTTCAATAAGAAAGAAAGTGATCTATATGAACGGATAGGGATGCTTTTTTTTGAAAAGAAAGAGCAATGCGATCAGTTACAACTGAGATTAAATACGGAAGAGAAGCAGTTGAAACAGTATGAACAGCAAAGAAACCTTTTACAACGAACGATAACTACAAAACAGGATCAGAGCGCGAAGATCCTCGCAATGGTGGAGAAGGAAGGAGAAAAGGGAAAACATGAACTGGAGCGTTGTAAAGCGGATTATCTCAAGAAATACGGGATTGAGATAGAGGCTCCGGTGTCGGAGAAACATAAACCGCTCAATATGTCGCTGCCGTACGAAGAATTGCAGATGACAAATCCGTGGTATGACGAAGAGTACAGGATAGAGCAGTCCAGATTGTTCATCCGGGCTTTGAGCGTTCGAAAGGAATTTCTGCGGGAGAATAAGAATCATGTTCTGGCAGCAAAGAAAATCTGGCAGAAACAGGATGCATACGCATCAGAAAAACGGGAATTGGTATGTGCTGCGTGGAGCTGGATCAATTTTACGATTCCGGTGATCAGTACTACCTTTGCCAGCATGGGCAGAATGTTCCGAAACCTCAAAGAAAACAGTCTGGGATGTTTGTTTATTGATGAAGCCGGTCAGGCTCTTCCGCAGGCAGCGGTGGGGGCAGTTCTTAGAAGTACGAGAGTTATGGCTGTAGGTGATCCGGCGCAGATCAAACCGGTACTGACATTGGATGAGAGTGTTTTGAAGATGCTTGGCAAAAATTACGGAGTATCCGAGAAATATATGTCGGACTCAGCATCGGTTCAAACATTGGTGGATGCTGCCGGTATCTATGGCTATTATCGGGATCCGGATCAAACGCCGGAATCCTGGATCGGTATTCCTCTTTGGGTACATAGGAGATGCAGTGATCCGATGTTTTCCATTGCAAACAGGATTTCCTATAACGGAAATATGGTGCTGGGGAAAGAAAAGAAAGATGGAAAAGCCGGATGGTTCGATGTAAAGGGAAAGGCAATAGACAAATATGTAAAGGAGCAGGCAGAATTTCTGAAGCAAAAGATATTAGAACTGAGTGAGTCGCGTCCGGATATTTTGGATCCTTCACAGGAGAACGATAGCATTTATGTGATCACGCCCTTCAAAAATGTGGCTTACCAGCTTTCCAGAGTTTTGGATAAGATCCATTTTACCAGATATATGGAAGATGAAGAAAATAAAGGAAGCAAGAAGGTTCGAAATATTGGAACGGTACATACCTTTCAGGGAAAAGAGGCACCTATCGTATTTTTGGTATTAGGAGCGGATGAACCGAGCCGTTTGGCAGCAAAATGGGCAGTAAGTGAGCCGAATATTATGAATGTGGCAGCGACCCGCGCTAAGGAAGAGTTTTATATCATAGGCGACCGACAACTATATTCCGGATTGGAAAGTGAAGTCATAAGAGATACTTGTAGCGAATTAAAAAAATATAAAAAAAGATGTAAGGATCTGTATTTCGAGTATCAGGCGCCCCAGGAAACAGAAGATACGAAAGCAGAGGAAAAGAAGGTAGAAGAAAAGAAGGCAGAAGATATGAAACCGGTAGAAAAGAAATCAGAAGATACGAAACCGGTAGAAAAGAAAAAGGAATCTGAGAAAAAAGAAACGAAGGGAGAAGGATCTAAGAAGAGTGCTGCGGGATCTGCGAAATGGATCGGGAATAAAGAACAAAAGATCCTTCATAGACCCGGATGTAAATGGGAACCCCATAAGAAAGAGAAACGTATCGTGTTCACATCGTTCAAAGAAGCGACAGATGCAGGCTATAAACCATGCAATGAGTGCAAGCCGGCGGAATAAGCTTAAAATATACCATAAAACAGGCCGTCAGACAGAAGTGTCCGGTAGAATTCAATGATAGTTTAAATCTCGGAGCGGTTTCAGCAGACCGACCGTAACCAGAGCGATCCGCACATTGAAGGAGAAAAAGCTTATAGACAGAGCAGGAGCAAAAAAGAACGGATCCTGGTTGATCAACCCATAAAAAAGTACTTGTTCTTCCGTAACTATCATGTAACCAATGAACGGATACAAAACGGCAAAAGGAAGATATGTATATGAAAAAAAAGATGAATGGAATGAGAAGCGCGGTAATGGTTGTGATGGTGATCGGAACTTTGTGTGCGTGCACAAATAACACATCGAAGAGCATGCCGGTTGAAACAACAGGGGCACCGGCGGTAGAGAACCCTGTGACAGAAGCACCGGTTTCGGAAAAGCCGGATGGCGTATCACCGGAGGCAGAGGATCCTGTGAACACACCGGTTGACGAGTTACCGAATGGAGCATCACCCGAGGTGGAGTTACCGGAAGAGATCGATGAATACAGCAAAGAGCTGATTATGAATGCATTATCCTGTGAAGAGAAAGAAGCAGAATCCATCTTGAGGCAAATCGATATTGTGAATCGCTTCGGTAACGGAGATATCAGGCTCTCATTAAAAAATGTAGAAAAGGTGGAGGAAGGTTCTGAATATTGGGATGAATACGGCGATGAAGAAGGTATCGTGATCGAGGATGCAAGCTCGGTGAAATACTATTTAATGCTGTATAGAGGGATTACAGGGGGCGTTGAAGTGTACGAGGTTAAAAATCTGGATACGGATGAGATCGTTTTTGCAGTCTATGAATAGGGTGATGTATGGAATAGGGGATTGATTATGAACCGATGGAAGGGGATAGTACCGGTGGCGCTGTTAGCAGCGACGGTAGTCTGCGGATGCGGTGCACAAGAGAATGATGATGCGCGTGGGAGTCTGAACAATGGCGCCGGACAGGCAGCATCTGCCGGAAATGCGGGCGTTGCGGGAAATTCCGGATGCCGGGAGCATGTGGGCTCGAAATCATAACAGAATCAAAAATCCCACCAGACAATCGTTGCGTCCGGCGGGATTTTTAAAAATATATTTTGTTTTAACTATGTTCGGATCATACTTCGACTTCATCCCAGAACAGTTCATCCAGGGTCTTGCCTAATACGTGACAGATGCTGATACAAAGGTTGATCGTTGGGTTGTAGTCACCTTTTTCGATCGCGTTGATGGTCTGACGGGACACGCCTACTGCCTTTGCCAGGTCATCCTGAGAGAGATCCTTTCCGGCTCTGGCTGCTTTTAATCTTAAGTTTTTCATAGATCACACCTCCTCGGATTCTTCTTCAGCAGAATCATGGCTGCGTTTGATGAAGAGAACAACGGCCAGTACCAGAAAGCAGATGCCGCACAGAAGATTGGATAGCGAGTCACGGATCATACCGTTTTTCAGCAAGCCGGAGTTTGTGACTTCCCCGATACCGATCGCCAGGTTGATGATCGAGATAACGGTACAGATGATCGCAAATCTCATCGGGTTGGTATTCAGGCCGATATAGGCATCGTTCCAGATGCTATAGATGGCGTGTACCATAACGGCAATAATAATCCCGATAAACTGAAGCAGGTAATTGCTACTGTGCAGATCCAGATCGATACAGTCCGCCAGGATCAGGAGTACTTCATAGATCACAAGTATCCAGAATGCATACTTGTATGCGCGGCCCCGTACCAGTTCCTGCATTTCATCATATTTGGTTTTCATCTTACCGTCTTTGTTAAAGGCTTTGAGTACAAACAGGGAAATGATGATCCCGATAATAAGTCCCATTGCCATTCCGATATTTCTTCCATTCATTTTCGTTTCCTCCTTTTCTGTGGATTTTATGCTTCTGCCTGAATATAGCTCTTATACTTGTTCATCAAAACGATGTTGGTCCAAACGGCAATGTTGCAGAGGATCATTTCCAGCAGGTGATGATCACCGATCTTTCCGAAGAACTCCAGACCGATCATTGTGATCGCTACGATCGCGATCGTAAAGGAAGCGGTCCACATCATCTTTGCTGCGGTCGGCAGGTTCTTGTAGTTTTTGCGAAACATCTTGTTTGTCATTGTCTTCATATTGCTATCTCCTTCGCTTTTTGAAATGGTTTATGGTTTTTAACACTCTGTCCGCTGATCAGTTCGGACACCCGGTTTTTCGTTTCCGTTTCTGTTTCAATGTTTCCGTTCCCTGTTTCTGAGATGATAATACTACCCACCCAACAAAATGTCAAGTATATATTACAAAAATATTTTAATATTTTACAACAAGCGTGATATATCATTCAAAATGTAAAACCAAACAAAAAGGGGCTATTTACCATTCATCTACACATTTGAGGGGGAATCCTGTATAATGAATAATCAGGAGCTGTGAGACAGCAGCTACCCATTACAATAAGCCGCTTAATGCGTGAATATATAGATCAGGTAAAGTAATCATCAATTTCATAAATGTCATATTACAGTAAATTGCATGGATAAACAGATTGTATGAAATAGTCACATCATAGGAACTATGCCCCATATACTTGCAGAGAAATTCAAGACATATAAGAGAATGTTCAAAATATAGTAAAGAAAATGATGACAAGACACATTTGTCAGGGGAAAATCAGTCATTTCTCACTTTGTGACATGGTTTTCGAATGACTTGACCGCGATAATAGACTGCGGAAGGAGGAAAGGAAAATGATAGACCAGGACAAAATTGGTGGCTTCCTAAAAGAATTACGCAAGGAGAAGGGAATAACGCAGGAACAACTGGCAGAAAAGTTTGGTGTATCTTCTCGAAGTGTATCTCGTTGGGAAAATGGTAATACCTTGCCGGATTTAGGTATACTGGTCGAACTGGCAGATTTTTATGAAGTAGACATCAAAGAGATCATTGATGGGGAAAGGAAAAGTGAGACCATGGAAAAAGAAGAAAAAGAGACTCTGAAAAAAGTGGCGGATTACGCGGAAACAGAGAAAGAATTAGTTGTGAAGCGTAAGTGTATCGTTGTTTTTATAGGTACATTAGCATTTGCGATGGCTTTTATGATCGGATATATTGTATTGCCCGGATTACCGGAAGACAGTTTATTCCGAAACGATGGAATATGGCTGGGGATCAGTGGTATCGGATTGGTCGCTTTGTGGGGGATGGTAATTCACGGTAATCGGAAAAATGCCATGCAAGAGAAATAAAATTGAAGAGAGCGGTCCCTTTTCGGGAACCGCCCTCTTTGGAAAGGGATGAACAGTAAATCTGTTTATGGCTGGTATTCCTGGATCAGTCGTACGATGATGTCGTGCAGGGATTCTACGGTATAGTTGCCGATGATTGGCTCTAAGTGTGATTCGTCCACGCCGGAATCATCCGTTAAGAAAACATATTCGGAATTGGTCATGATTGCCAGTGCACGCCCAAACAATTCGGTGTCTCGTTCTGCGTTGGAGGATACAACCGGGATCACATGGATGCCCTGGGCGGCTGCGGCGCGTACGGCTGCGTCAATCTGCTTTTCGGTGCCATCGTGAGGCGGTGCATCAAAGATCAGGAAAGCTACTTTACGATAGCCGTCTTTCCAGTCCGCTTGTACCATGGTCTCGTAAAGAATATCTGCAACCGCTTCCGGCATATCACCGCCACCAGCTGCGCTTTCTGCATCAAACTGCTGCTGTACGGTCTGTACATTGCCGGTAAAAGGATTGCACTTTGTTACATAGGCATCGCCCTGGTCACGATAGAAGTTTGCGGAAAAAAGCATCTGCTTGCCGCCTACCTGATTTACGATATCGGTAAAGTCATCTTTCAGGTACTCCAATTCATCGCCCATAGAACCGGTGGTATCCAGAATAAACATTACCTGCAGGCCGGTGTCTTTCTGTACGCTTGCCTGGCTGACTACGGTCACTTCATCCGCATATGCCAGATCCTGTCCGCCGGTAGATATGGTGGCCGGAGTCACACCATCTTCATAGAATAGCCATGCTTTACCGTCTTCATCCGTGATCGTCTCCCAGAGAACGGATCCTT
Source organism: Lachnospiraceae bacterium (assembly GCA_017526985.1). Classification (GTDB taxonomy): domain Bacteria; phylum Bacillota; class Clostridia; order Lachnospirales; family Lachnospiraceae; genus NK4A136. Next base: position 7,907 of record JAFXQR010000209.1, read on the forward strand.
GTACATCCTGCAGGGTAACGCTTTCGCCTGCTAACGGCTGCTGGTTATTGTCCGTTACCGTCACCGATACTGCATTGGTCGGATTCAGACCATAGGACGGAAAGCTGATCTTCTGATTCTGTACCAGATCCAGGAAGAAATCCCAGTTGTCCAGATCACTGTATTCCGCTGCGGTCAGGATGCCGCTTTGGGACGGCTGCTGGCTCGGGCGACCGCCGGGCTGTGTACCGCCACCGGAAGTCATGCGCTCAGCAGATGCGGAAGCGGCATACATAGGCGCTTCGGCATCACTGTCATAGGCGACAACGGATGCAGAGGTACAGGTATCTGCGATATAAGATTCCCCCTCAATGGAATATGCTTCGGCCTTGTTCATAACGGCCGCATCATCTCCGGTTGCCGCTGATGCTGCGCCTTCGGTGCTGTCGGCAGATTCTACGCAGGTCGTAGTAGTGAGAGTATCTGCGGTCGCTGCGGCGTTATTTTCGTTGTTTCCGCATCCGGAAAATAATACCATCCCCATCATACATAAAGCAAAAAATCGTTTCTTCATAATCGTTCCTCCCTTGTTTTCAACTTTTTCTGTTTTTCACATGCCATGTCGGATCTGTTTCTGACTTTTTCATATTTAGGGTACGGATGCAGGATAGTTGTTTTATGGATTTTTTGCAAATATTTCAAAAAAATCTGAATCAGAGCTATTTTACATTCTATACTATGTAAATTGCGGCAGGCGGGCTTTTGTGATAACATAGTTTTGATGAAAATATTTGACCTACAAGGAGCAGACATCATGAAAAAGAAAACGATCGAACATCTCCTGCGCATCGCGGTATGCACCAGTCTGTTGCTTCCGGTTACCGGCTGCGGCGAGGAAGCATCCGGGCGCGGCAGTATTGCAGACAGCACCCGGAAAGAAGAGGATAATACGAAAGAAAACGAGCCAACACCGACGGAAGAAGCAATTCCCACGGAACCCATGGTAGATGGTGACGGCACGATCCAGCAGGCACCGGAGGAGTTTGATCTCTATACCGAACTGTCCGAATGGAGCTTTTATTTTTCCAGTGGCGCAGGCGGCTGGGGAACGGAACTGTTCTTTGATACAGACGGCAGTTTTCATGGAGATTTCCATGACAGCGAAATGGGATCGACCGGTCCCGGGTACGAATACGGAACCGTCTATGTATGTAACTTCACGGGAAAATGTGACCGTTATGAAGAGATCGAGGATGGTATTTACCGACTGCATATCGCTGATCTGGTCTATGAGCCGGAAGGCAAGGAAGAGATCGAGGATGAGATCCGCTACATCTACAGCACACCCTACGGACTGGAAAATACGGAGGAGCTGATCGTCTATCTTCCCGGGGTACCGTTAGCGCAGATCGAAGATGGCTATATGGACTGGATCGGACATACGCATTTCAATCAGTATGTGGGGACCAATTTTGACTGGTACGAAGACTATCCGGAGAAACTTCCTTTTGCAGGCATCTATAATCCGGCGGACGATGGCTATGGCTTTTCCGGATCACCGGACTGTGATCATAACAAGATGTGTCTGCAGAATATGGCCAAGCTCCCCGGCGTACACAATGTAGAGCTGACTATCTATGATGACGGCACCTATTATTGTGAGGACCGTGATGATCTCGGCTATATCGCGATCAAGAATGTCTGCATTCCTCTGGATGATACTTATCCGAAAGAGTATGATGATCTGGAAGGTCTTGTCACCAAATGTATTGAGGCCATCCCGGGAGAAGATACACCGGAGAGTTTGTATGCGCCGGATGATGATTATATGGATTTCTCCTTAAGTTATATCAGCGGTACACCGATCCGTTATGCTTTCTGGCACACAGGCAGCAATGAAGATGAACGCTGGTGCGGCGCAGTCTTCCATTTTGATTATTACTTTGATGCAGATGGCAATACATCCAATGGCTATGCGCAGATCTATATGTTCAGCGTAGATTCCGACGGTGAGATCGTGAGCAACGAATTTATGGATGAATATCTGCATTCCCTGGCGTACATCGGATCTTTTGAAGGGCTGTCTTCGGAATCTTCCGAGAGTGCGGATCACTGGGTAGCTGTGGAAGTAAAAGGCGGCGACGGAAAAGGTGGTATCCTGGCCGATGAAGTGGTCTGGATCAACGGTGATGACATTGATACCCTGAAAGAATACGGTATCGATCCGGATGATGTGTGCAACGATTACGCCATCGGCGGCGCAGACGGAGATTTTCAGAGCTATGCGCTAAGCCCGGACTGCCCGATCTATTTCCGTTTCACCGACAATATCTTTGAGCGCTATCAGAGCTATGATCAGTTCTGTGAAACGATGGAGGATTACGGTTATGAGAGATTGTTCTATCTGTTACTGGATGCAGATGATAAGGTAGTGGCAATGTACGAACCTTACACTCCGTAATGAAGAAGAAAAAATAGGAAAGCAAATATCCCGCTATTCGGAAGATAGCGGGATTTTTATGTGTAGATTTTACTTTTACAGTATTACATGCAGGTATATCCGCCGTCTACCGGAAGGATCACGCCTGTCACATAGGAAGATGCCTGTGAGGACAGGAAGATCGCGGTGGTATCCAGCTCGCCTTCCTTACCGTAGCGCTCCAGCGGGATCATGGTCTTTGCGTTCTGCTGGAAGAAATCGCTGTCCAGAGTTTCCTGGGTAAGCGGTGTATAGAAATACCCCGGGCAGATGGAATTTACGGTGATACCGTATTTGCCCCACTCTGCAGCCAGCGCTCTGGTCAGATTGACCACACCGCCCTTTGCTGCGTGATACGGCGCGGATCCGGCGATCTTGTTACCTACCATACCATACATAGATGCGATATTGATCACACGACCGTATTTTGCCGGGATCATTGCCTTCTTCGCCACGGCACGCGCCATTTTGAAGGTACCGGTTAAGTCGATATTGATCTCGTTATAGAACATTTCATCCGGAACATCCTCTGCCGGGGTCACACCACCGGTGCCTGCGTTGTTGATCAGGATATCGATGCGTCCGAATTCTGCCATCACCTGATCGATTGCTGCCTCAACGCGTTCTGTGTCGGTGATGTCGCAAGGGATACCGATTGCCTTCACGCCATACTCCTTGGAAATATCGGCAGCTACAGCGTCGATCAGCTCCTTGCGTCTGGCCAGTGCGACGATATTTGCTCCCTGGCTGGCTAATGCTTTGGCCATCTGTACCCCCAGGCCCGTAGAGCAGCCGGTCACGATCGCAACCTGTCCTGACAGATCAAAATAGTTCTTGCTCATTTCTTGCCTCCTCGAAAGATATTTATTTTGGTATAACTTCCCCAACTACAGATTATATAAGATACGGCAAGGAATGTGAAGAGAGGTAAGCGCTTACAATCGGAAAGATTTTATCTCATCAATTTTACTATAAATACGATCGATTTTTCGTTATCTTTTTTTATTTTTTTGACTCTAATTTGGGATACCGTCATTTGCTGATTTGGATAATATTGTCTCTCCCCCCGCGGGGAGAGTGGATTGATTAGATCATCGTGCTGCTTTCAGTGTGTATCATCCTCTTACCACGCGGGATTTGATTATAATTCTCTTATTGACAAACTTCTTTAATTTTGATACGATCACATTCGTCAAAAAGATGTGAACATCCTGCACTGTGAGATTCCGAGGCAGTGCATCGTGAGTGGCAGAGTCGCCGCATTTTCACTGACACATTTCATAAACATTTTTTACGAAGTGATCTGTTGAATCTTTATGTCTCATTTCCTGTATGCCGGCATTTTGTTTCGCAGATCAGGAAAGGAGCATTATGCCAAACAAACAACAAACCATTTTATCAGGAACAGGAATTTATCAGAATGCCACCGGCCCCATGCGGTACCGATTGACAAACGATTATCTGTTTAAACAATTGTTGCAGAGGAATCAGCATGTTCTGAAAGCATTGATCTGTTCACTGCTGCATTTTTCACCGGATCAGGTTGCGGATGCGATCGTAACGAATCCGATCATTGTCGGGGAGCAGATCACGGATAAAACGATCATCCTGGATGTGAATGTGGTTTTCAATAGCGGAAGCCGCATTAATATTGAAATGCAGGTGGTAAATGAGAGAAACTGGACGGAACGGTCTACCTTATATGCCTGCAGAAACTTTGCGGATCTTAATGAGGGAGAAAAATATAAAAACATCAAGCCGGTATACCAGGTAGGATTTTTAGATTTTACTCTGTTCCCGGATCGGCCGGATTTTTATTCTACCTATAAGCTGATGGATATCAAAACGCAGCGTATCTTTACAGAAAAACTGTCGATCCGGATCATTGATCTGACCAAAATCAACCTTGCGACAGAAGAAGATAAACGGTATAATATCGACAGATGGGCAAGGCTGTTTAAGGCGCAGACATGGGAGGAAATCAGGATGCTTGCTGCACAGGATGCCATAATGGAAGATGCTGCAACAACTTTATATCAGTTGTCGGAAGATGAGCGTATCCGTATGGAATGCTGGGCGCGGGAAGACCGTTTGAAGCGAGAGCAGGCCAGGGAAGAGATCATCGAAGAACAACAGCAGGCGCTTGCCGAAAAAGATCAAGAGTTGGCAGTAAAAGATCAGGAGCTGCAGAGCAAAGATCAAGAGCTGCAGAGCAAAGATCAAGAGCTGCAGAGCAAAGATCAAGAGTTGCAGAGCAAAGATCAAGAGTTGCAGAAAAAGGATCTTGCTTTGGCAGAAAAAGATAAGATCATTGCTGCACTTCAGGCACAATTGGGGATACCAAAATAAAGTATTTTGTTTCAAAGTGAAAATTTATGGAATACTTCATTGCTGCGGGAAGGCGTCATTTCGAGATGCTTCCGCAGCAGTTTTGCTTTCAGTTCCGGCTGCGCGTCAGCCAGATCAGTCAGAACCTCAATCGGGAGATCTTTATGCAATTCCAGTGAAAAATACAGATCCGAATAGATGTCTTTGTGAGGCGTATCCGTAAGCATGATCCCGAAGGCGGCAGCAGGGTTGTGAGTATGCAGCCATTCGGTGCAGATGCGCTTTTGCTCCGGGGCGAGGATGTGAGCGCGATCTTCTGCGAGCAAGCGTTCATAGATCAGGGCGCATTTCAGGATCTGGCGACGGTGACGGAAGGCGGCAGCAGCATCTTCGGTGAGATAGTCTTCCTCGCCGCCGGCCAAAAAGGGAACGAAGTCGTTGCAGTCATCGGAGGCCAGAAAGCTTTCGATTCGGGTATCCAAAAACTTCAGAAAAGCGGTTTCGTCTTTGGCATACGCGATCAGCGCATCCGTATCCTTCGGATAGCATTTCCGTGCAAGTGCCAGCAGGACGGGATTGGTGCTGTTTGGAGCTGTGGTGATCTCACCATCCCGGCAGCAGTATAAGCAGATCCGATCCAGTTTTTCGCAGTTCTGAAAGGCTTTTTCGGAAACATGTGCGATCGTTGCAGGCAGCCACAGTTCGCGTAGATAGGAACAGTTAGCAAAAGCCCAGTCTTCAATGGATTCGGCATCTGCAGCCAGCAACACTTTTGTGAGGGTGCGGTCTCCCATATATTCTTTTTTACGGATCACAGTTCCGGGAATTTCCTGATAATCGGAAGTCATATGTTTAACACCTCAACCAATCCCCACCAGTATCATCAACGATCTGGGCTGCAGGGTGATCCTTTCTTTGGTGTTTAGTAGTACTTCCTTTCCCGGTTCATAGGAGCGCGCGGCATAAGTATCGGCGGCAATGTGCCATTCCATCCCGGCAGGGATGATGGGCAGCCGGTACTCGTGTGTCTCCCAATGTGCATTCACAGCGATGTAGAGAAAGGCATCCGCATCCGTATGGAATTTGACATGATCCTCTGCGTAGAGATAAGCAAAACATAAGTTGTGCGCATTGCGATCCAGCTCCCAGGGAGTGAGTCCGTGGAAGGACAGCTCCGGATAGCCGGTGCCGTTGTAGCAGTCGTCATAGCGGTCGATCCGCAGCACCGGGTGCGCCTTGCGGAAAGCGATCATATTTTTGGTGAAGCGAAACAGACTGCTATACTGCTGCAGGCGGTCCCAGTCCAGCCAGGAAATCTCGTTGTCCTGACAGTAGGCATTGTTGTTGCCGTACTGTGTGTTTGCAAATTCATCACCGGACAGGAGCATAGGTACGCCGCGGCTGGTGAGCAGCAGGGCGGTGGCATTCATCATCTGGCGCAGGCGCAGCTTAAGGATCTCCGGGTCTGCGGTCTCGCCTTCCGCACCGCAGTTCCAGCTGGCATTATCATCCGAGCCGTCGCGGTTGTCTTCACCGTTTGCCTCGTTGTGTTTCGTGTTGTAGGAGACCAGATCATGCAGGGTGAAGCCGTCGTGGCAGGTGATGAAATTGACGGAGGCCTCAGGTGTGCGTTCGTCGTAGAGGTCTTCCGACCCGCTGATGCGCAGATACAGTTCCGGCGCGCATTCGGCACCGCCTTTTAAGAAACGGCGTACGCAGTCACGGTATTTTCCGTTCCATTCTGACCAGCGGCTGCACTCGGAAAAATCTCCGACCTGGTATAAACCGCCGGCATCCCAGGCCTCGGCGATCAGCTTGGTGCGGCCAAGCACTGCGTCATGGGCAAGACTCTCCAGAAGCGGCGCATCCGACATGGGAGCGCCTGACTCGTCACGGCATAAGATGCTGGCCAGATCGAAGCGGAAGCCGTCGATGTGATAAGAGGCCACCCAGTAGCGCAGACAATCCAGGATCACGCTGCGCACCACGGCATTGTTGCAGTTCATGGTGTTGCCGCAGCCGCTGAAATTATAATAGTACCCTTCCGGTGTGAGCAGATAGTAGGTGCGGTTGTCGATGCCGCGATAAGAAATGTAAGGCCCGTTTTCGTTACCTTCCGCTGTGTGATTGAAGACCACATCCAGGATAACTTCGATACCGGCCTTGTGCAGCGCGCGTATGGTGTGTTTCAGTTCATCGGCTTCCATACCGAAGGGAGCTGATGCGGCGTAGCCTGCTTTGGGCGCAAAGAAATCCACGGTGGAATAGCCCCAGTAGTTATAGAGCGGCTGTCCGTTCACTTCCCGGTAGTTTTCAAATTCATCGAATTCAAAGACCGGCATCAGTTCCACGCAGTTCACCCCCAGCTTTTTCAGATAGGGGATCTTTTCGATGATACCGGCAAAGGTGCCTTTGTATTTCACACCGCTGGAAGGATGTTTGGTAAAGGAGCGCACATGCATCTCGTAGATGATCAGATCCTTCTGCGGCAGCTCTAAGGGCTTGTCGCCCTCCCAGGCATAGTCCTCGCGGATGATCTGCCCGCGGTGCTGAAAGTTGTTGTTCCAATCCGGTTCTCTGCCCCATACACTGCGTCCGGAAACGGATTTTGCATACGGATCCAGCAGGACTTTTTTCTTGTCAAACCATAGCCCGTGTTCCGGATCGTAAGGACCGTCAAAACGATAGCCATACTCCACCGTCTCGGTATCCAGGCCAAAGACCATCATGGTATATACAGCTCCCACACGGAAGCTTTCCGGAAAAGGGATCTCCACGAAGGGCTTTTCCATTCCATGGTGGTAGAGCAGCAGAGTGCAGCCGGTGGCTTCTTTGGAAAAAATGCTGAAATTGACACCACCGTCAGTCAGGGTGGCACCGAAGGGAAATACACGCCCCACACGGTATTGCAGATGTTTGATGGTATTGGTCGGGAACGAATCGATTAAACGCATAACGGATCCTCCTGGAGAGTTCACGGTTACTGATAGTATATACCAGATGCGAGTATATGCCAATGGGGGAGTTAGAATTGCTTAACATGAATCATTTGCTGTGGTATACTTCTAGTCGGATAAATACTTTAGATAGGAAAAAGGGGCGTAATAATGGAAGGATATTTGTACGAAACACATTCCCACACCTCGGAAGCCAGTGCGTGCGGAAAGGTCTCCGGTTCGGATTATACAGAGTTTATGAAGAAACGCGGCTTTCAGGGGATGATCATCACGGACCATTTTTTGAACGGAAATACCGCCATCGACAAACGGCTTCCCTGGAAGGAGCAGGTGGCCGGTTATGTGAGCGGCTATAAAAAAGCACTGGAAGCGGCAAAAGGTAAGGATTTTGATGTGCTCTTTGGTGTGGAATTTAATTTTCAGGGGGATGAATACCTGATCTATGGGATCGACGAGCAATGGCTGCTGGAAAATGAGCAGATCATGTTCATGTCCCGTAAGGAGGTGTATGAGCACATCCACGCAACGGCGGATGCAGTAATGGTACAGGCCCATCCGTACCGGGAGCGGGGGTATCTCAAAGACATCAAGCTGACGCCGGAGATCTGTGACGGTATCGAGGTGTACAATGCAGCCAATCCGGACTATCAGAATGCGCTGGGCTATCAATACGCGAAGAAACTGGACCTGCCGATGACCGCCGGCTCGGACATTCATTTTTATAATGATGATGCCATGGGTGGCATGCTGCTTCCGAAGCGGATCCATGATACATCGGAATATGTGCAGATCGTGCGGGCACGCGAGGGCATCCCGGTGAGCATCACCTTAGAGGGGCAGATGACTCCGGTGACAGAGATGGAAGCACTCACGGTACCGACCAGAGAGCCGGATCTGGAAGTGCACTATGTGTCCTGATTGACCGGAATGCAGGAAACTGCTATGATGTTAGTAGTGTTTTCTGCGGTATGGGAGGGGGCGTTTGTATGATCAACAAACACGATATCACGAGAGATCAGTGCCAGTTGTTCGGGCGGCAGGCAAAGTGCGGCTACGACTGGTGGTGGCATTCCTTTACGGGACGCAATGTGCGGACCGGTGAAGAAAAAGCGTTCTTTATCGAATTTTTCCTATGCAATCCGGCCTATGGCGCAGAAGAGCCGATCTTCGGGCAGCTGAAGGCAAATCAGAAACGGGGGATCAAGCCGTCCTATCTGATGGTAAAGGCCGGCGCCTGGGGGCGGGACAAAGCCCAGTTACACCGTTTCTTTGGATGGAAGCAGATCAAAGTCTCGGCCAAAGCGCCCTACCTGATCAAAGCCGGGGACTGCGCGGCATCGGAGAAGCGTCTGCAGGGGCGGATCCGCATTACCAAAGAAGAAGCGGCGGCGCACCCGGAGTGGATGTGCGACGCGGGCTCCATGGAATGGGACCTGCATATGGATAAGCAGATCGCCTATAATGTGGGCTACGGAGCATCCCTGCCGATGCGTATTTTACAGGCATTTGAGATGTTCTGGCATGCGGAGGGCATGAAGACGGCTTATTCCGGCGAGGTGCTTTGGAACGGCGAGAAATATATCATTTCTCCGAACAGCTCCTATGGATATGCGGACAAGAACTGGGGGCAGGATTTCACTTCGCCCTGGGTATGGATCTCGTCCTGCAACCTGACCAGTGAGCTGACGGGCAGGAAGCTGAAAAACAGCGTGTTTGATATCGGCGGCGGAAGGCCGAAGATCGGGCCCATCGCTTTGCAGCGTAAACTGCTTTCCGCTTTCTGGTATGAGGGCAAGAGCTACGAGTTTAATTTCTCCAAATTCTGGACCAATACGAAAACAGAATTTGAGTGTCACGAGACGGATACCCAGATCATCTGGCAGGTGGTGCAGAGTAACTGGCGCGACCGGATGATCACGGAACTGGTCTGCGACAAGGCAGATATGCTCTTTGTCAATTACGAAGCGCCGAACGGCAAGAAGCGGCACAACCGTCTGTGGAATGGCGGCAACGGCCGCGGCAAAGTCTGGCTGTATCATGACGGCCGTCTGGTGGACCGCATCCGCGTGGAGAATGCAGGCTGCGAATACGGAGAATATGATCGGTAATTATATTAATGATAAGAAAACGGGCGTCAGTTATGGTTCGAAAAAAGGACGGTAACTGCGCCTTTTTGATTTTTTTGTTAAAGTCTCGTTTTTTGGACAGAAGATGATGTATGCTGGATAAGGTGGGCAGAAAAAGGCGCACCATAGTATCATCCGGATAAATAAAAATCGAAAGGAGCTGCGGTATGAAGTTTATACATTTGGGAGATCTGCATCTGGGAAAATCCCTCGGAGATTTTGATCTGACGGGAGATCAGGAGTATATGCTGGAACAGATCTTAAAGATCATCGATGAAAAATCCGTGGATGCGGTGTTGATCGCAGGGGATGTTTATGATAAGTCTGTTCCCAGTGAAGCGGCGACCGGCATGCTGGACCGGTTTTTGAGCCGTCTGGCCAAAAGAAATGTTTCCGTTTATATGATCAGCGGCAATCATGACTCGGATGAGCGACTGCATTACGGCAGCGAACTTTTCGAAACGAATCATATCTATATCTCTGCAAAGTACGAAGGAAAGCTATATAAGCAGACGATCAAAGAGGCAGGGGAAGAGATGGATATCTATCTGTTGCCGTTTGTGAAGGCATCACAAGTCCGTCATTTCTTACCGGATGCCGGGATCGAATCCTATGATGATGCGGTCCGTGCAGTCCTGACCAATGAACAGATCGATCCGTCACGCTGCAATATTCTCGTGGCGCACCAGTATGTCTGCGGAAAAAGCGAAGACCCGGAACTGGGAGGTTCGGAAGGCATCGGCACCCGGAGCGTAGGAAACGTAGAAAAGATCGGCTATGACTGCTTTGATGCTTTTGATTATGTGGCGCTGGGACACATTCATTCGCCGCAGCAGGTCGGGCGCAGGGAAGTGCGTTATGCCGGTTCGCCGTTGAAATATTCTCTCAGTGAGGTAAATAATAAAAAGTCGATCCCGGTTGTCACCATCACCGGGAAAGGGCAGGTGGAGATCGATCTGGTCCCGGTCAAACCTAAGCGGGATTTACGACATATCCGGGGAACCATGAAAGAACTGCTGGATCCGTCAAAGGTGAGCGCACCGGATGATTTTATTTATGCCACACTTACGGATGAAGACTTTACAAATGATGTGATGGCGATCTTTCAGCAGGTGTATCCCAATACCGTAAAGGTGGATTATGATAATTCGCATACCAGAGAGGTAGAGCAGGTGGATATTTCGAAGATTGCGGAGAACAGATCCTTCGCGGAACTGATCGGGGATTTTTATAAGCAGATGTATGGCTGTGAGATCAGTGAGGAAGAAATGAGTATCATGCGCAGCGTTGCGAGAGAGGCAGGTGTATTGTATGAAGCCGACTAAATTGATCATCAGTGCGTTCGGACCCTATGCCGGAGAGATGCCGGCCATCGACCTGACGGAGTTTGAAGATAAAGGGCTGTTCCTGATCTCCGGGGATACCGGTGCGGGCAAGACGACCATCTTTGATGCCATCAGTTATGCCTTGTACGGTAAGACCAGCGGATCCTACCGGGATACCAAAAATCTGAGAAGTGAGTATGCGAACGAATCCACGGAGACCTATGTGGATCTGTATTTTACGCATCAGGGAAAAGAATACCATGTCTGGAGAAGGCCCGGGTATGAACGAAAGAAACAGCGCGGGGAAGGGATGACCACGGTTCCCGAAAATGCGAAGTTTTACGCAGGGGATGAGAAACCGATCGAAGGAAAAACGCAGGTGGATGAAGCAATCAAGGAACTGTTGCACATTGACGAAAAGCAGTTTAAACAGATCGCTATGATCGCGCAGGGAGAATTCTGGGATCTGCTGAATGCCAAGACAGATGAAAGAACCAAGATCCTGCGTACCATCTTCCAGACGAGCGGATATAACAATATTGAATACCGTCTGAAAGAACGTATGGATGATGGATATCGTTTGAAGAAGGATACGGAACACAGCATTCTTCAGTATCTGGACGATGTGGTGCTGGATCCGGAGGAAGATCAGGCAGAGGCACTGACGGAGCTGAAGGAACGGGCGCAGAGATCAGGAAGTGTCTGGAATCTGGAAGAAATGACAGACCTGTTGCAAAGTATACTGAAAGCTGACGCACAGCGTTTGCAGAAGGTAGAAGAGGAACTGCAGAGTGCTGAGGAAAAACTGGAAAAGAGTAAGGCTTCTCTGGCAACGGCAGAAATCAACAATGGGCTTCTGAAACATGTGGAGGAACTCAAAGAGAAAGAAATAGATCTGGCCGAAAAGAAGCAGGAGATGGAGAAAGCGGAAACGCTTCTGGCGCGACAGAAGATAGCGACCAGAGAAGTGTATCCGGTCTATTCGGCATGGAAAGAAAAAGAACAGGCCGTAAAAGCGCTGGAGGAACAGATCAGCGCAAAGAAAGAGAGTGTGAAAACAGCTTCACAACAGGTGTTGTTGTCGGGGAAGAATCTGGAGGCAGCAAAGCAGGAACAGCCCGAGGCAGAGAAACTCCGAAAGCTGGCGGACCAGATTGAGGCGGAAAAAGAAAAGTATCAGAACCGGGATGCATTGCTTCGAAAAGCGGAAGAATTGCGGAAGACCGGAGAAGGCTTTGCGGAAAAAGAACAGCAAATCAAAAACCGGGAGATGCTGTTGAAAGAAAAAACAGAAAAGCTGAAGGAAACGCAGAAACGCCTGAAGGGAAGTCCGGAAAAATTAAAGGATGTAGCAAGGCTGGCCGAGCGGTATCAGGAACTGCTGCATGCTATGGATGAGATCCTGGGGGTGCGGTGTCCGGAATGGGAAAAGAAAAAGACGGCACTTGCGAATAAGCAGAAAGCATATCAGACAGCGTTTGATGATTTTGAGGTAGCAAGCAGAGAACGGATCGAAGCCGAACGGGAGCTGGATGATCAGCGGGCCGGGATATTGGCGAAGGGGCTGGAAGAAGGGAAAAAGTGTCCGGTCTGCGGAGCCGTGCACCATCCGGAACCGGCAAAGATCCCGGATACCGCCATCACGGAGGAAGAGTTTAAGTTACTAAAAGCTAAAGAAGAAAAACTGCAGCAGGCAAAATCGGATGCCAATACAGCGGCGGTATCCGCAAAAACGGCACTGGAACAGTTTGAAGAGCAGCTCTGTGCGGAGATGCAGAAGTGTCTTGCCAGCGAGCTGCTGGAAAAACAGGAAGAACAGAACGGGATCGGGGAACAGATCATTGCGGTAGAGAATGCGAAAGCGCAGGCAGAAGAGCAGATTCGGAAGATCACAGAAGAGCGCGCTGCTTTAGAGGCCGATTGCAAGGCATTGACCAAGGCGGAGGAAGATCTGGAAAAAGCGCAGGGAGAAGAGGCTGAGAAACTGGCTGCAGATAAGGAACGCTTTGCGAAACAGAAGCAGGATACGGAAACGGCAGCAGCAGAAACAAAAGCTGTATTGGATACCTTAACTTCCTTATTGTATGCGGACTGGGATGCGGCGGCAACAGAACTTGCGAAAACGCGAGAGCAGATCAAAGGCATCACGGATCGGATGGAGATCGCGGAACAGGCGCAGAAATCCGCGGAGAAAAGACTGGCCTCCGAACAGTCGTCTTTAGGCACACTGGAAGAGTCTCTGAAAAAAGAAGTACAGGAAGAAAAGGAACGAAAAGAAAAGCTGGATACAGTCATGTCTGGGCAGACAACTGCTTCCTTTGCTTCTATAGAAGAAATGCAGTCACTGGTCCTTTCGGAAAAAGAGATCACCGAAGCGGATGATGCGATCAATAAGTATAAGCAGGCGGTGGCGACCAATCAGAAACAGCTGGAGGATGCGCTGGCGGATGCAAAAGACCGCATCATGATCGATGTCACGGCACTGAAGGAGCAGTGTGATCTGCAGCAGGCGGAGGTGAGCGGGAAACGCAAAGCGGTAAATACGATTCAGAACCGTACGCAGGGAAATAAAGAAAAACTGGATAAGATCACAGCGCAGCAGAGCGAACTGGAGCAGGCGCGGAAGAAATACAATACCTGCAGCAGACTGTATGATCTGGTCAAAGGAACCACCGGAAACGGAAAGATCACACTGGAACAGTATATCCAGGCGGCCGGTTTTGACGGGATCATTGCTGCGGCGAACCGGCGTCTGAAACCTATGAGCGGCGGGCAATACGAATTGTTCCGCCAGGAAGATTCTCTTGGGAAGAGGAGTAATAATTTTCTGGATCTGGAAGTGCTGGATCATTATACCGGACACCGCAGACCGGTGGGAAATCTGTCCGGCGGAGAGAGCTTTAAAGCATCGCTCAGTCTGGCACTGGGGCTGTCCGATACGGTATCGTCCAATCTCGGTGGTGTGCAGATGGATGCCCTCTTTGTAGATGAAGGCTTTGGTACTTTGGACCGGAAGTCTATTGATGCAGCGATGGATGCGCTGATCAATCTGTCAGGGACGAAAAAACTGGTGGGTATCATCAGCCATCGGGAGGAGCTGGTGGAGAACATCCCGCAGCAGCTGCATATCACGAAAACCCAGTCCGGCAGCACGATCAGAGTGGTACGACCGTAAAAAATAATGCCGGTTTGTCATTCGCACCTGATAGTAGCAAAAGTGCAAACAAAAATTTCTTGCCATTAACCTCTGTATTTGATACAATGACGATCGTTGCAGAAACATTTTCTCAAAGAATATGGAGGGAGAGAACATGAAAAAGAGATTTTTAGTATTGGCAGGAACACTTGCACTGAGCATCGGTGTATTGACCGGATGTGGTGCGCCGAAGCCGGAAGAGTTTGTCGACAAGATGATGGAGAATGAGATGAGCTCTTTCGCAGGCAATATCAATATGGATGTTGATCTGACTGTGAATTACCAGGGTATGGGGATCGGTCTGAAAGCTAACGGCGACATGGATGTGGAAGTGGATAGCAGCGATAAGGATGCGCCGGCATCGCATGTGGCTATGAATCTGAGCTATGAGGCTATGGGATCCAGCGATACCGTAAAGACGGAGGCGTATTCCATTACTGAGGATGGTCAGCTGGTAGCTTATGCGCTGGAGCCGGAGAGCAATACCTGGGTAAAGACATCGGCGGAAGTACAGGAGAATCCTCTGGATGAGGAGACACTCAATAAGATCCGTGAGGTATCCGCAGATGTATTAAAGACCGGTGAGGTACAGAAGGATGTGGTTTCCGTAAACGGCGAAGATTGCTGGGTACTGAAAGTGAATACCACTGCAGATGCATACAGCGATGTATATGATATCCTCATGGACGCTGCTGGCGATGAGGCGAAGGAAGAACTGGAAGGTTCCGGTGTCGATAAATCGATGATCGAAAGCTATCTTTCCTATTTCAATGTAGACATGACCGTTTACGCATCCAAGAAGGATGGCCGTTGCGTAAAGATGGAGTATGATCTTGCAGGCAGCGATACCGCAGGCCTTCTGAATCAGGTTAACGACGATTTTGGTTCGACGATCGCAGCACTGGGCGTAGATGTGTCAAATGTATCCATTGATTTTGACAGCTTGAACTTCAGCATTGAATTTACGGAGTGGAACAATGTGACTGTTACCGTTCCGGATTCTGTGGTAGAGTCTGCAGAAGAAGTTTCTGTGAATTATTAAGAATTGAACTGAAAAAATAACTCAGAGAGCTGCCGTGGGAAACCACGGCAGTTTTTTTGCTTGCCAAACAAGAGTTTATCTGTTAAAATCTCTAACCGTTGCTGGATGTATTTTTCTTGACAAATAAGGGAGGAAGAAAAATGAAGAAAAAGTTTTTGGTGACAGCAGGTGCCATGGCATTGAGCATGGGCTTGCTGGCAGGATGTGGCGCACCGAAGGCAGATGAGTTTGTAGACAAGATGTTTGCAGATCAGCCGGAGTCCTTTAACGCAACTGTGGATATGGACATCGACCTGACCGCAGATGTAGGCGTCGGTATGGACATTGATCTGTCGGTGAGCGGTGATGTGGATGTGGAGTATGACGGCAGCGATAAGGATGCTCCGGCAACGCACATGAATGTCAATCTGAAGTATGAAGCGATGGGAACCAATGATAGTGTAAAGACCGAAGCGTATACTATTACTGAGGAGAACAAGGTGCTCGCTTACGCCAAGGATCCGGAAGACGGTACATGGTATGTGACTGAGGCAGATCTGCAGGAGAATCCGCTGGATGCTGACACTATCGAAAAGATTCGTGATGAAGTGGCAGATGTGCTGAAGACCGGTGAAGTAGAGAAGAAGACCGAATCCGTAAACGGCGAGGATTGCTGGGTGCTGAAGGTAAACACCACGGCAGATGCTTATATGGGTGTTTATGATGTTCTGCTGGAAGCAGCCGGTGATGAAGTGGAAGATACCATCGAAGACGCCGGTGTGGATAAGGATATGATCGAAAGCTATCTTTCCTATTTCAATATGGACATTACCGTATATGCATCCAAGAAGAGCGGTCAGATGGTAAAGATGGATGTGGATATGACCGAGACCGATACCGAAGGCCTGCTGAAACAGATCAATGAAGACTTTGGCGCTATGCTGGGAGGGTTCGGTGTAGACCTGGGTTCTGCTTCCATCGAGCTGAAGTCCTTCAAGTTCAGCACTGAGTACAGCGATTGGAATAACACCGAAGTGGAAGTACCGGATGATGTAAAGGATGGAGCAGTAGACCGTTCCGCAGGCACGGATGACTGGACAATGGATGAGGGTACAACTACGGTAGAAACGCCGGATGTTGAACCGGCAGAGGCAGATCCGACCACGACAACGGATGTTGACAGCGATGAGCTGGTCATCAACGATGACGGTAGCGTTCCTCTGGTAGACTATTATGACAATTACATCTGTGATGTATATCCGGTAGATGGTTATGAACTGGAGGCAGATTATTCTTCTAACGAGTATATCTATTTAATGGATGAAAATTATAACACCATCTTCGTAGGTACTACCTGCTATCAGGACTGGGACGATGTGATCGCAAACGGCGAATATGTACAGGAAGATGACGGTGACTACTATGTTGCAGTAAAGGATCCGGAC
The DNA here is from genome assembly GCA_017526985.1 of Lachnospiraceae bacterium. Classification (GTDB taxonomy): domain Bacteria; phylum Bacillota; class Clostridia; order Lachnospirales; family Lachnospiraceae; genus NK4A136. The sequence goes on from JAFXQR010000209.1 coordinate 24,763, forward strand.
GGCAATGATGCAACTGCCGATTTCCTGGAGGGCAACATTGCAGACGAGTCCGTGATCTACATTGTAATGGATCTGGGCTTCACAACCGACGGTATTGACGGCGAGTGGTATCCGGTATACGCTTGCATGGAAGGCAAGTGGGATACCGATACGAATGATCTGGAGTATCCGGCGTATACCATCGAATTCCGTTATGATGATGACGAGGACTGGGTACGCATCGGCCTGGATGAAAGCGTTGTAAAGGACTGGGGCGCTCAGGAGTACGAAGATCTGTTTGATGAGATCTTCGGCATCAACGAGTGATCGAAGTAAGCAAGAAGTAAGCAAAAGAATGGAGAAGCGGTTCTGATCTGGGACCGCTTCTTTTTTTCTTTCGAAATCAACCGCTTTGTGCTACACTAAAACCAACAGGCAACATACCATTTTGAAAGGGGCTAAAAAACTATGCAGAAAGCAGTCAATCCTAATGCAACAAAGAATGCACAGAAACTCTTGGATTATCTCTCGGATACCGCAGGGAAAGCGATCATTACCGGTCAGCACACCCAGACCATTCCTATGGAGGAGATCGAATATATCAAAGAAGTGACCGGTAAGACACCGAAACTGCGTGGTTTCGAGCTGCTGGCATATTCACCGAATATCAACTATGACGATGCTTCCGAACCGTGTTTAACAGAGATCTATGAAAACCGCGGTACCATGGAAGTGGCGCTGGACTGGGCGCAGAAGACGGACGGGATCGTGACATTTTCCTATCACTGGTATTCCCCCATCGGAGGCCGTGATAAGAGCTTTTACGCGGAGCATACGGATTTTGACGCATCTAAGGTGCTGGTGGAAGGCACGCCGGAGCGCGAGGCATTCTTCCATGATATGGATGCCATGGCAGAGCTGTTAAAGCCGTTTTTGGAGAAAGACATCCCCATCCTGTGGCGTCCGTTCCACGAGTCCGACGGCACATGGTTCTGGTGGGGGGCAAAAGGTCCGGAAGTGGCAAGGGATCTTTATAAACTGATGTATGAGCACTATGTCAATGTGCATCATCTGGACAACCTGGTATGGGTATGGAACTGCCGTCTGAAAGAAGGCTATCCCGGGGATGAATATGTGGATGTGATCTCGGTGGACATCTATCTGCCGGAATACGCACCGACGGATTACGCTTCGGATTATGAGGCGCTGATCAAAAATACCACAAAGAATAAGGTGGCAGCTTTGGCAGAGATCGGCTATCTGCCGGATCTCTCGATGCTGGAGAAGAGCCGCATCCCCTGGGCTTACTTTATGACATGGTCCAAGGAATTCTGCATCGGCGAGCAGTACAACAGTAAGGAAAATATGAAGAAAGTATATAACAGCAGTTACGCGATCACATTGTAATATATTGTAAAAAGACAGGTTCTTACAGGAGTTTTTATGGAAGATCAGCGGATCCAAACAGCATATATCCGGGAGGAAGCACTGGACTGCCTGAACATCGAAGATCTGAAGGAAAACGTGCTTTCCGGGCTCCGTACGCAGCAGGCAGAATGGGCGGAAAAGATCAAAGAGATCCGTAAGCTGTGCAAACAGAAGGATAAGACATGCACTCAGGAAGAGTTTGCGAGACGCTGCGGTGTAAAGCGGGATGCGACCAGCAAGTGGAGTAACGGGGCCATTCCGAGACACCGGGAGACGTTTCTGCGCATTGCTCTGACAGCAGGCTATACGATCCCGGAAACAGACCGGCTGCTGCAGCGTTATGGCGGCTATTCGGGACTGTATTCCAAAACGCTGGAGGACTGCGTCTGCATCTATGTGATCGAACATGTGCCGGAGGCAGAGCGGATCGATGCGTATGACCGCATTTTAAAACGCATTCTGGAAAAAGCATGCTGTCATTTTCCGGACGGAGTGACAGAAGATATCACCACACACAGGCTGGATGAGAAACTTGGCGCGGTGCAGAGTGTGGAGGAACTGGAACGCTTTATCCTGGAAAATATTACGGTTTTTTCCTATGCATACCATCGTGTGCAGACCTATGCGGAAGTCTTTATTCAGGAGAATTACCTGAACAATGATGTCTATGAGCTGACCAGCATAAATGCTTTGGCGGAATCGCAGGGCTGGTCGTCCTCCCTGAAACGGGATATTTATAAGATCCTGAAGAAAGAGTGGGATCCGGATCGTGAGACGATCATTTCCATGGGGATTCATCTGGAGATGGATACGGAACAGGTGGATCTGATGCTTGGCATGGCGCATATGGAACCGCTTTGTGCCAAGAACGCATATGAGTGTGCGGTCATGTTTATCCTGGAAGATGTCAAACGTGTGGAGGAATACGGAAGAGAGGCGTTTGAACCGGTGGAGCATGCGGTACAGATCCTGCGGAAGCTGGGCATGGAGGATGAGGCGAAAGCGCTGGCAGGAACGAGAGAGGAAGAACGTGAGCTGGATACGTGAAACGACATGGATCGTGATCGAGAACGGGATCTATACAGAATATCGGCTGGATGATAAGACCGGGTGGGAAGTGGGCCGCGCCGCGGGACAGATCCGGCCGGACATTGATTTGCATGCGCCTACCGTGAGCCGGCAGCAGGGAAAGCTGCGAAATGCAGGCGGCATCTGGTTTTATGTGGAGCATAGGGGGAAGAACGGTACCTTCCGAAACGGCAGGCAGATCACGACAGGCGTGGGTGGTATGGTGAAGCCGCAGATGCTGGAACATGGGGATGTGATGATCTTTGGGGCAGGGAAGGAACCGGTGATCAACAGTAGGACCGTGTGGACATTGTTTTTGGAACGGCGGCCAAAGGGTGCATGCCGGGAGGAATACATCGGAGATCTGCAGAAGATCTGTGTCCAAAGCGGCGCGGAGCAGCAGATCTACAGCAGACCGGCGCCGGGAAGCGTGATCGAAACGGAGTATGGGCTGGCAATCTGTATGGGAGAGATGGCCTATCTGCTGGGAGACATCTCTGTCACGAAGGTGTGACAGGTAATTTTGTGAGTTTGATTGGATGATACAGGATCGATGGGATAAAACAGAGGCAGAAGAGCTGCTCTGTGCGCTGGAGGCACAGGGAAAGCTCTTTTCGCAATTTATGCTGAAAACCGAAGACGGCCATCCGGTGTTATTGGGCAGCAGCAGTACTTCTCTGATCTATGAGATGGCCAACCGGGAGCGGCCGGAGCCTCATTTTGCGCTGAAGGTGACGGGATTTTCGGGAATCAATGCATCTTCGGAAGATTTTAAGGACAGTTTTCGCGTGCAGTGGATGCTGCAGCAGAACAATCCCTATGTCTGCCGTGTGCGGGCGGTGAAGGAACTGCTGGTAAAGACCGGCGCGAACGGAGAGATCATTGAAGCTTCGGAACACAAGCCGGGAGAGACGGAAGATACGGACGGATTGTGTCTGCGCTTGTTGCTGATGGAAAAGCTGGAACCACTGCTGGAAACGGACCGCTCCGGACAGGCGTATTTGCGGGAAGCGGCGCCGCGGGGAGAAAGCCGGGTGTTGGAATACGCACTGCATATCGGGCAGGCGCTGGCGGCAACCCACAGTATTTCCTGGCTGCACCGGGATATCAAGATTGAAAATACTTTTTGGGATGCGCGGGAGCGGGTCTATAAACTGGGCGACTTCGGTACGGCAAAGAATACCGATGCAGGCATGGCAGAAACGGTGATCTACAGTGACGGTTACGGCGCGCCTGAGATCGAAAAAAGGCTGGAGGACAGCTATGGTGTGACGGCGGATATCTATTCCTTTGGCGTGACGCTGTATCTTTTGCTGAACGATCTGAAGTTTCCGGGATCGGACAGCTATTTTCCTCAAACGGCAATACAGTACCGGGAGGATTTTGTTTTTCCGGCGCCGGCGCATGCATCACCGGAGATGGCGGCGGTGATCCGGCGGATGTGCAGTTTTTACGCGAAGGACCGTTATCAATCTATGCCGGAGGTGCTCTCGGCGCTGGCTGCCGTGATCGGCCGGCAGGAAAATGAGACGGAGGAAGAGCTGCGTACGCTGGCGACTCTGGCGACCGAGGCCTATCAGGAAGAAGCGCAGACCATACAGCAGGAGTCGTATGGTGAGGGAGAGAATATCTCACGCCCGAAGACACGCTCGGAACGCAAGGCGGAACAGAAGGCTTTTGATGAATGTTACCGGCAGGACAGTTTTCGTTATTATCTGCTGATAACGGTGTTGCTGCTCTTTCTGTTTCGTTCCGGATACTTTTTTCAGGATTTTGCGCCGGGATGGATGCTCTGCCTTTTGCCGGTAGCTCTTTTGTTTGAAGCACTGTTGCAGAAGATCCGGGATTTCTATTTCTTTTTCGGTACTCTTTTGCTGGCAGCAGTAGTCTTTCTGGCATACGGTTCCGGACCGGGAGCCGTGCATATCGTGGCGATCCTTGTAATACTGATCGGTTGTCCGGTACTGACGGCAGCGGCGGGCTCTGCTATGGGGCTGTGGGTGCTGCTGGGGCTGTGGGGGCGTCTGCAGTTTCTGGAGGTCCTGTATCGCCTGGATCTGGCCTGGGTCTTCTGGGGGGCGGTACTCCTGGTGGTAAACCGGTATTTTTGTATGCGCATCTTCTGGGAGAAGACAACAAGACTGCGGGCTATTCTGGGTGTGGAGATCTATGATAAGATGTTTCCGGCGATGGCGATCGCAGGAGTGGTGCTGTTTTTGCTGCAAAAGCTGTGTGGACTGCAAGTGCCGGCGGTGGTGCAGCAGCTGCATCTGATCCGTACCGGGGCGCTGGGGTTTGCCGGGATGATTATTTTTTATTTTCTGGATGAGCAGGCGGAGGAGACAGCGTAGATGATCAGCCTATGGACCAAAGAGGATATCGAAGAGATCTTACGGCAGCTGGATGCGCAGGAACTGCCTTTTTCGAAAGTGTCTTTTTCCGGGCTGGGACAGGGGCTGGTCCGGCTGGGCTCCGGCGGTTTTTCTGAGGTATACGAAGCGGAAGGACGGAAAAAACAGAAAAACAAATATGCCATCAAGGTGCTCGGTTTTGCGAAGCGGCGCGTGGACTGGCAGGATTTTGACCGGATCGTGGAGACGCAGAAGAGTCTGGGCGGAGAGCATGTGGTAAAGATCCTGGAAGCGGCTACGGTGAATGTATGGATCCGCGGCAGATGCGAGGTCATCCGGGTGGAAAAGGTCCGGCCGGAGGATGCGGCATACACGGATATCATACCGGACGAGAATGTGCTGCAGCTGAGATTCATCTTAATGGAAAAACTCGCCCCGGTCCTTTCTGCGCAGAAACACCGTCTTACGCTCTTTCCGCAGGGGCTGGCGGAGTGTGAGGAAGGCGAGATCTTAAAATGCGCCTGCGACATCGGCAATGCCATAAGGGAAGCACATGAAAAAGGCTGGCTGCATCGGGACATCAAACCGGAAAACATCTTTTATGATGCGGAAACAAAGAACTATAAGCTGGGAGATTTCGGGATCGCCGGCATCATCGAAGACGAGGTGGGAGGGAATGTCCTGTTCACGGAGGGCTATGCGGCACCGGAGATCATCGGGGTCATGGATGACCGTTACGATCAAACGACAGATATCTATTCCTTCGGGATCACACTGTACGTACTTCTGAATGAACTGCGTTTTCCGGGGGCGCTTAAGTATAAATCTGTTGCCTGCCAATACATGCGGGGCTATGAAGCACCGGAGCCGGTGAACGGATCGGACGAACTGGTGCAGGTGGTGCTTCGGATGATCCGCTTTGATCCGGATGAACGTTACCAGTCCATGGAGGATGTGCTGAATGAATTGGAAAAACTGCGCTACGGGAAACGGATCAAGTACCAGAGAGAACACCGTTCTTCCGCACTGGCACTGGGGGCAGCGTTTGCTCTGGTGGGCGCCGTGATATGGAAAGGCGCATTTGCGGCAGATACGGTATGGGAGTTTACGAGATGGATGTGGATCTTCTGGGGACTCTGCATTTTCAGGACGATCCGCAAACTGCTGGGACATAACGGCATCCTGTCGTCGTTTGGCATCTTCGGTATCGGGATCTATCTGGCGATCCAAACCGGCTTCTCCATCTGGAAACTGCTGGTGATCCTGAACTTTGTGTTTGTGGGGGAAAATCTGGCCGGAATACTGGGGGGCTGCGCGATCGCGGTACATATTGTGACCGGATGGATCGGGGACGGTACCGTCACGGCAGCAGCATTTGTTCCGTATCGGTGGGTGGCGGTGCTTTTGCTGTCGCTGGCTTTATATCTTCTGTATATGCATTTCATCCTGGAACAGCGGGGGGAGCAGATCATCAAAACCTATCTGCATAAGAACGCCGCATGGCTGTTTATAACGGCCTTTTACGGACTGCTGATCCTGACGGATTACAGTATGCACATATCCCACGGGGGAGCTTTTCCGTTCTATGAGATGCTGTTTGGGGCGGACGGTTTTGCGTGGGTTATGTCGTGCCGGCCGGCGACCGTGGGGATCTGCGGAGTGATCTTCTGTATCGCCTGGATGCTGCGGGAGCGTGTGTTGATCCTGGTAGAAAAACTGAGCCACAAAAGTAAGTGGGCAAACCGCATTCGCGGAAAAGTATCGACCGGATAGTGCTGTGAGAATACTGATCCTGGAAAAAGACATCGAAAGGTGTCTTTTTTATTTTGTATATTTCGTGTAAAAACCGGGATCGGGAAAAATGGTAAAGTGAGATCAATAAGAAACACAGAAAAGCAATACAGAAAAGTAAAGGAGGCAGTTTATGCAGGCAGAATTTATGTTACCGCAGCTTGAGCGGGAAAGCGCAAACGGGATCGAGCAGGTGAGCCTGGCGACGGGATTGTTCGGTGGAAGAAAAGTATTTTTGTTCGGTGAGATCAACGCCGATACGGTATATGGCTTTACCATGCAGATCATGTCGCTTCTGGAAGATGAGCAGTCACCCATCGATATCTACATCAACAGTCCGGGAGGCGAAGTGAACGCAGGGCTGGCGATCTACGATCTGATCCGGTCCTGCCGGGCACCCATCAATATGTATTGTATCGGGATGGCCGCCAGTATGGGCGCAGTGATCTTTTCCGGCGGACAGAAGGGACGGCGCTTTATCCTGCCGCATAGCAAGGTGATGATCCATGAGCCGCTAATCAAAGGTGGTGTAGGGGGATCCGCCAGCAGCATCAAGAGTACGGCGGATACGATCCTGAAGACCAGGGAACTACTGAACGGGATCCTGGCAGAAAACACGGGTAAGACCGTGGAAGAGATCGATAAGGCAACGGATCATGATAACTTCATGACAGCAGAGGAGGCGATCGAATTTGGGCTTTGTGACACGATTATTCACAACATCAGCTAAAAGCGGGAAAGAAAACACAGATCAGGAGGAGATACCTATGAGTAATACGCCAAATAATCCATACGGAGCAATGATCCTGCCGGACGGACATTTTTACAGTCTGGATGACCGGCAGACACGCATAAACAATAATGTGCTGGTGGTGGGGAGCCCCGGTTCTTCCAAGACCAGGTCCGTGATCACCCCGAACCTGTTGGAATGCGTGGGCAGCTATGTGGTGACGGATCCCAAGGGCAGCCTGTATAAGCAGTGGGGAAAATACATGAAATCCCAGGGCTACCGGGTGGTACGGCTTTCCTTTATTCATCCGGAACAGTCGGCACATTATAATCCGCTGGCCTATGTCAATACCACACAGGAGATCCAGCAGATGGCATCGGCGCTGGTACGGGACCGGCCCAGTGTCTCCAGCGATCCCTTCTGGGATGAGACCGCGCAGATGCTGCTGAACAGCATGATCGGCTATGTGAAGGAACACAATATGGAGGATGTGGTAAAGAACTTTCATACGATCCTCGAGATGCTGCGGATGGGCAGCCGGGAGGGGGAATATGATAAGAAATCGGGGCTGGTCAATTATATGGAGATGCATCACCGCCTGCATCCGAAGAGCTGGGCGTACCGGCAATTCCAGAATATCAATACGGCACCGACAAAGACTTTTAATACCATCGTGATCACCGCTATCTCCAAATTCAGTACCTTTGATACGGAGGAGCTGCAGCAGATGATGGCATATGATGAGATCGATCTGCCGAGTATCGGGAAGCGCAAGACGGTGGTCTTTGTGGAGGTATCCGACTCGGACCGTTCCATGGATACGCTGATCAATCTGTTCTTTACCCAGGCCATGAACCAACTGTGTACCTATGCGGACGAACATTGCGAAAACTTCCAGTTGCCGGTACCGGTAAGGTTCTTTATGGATGACTTTGCGACGAACTGCCGGATCGAAAACTTTGAAAACATGATCTCCAATATCCGTTCCCGCAAGATCTCGGTGCTTTTGATCCTGCAGTCCCTTTCCCAGCTGGAGAAGAGCTACAACAAGGGCGCGCATATCATTGCGGACGACTGCGACACGCTGATCTATATGGGAGGCAATGATCCGGAAACAGCACGGGAGATCGCCATCCGCTGCAACAAGACCACACAGACCATCCTGCATATGCCGCTCTGTACCAGCTGGATCTTCCGCCGCGGTGAGAAGCCGGTCATGACACGCAATATGGAACTGGATGACTATCTGGCCTGGAAGCGGGAGCGCATCGAGGTATTGCGCTAAGCCGCGAAAAAAATCCCTTGACGAATCCGCGAAATGCGCTATATAATACGAAATCATAAATATGGACATCGAAAGGCAACGACGGAGAGAGTACCTGCGTAGGAAATGCAAAGCGAGCCGGGGAGGGTGAGAGCCCGGTGAGAGTAGTGCAAAAGGGAAAATCACTCCCAAGCCGCGCCCCGAAAATCGTAGCACGATTCAGTAGGAGGCGACGCTGACGCCGGCGTTACAGGCAAACGTATAAAAGGGAGAAACACAGGTTTCGAACGGAGTACGCGGTAAGAGGTGGTTGTGAGATCATAGGCTCATCCTGTTACGGGATGGGCCTTTTAGATTTTTTAACGAAGGAGGACGCGAGATGTATCAGAAAGTATCCAAAGACCAAAATTTTGTTGCGCGTGAAAAAGAGATCGAAAAATTCTGGAAAGACAAAGATATCTTCCGGAAGAGTATCAAGGAGCGGGAGGGCTGCCCGACCTATATGTTCTATGACGGACCGCCTACGGCAAACGGCAAGCCACATATCGGCCATGTGCTGACCCGTGTTATCAAGGATATGATTCCGCGTTATCGTACCATGAAAGGATACATGGTACCGCGTAAGGCAGGGTGGGATACCC
>JAFXQR010000210.1 GCA_017526985.1 Lachnospiraceae bacterium
ACGAAAGAATCTCTCCGTGACCGATTCCGGGGAAAGGATGATCCTCAGCTTTCGGATAAACCTTTCTGATCGCAGCTACAGCCTTTTTCATATTCGGCTCTTTTCCCCCGTACCATACAGATACTTTTGCATTTTCATCAGGAGTATAATTCTCAAGGTTCTTATACAATCTCCCGGCATCTTTCATACAGTTCTTCAAAGTGGTATATGAAATGTTATCCGGCATCTTTGCAAACATAGACAGCATACTTTTATCATCCGTACGGGTAAACATCCTCATCATCCACGGAATCTTACCTTTCTTCTGCGCCTTCTCCATCTTTTCCAGAAAGCTGTACTGACTCCTCGGGATCATTAATTAAGTTTCTTAACATTTTTGTAAAGGTATACGGTCACCTATTTATATTTTTAATAACTTCACCTTCGCTTTTTTCTGATAAAATGCCACTCCATAGCAAAGTATCTGTTCATAACCGGGGGTACCTTCAGCATACTTTTCATCTATAATCTGTTTAATTGCCTTATCGCAATCCTTATCCAGATCTGATTCCTTATCGGATTTCTTCGCCTCTATGATAATAGCCCGTCTGTTTTTTCTATCCTTCAGAAATATATCCGGTCTACCGAGCCCCTTCTCTTTATTGGATTCAACTTCATATCCTCTTCCAACAAATACACCCGCAAGGAAAGCATGATAATAGTCCTCATGGTAATCATTATAACTGATCGTATCCCACAACAAACCAGATAGTATTTCACCGGATCTTATTTCGTCCTTTTCCCAAAGTAATCCCATCAGGTTCTGTATCGTATCGGAGTTTACAGTATCCGTGAAATATCTTATGACGGAATCCTGAAAAATAGATGCTATCTCTTTATTGGGTATCTTCAGAGAAACCGTATCTCCATCTTCATTAGGATCAGCTTTTGTAACATAACCTGTCATCAACAAAACACTCCATAGATTGTCTTCTGTGGAATGTAGAGTATCATAGGTTAATTCATCAGATATGGTCTGAACAATAGTTCCTCCATTTAGCAGTTTTTCAAATTTCCCGGCAACGTCAAAATCCGAGTGCTTTACAAATGTCAGCAAAATGCCGTTATGGCTGGTATTCTTCCAGTAATTCTTTGGCTTTGTAGTCCTCTTATATCGGAGTGCCGATATATGATTGATAACATCCCACGGGCAGTATACATAGGAGTTTCCAAATACATATCCGTCATACCACTCCTTAATATCTTTAGTTGCTTCTTTCCTATCTGCAACCTCAAGCATCGTATCTACTTCATCTTCAAGGAATCCGAAATACCGGCTGAACCTTTCGTCCAAAACAGAGTATGATGCAAAATTGTTAGTACCTGTAAAAATACTTTCCTTTGCGATGCGAAGGCACCCCGTGATCACGGCAAATTGAAGAAACTCATTATCTTTTAGGGCAGTACTCATAATACCCCGTATGACATCAAGCATCCTGGAATAATAACCATTCTTTGCTGTATCCTTTTCACTCGCCTTCGCAAGAGGAACATCATATTCATCAATCAAAAGAATAGCTTTCTTGCCATAAACAGCATTCATCATGCGCATAATTGTCTTTAGAGAGTTCTTTATATCCTGCTCCTCTGCTTTTTGATACATCAGACGATTGAAAACATCTATGTCAGCCTGATTAACTAACTCGCTGTCTGTAATATTTGACAATTTCTTACAAAGATCCGCAATAGATGTTCCCAGCATCTTATACGCACTATCAAAAGTATCAGCTTCTGCATCTTTAAACGAAACAAACAGCACCGGATACTGATTCATCCACTCCTTGCAGAAATCTTCATGATTCGTTATGGCAAGCCCTTCAAATATGTTCTCGCCATCTTTGCATATGCTGAAGAAATTCTCCATCATACTCATCATTAGTGTCTTGCCAAACCTTCTCGGTCTGGTAAAGAGAGTTACCTTGTTTTTTGTATCATGAACAAGCTCATAAATTATTTCTGTTTTATCCACATAATAGGCATTTTCCTTGCGAAGAGCTGCAAAATCCGCCTCGCCAACTCCTACTGCAAACCCCATACTATAACCTCCTTCCGAAGAATACATCTTTTTCACATATCTACTGATACACATTAAATTCCGATAATAATGTGTAACCGCGTACCTTTACGAATTAATTAAAATTCTTAACATTTTTGTAAAGGTATACGGTCACCTATTCTTAACAGCGATGTAGTTTAGTTCTTCTGTTTTTCCCACTCATCCAGAAACTCTTTGAAGTCCACGCGGGCGGCATCGATGCGGGCCGGATCCTGCGTGTTGAGTGCCTGCTCAAACTTGCGGATGTGTTGCTCGATCACCATACGATCATCGCCGAAGTTTTCTTCATAGAGACGCTCACTGCGTACCAGCAGCAGCTTGTTCTTTTCCTGCTCACGGGGCGGGATCTTTAAATACGCCAGCTCTTCCATACGCGCCGCGATCTCTTCATCCGTCATATCCACATCTCGGCCCTTTAAGATCTGCTTTACGATCTCGCCGGTGGAGTTGACCTTCACCTGCACCTCCAGGATAGAATTGATATCGTAAGTATAAGTCACATTTACGCTGTTTTCATCCTTCTTGCCCTTAGGCAGTTCGATCTCCATCATCCCCAGACACAGATTGTTTTCCGCGAAACGGCTTTCCCCCTGCAGGACATTCACGCGAATGGACTTCTGATCATCCCGCAGCGGATAGAGCGTTTCCGTACGGCTGGCCGGGATCACGGTATTGCGCTCGATGATGGGGCACACATGGCCGCTTTCAAAAGTACCGTTATCACGCTCGATGCTCACTTCGGTACTCAGCGTAAACGGACACACATCCGTCAGGATCACTTCGCGAATGGTATCGACCCGTTCCTTCATAGCTGCCTGGATCGCCGCACCACAGGCGATGGCTTCGTCCGGATTCACCGAAGTATCCGGCAGGGAGCGGAACAGTTTTGCTACCAGATGACGCACGATGGGCAGTCTGGTCGCACCGCCGACCAATACGACTTTGTCGATCTCACTCAGACGCAGTTTTGCATCCGACAGACTCTTACGCACCGGGATACGGATACGCTCCAGCAGATCCTCGCACTTACTCTCGTATGCGCTTAAGGTAAAGCTGCTGGTGATCTCTTCTTCCCCGATCAGACAACGCATCTCGGAAGTATTCTTTTCACAAAAGCCCAGTTTGCACAGCTCTGCCTGCTTATGGATATGGCGCAGTGTCTTGTCATCCATATCGTCGCGGTTCAGGTTATGCTTCTTTTCATTTTCCGCAAACCACATATCCACCAGGACTTCGGTGAAATCTTCACCACCCAGGTAGTTATCTCCGGCCACTGCACGCACTTCCAGTATCGTACCGGACAGTTCCAGAATGGATACGTCAAAAGTACCACCCCCCAGGTCAAAGACCAGGATCTTGGCATCGTCCTGCATCTCATACAGACCATACGCGATAGCAGCTGCCGTAGGCTCGCTGATGATACGCTCTACTTTGAGTCCTGCCAGTTCGCCGGCGCGCTTGGTCGCCTTTCTTCTGGCATCGTTAAAATACGCCGGTACACTGATGACCGCTTCTGTCACTTCTTCGCCCAGATACGCTTCTGCATCTTCTTTTAACGAACGCAGCACAAAAGAAGAGAGCTCTTCCGAGCGGAAAAACTTGCTCCCCAGACGATACTTTTTATCCGTACCCATGGTACGCTTAAAGACCGCTGCGCTATCCTGCGGATACAGCTGCATGCGTTCCTTTGCCACTTCTCCCACATAGATCTGATCCCCGTCCACACTGACTACGCTGGGGGTCAGATGTCCGCCCAGACGGTTGGGGATGATCTGCGGTTCTCCGTCTTTATAGCAGGCCACCAGAGAATTGGTGGTTCCCAAATCAATTCCGATGATCATGGTTGTTACTTAAATCCTTTCTAAAATTACTTCTTACTCCACTTTCCACCTCATCCGGCCAGCTAACGCATACAGTCCTACTAAATTCGCTTCGCTCATTAAGTAGGAACTGGTATTCGGCCACCTTCCCCTCAAGGGGAAGGCAAGGTGCTTTTTCAAAATCTATTTATTCTGCGCTTCCGGGTGGGCCGTATAATAGGCGCAGAGGGTACATTCGAAATCGGTGGGGCAGATCTTTAATGCCTGCGCATAATACTGCGCCGCCAATTCCATATTGCCTTCAAATTCCGCCGCATAGCCACGGGTCAGCAGGCAGTCATAGCATTCCTGATAACGGCATGATAAACACAGTGTACAATCCTTGATATGATCCAGCTGCTCCATAGCAAGCTGCGTATCTCCCATACACAGATGCATCTCGGCGATCCACTTATAACGCAGCGGATTGTCACACTCATAGGAATGCAGGTAATACTCTTCCGTTTGCATTGCCTCTGCATTGACACCGTTTTCCCGTAGCACATTGTCCGGCCGCTTGACCTGTGTCAGCAAAAGCTGTATACGCATTCTCGCGTATTCTGCCGCGATCTTTCCGTATTCCCTTTGCCGCAGGGGTGAATACTCCGAAGGGTTGGCCGGCAGTTCCATCACGGAAACCTTACCTTCCCCCAGCAGTTTATAACACAACGCCAGGCATCGGTAGTTGCTCAGATTCTTCCGTCCGAGTGTCGTATAGTATTCTCTCGCTTTTTCCAGATACTTTCTCGCTGTTTTCAGCTGCCTTGCATACAGAAGGATCTCTCCCAAAAAGGCATGATACTCCGCAAGGCTCTCCAGTTTTTCCTTTCCCTCTTTGGTATTGGGAGCCGGTGTATTCATCGCCGCAAACATTTTGGCAACGATCCCGGTCCGGATCTCGATCTTCATCACCTTCTGTAACGGTTTTTCAAAGTTCTTTACATACTCCGCGATCTGCGCCGGATGCGCCAGAGCATGCATCTTCAGCCATTTGAAATAATAATCTTTCTCGGTGATGATCTTTTCATCGCGCAGAAACGAATAGATCTTTCCCGCTTCGTCACATTGACCGGATGCGATCAGAAACTCCGCCAGCTTGAGCTGCAGATCTCTGTTCTTTTTATTTCTCTGCGCATATCCCTGCAGGAAACGGGCACCACCGGCCCAGTCTCCTCTGGTACCGTACAGATCCGCGATCTGGAAGATCGGCGCACTCTGCTTTTCTCCAAACTGCTCAACGGCTTTCTTAAACTGCTCCTCTGCCTTATCCGGTTCCTTATTCAGGAAATACATATCCCCCAGACGGTACCGCAGATAATCATCCGAGCGTTCCCCGGTGGGATCCTTCTCCAATGCGACCTCCAGATCAGCGATCGCCGCTTTGACATCCCCGCGCAAACGGAACAGCAATGCCCGCTCCGAATAGACATAGGGAGACGGATTCAGTTCTACCAGTTTATTAAAATATTCCAGCGATCTCTCATAATCCGCGACCACCTGATAATCCCGGAAACGGTTCCGATAAAGCCTTGCCAGTTCATATACCGCACGATCTTCTTCCGGATCCAGTTCCACAGCCTTTTTCAGCTGTTCTGCCGCCAGATCGGGCTTGTCAGTGCGCAGATAGCAAAGACCACGGTAATACGCGATATTCGGATTCTCCGAATCATTCTCTGCCAGTTCATCATAGCATTTGAGCGCCTCGTCATAATGTTTCAGCATGCGGTGCAGATTGGCCCGCAACATATAAAAGCCCCTCAGCGTAGCGCCCTTACTGATCCGCTCATTCACCAGATCCAGCGCTTTTTCATTCATCTCATATTCGGTATATGTCGCCGCCAGTTCAAACCATGCATGATCTTCCGTGATCACATCATCCGCCGGGGTTTCCGGTTCCACCTTCTGCTCTTTGACCTTTTCCAGCAGCTCTTTGACTTCTTTTTCGATCTGTTCCAGGTTGGCGTCATTATGCGGCAGCCGGCGCAGATAACGCAGCTTCTCTGACCGCAGTGCCGGATGATCGACTTTGTTCTCTTCCGCATCGTGAAAGACGCTGAGCGCATCTTCCATCTGGTTGTAGATCATAAACACGCGGATTGCCAGCACATACGGACGATAATAATCCCGATACATGCTCAGGATGTGATGATAATCATCGATCACGCCCTGTCCGTTATGCAGATGGTAATACGCCTCCTGTCTGCGCAGATAGGCCGGCAGGAAGTTGACATCTTTTTCGATCTGCTTATCCGCCAGATCCACGCAGTCCTTATCCTGACCGGAACGCAGATAGATGCGAGCCAGCAGATCCTCATAAGGATAGAGCATGGACTTGTCATCCTCTACCTCAATGCCCTTCTTCAGATACTCTTCCGCATCTTTGAACAGTGCATCCTCCTTACGCGACAGTGCCAGATGGAACAGACAGTCTGCCAGAGTAAAATACTGATATCCCAGGGTTTTCTTGCGCTTGGTATATTTGTCCGTACCGTCATCCGGCAGTTCTTCCAGTGCTTTTTCCCATTTCTTTAAATAAACAAAAGCATCCTCATACTGCTTCAGATCCAGATAGCAGCGGCCCTTCATATCCACATAATCGTAGTAGGCCGATGTACCTTCGGTATAAGTACGCTGATCCAAAGCTTCCATAGTCTCCGCGGTACGGTCACTGTGGAACAACGCCCAGCAGTATTCCATATAGGCATCCAGATCCTCCGGATTGTCCGCGATGACCTTTTTGTAATGATCATGCATATCCTGCTGCACCTGCAAAAACAGGTTCTTGATCTTGGCACTGCCGTTTAAGCTGGAGATATTCTCACGAATAATATTTTCCGCCGTCTCAAAATCACCCTTATGACGATAGTAACGGGCCTTATCATACAGTGTGGTCGCATGATCCGGAATGGTCTCCAGCGCTTTATTCCAAAGATCCAGCGCCTCTTCCCACTGATCGCATACCGCCAGCGCTTCCCCGCAGACACGCAGGATATACGGATCGGAGTACTTCTCCAGCAGGCGTTTTGCTGCCGCATCGAGTGCCTCATCCTTACCGTTTTTACTGATATGATCCTCTTCTTTTAACAGCGCCAGATGGATACGCTCCAGATCCTCATAGGGATGATATACCTGATAGGCGCTCAGAGCATCCAGGCCCTTCTGCAGTTCCTCCGCTCTTTTGGAGAATTCTTCGTTTTTTTCCAGGATCTCTTTTGTGGTGGCAAAAACGGTATCTCCGGTTTTATCTTCGCTGTCCGCCTTGCTCAGGATCTCGTTTTCGATCAGATCATCCAGTTCCCGGACACCGCTGTTTAAGCCGTAATATTCATCAATATAGCGGTCATATTCCGCTTCCCCTTCATCGATCCCCTGAAAAGTAAACCAGGGATAGCTGCCGAAGGTTTCGTTTTTGGTCTGATAGATCACATAATCAATAAAGTTGGCTGCGAACTTCTCCACCAGATCATCGCGCTCTGCCTCGATGTTCAGCGCCTGGTCCAGCGTCTTCCACACTTCCTTCGGCAGATAGTGATGATCCATCAGAAAGACCAGCAGACGCTCTCTGGCTTCGTAAGCGGTATCCAGCCCCACGCACAGCGGGTCGTCTAGCTTTTCCTTCCAGGCCTTCGGATCGATACGCAGATCCATATACTGATAGATATCGCGGAACTGGTCCACCCACAGGTCGATCTCATCCTTGGGACGCTCTTCCTTTGCTGCTTCCTCCGCCGTCCTTCCGCCGTTTTTGATATATTCCAAAGCCGCTTCATAGGCTTCGCGGAGCGCACGGAACCCCTCCGGATCGTCCTCCGGATTATGCAGCGGCAGCTGCTTACGATACTGCGCTTTTACGGCAGCTTCGTCCGTCGTTGCCTCCATCTCTAATGTGTACCATGCTTTTGCGATATCCATTATGTTTACTCCCTTATACTTCAACTACTGTCAGCTTCATCTCACCGCTGACTCTGCATTCCGGCATGCCGCAGGGCAGAAGCATCTTCGTTCCGGTCTTGATCTGATAGCCGCCGATCATACCGTCACCCTCCGCAACCTCCAGCAATACATAGGAGGAGGTCACCGCCTGCAATTTTGCGGTACCGCTCACGGCGATGGTTTTCTTCGAAGCTGCATCCCCATTCACCGCCTTGAGCAGACGCTCCGCTTCCTCTGCCGTCGGATTACCGAACAGCTGCGGTGTCTCTTTGATCAATGTCTCGACAGTCTTTTTGTTAAAATATCCGCCCTCTACCGTATCACCGTTTAAGAACATCACACTCTTCGGCGGTTCGTTAACCGAGAGGATCGCACCGTTGCTCTCAATCACATCGCGATACCACAGGGCACTGTCTTTGGCCACACGCTTCTGCGTCTTGAAATCTACCCATACGATACCGAAGCGTTCCTGATATCCCTTTTCCCATTCAAAGTTATCCAGGAAAGTCCAAAGGAAATAGCCCCGCAGGTCAATGCCCTCCTGCACCGCACGCTGCACTTCGCCCAGGTACGCATCCAGAAATTCGATACGCTCGGTATCATGTACACCGCCATCTCTTGCCATATTGTCGGCGCAGCTTGCACCGTTTTCCGTAATATACAGCGGCAGATGATAACGCTCGCAGAGGAACTTCGCGCCCCAATACAGACAGGACGGGATGATCGGCCACTTGGATGCCGTGATCGGGAAGCCGTCTTCCGTCTGCACATACTCCGGCTTGCCATCCTTGCCTTCGCGGATGAAATAGCCGTTGTAGATATTGTGTCCCATAAAATCCAGAGGCTGATGGATCAGCTGCATATCCTCTTCGGTGATCTCCGGCAGATAGTCTTTATACTTCTGCAGCCCTTCCTCCGGATAGTGCCCCAAAAAGACCGGATCGGAAAACCATGCCACATTCCAGGTCCAGCCTATGTTCGGGTCGTTCAGGCCAAAATATACTTTGCGCGCCGCTTCAATGTCCGCCGGTGATTCCGTACAAGGAATGGCTACGGTACAGGTCGGCGCATAACCGATCTTGATCTCTTTCTTCGCATATTTCCGCAGCGTGATCACGGCCTTACCGTGTGCTTTCAGCGCGTTATGTACGATACGGAAGGTATCCTTAAGCGACAGTTTCTTGGCCGGTGCATGCACACCGCTGCTGTATCCCAGACCGGTAAAGCATTCCGGCTCATTTAAGGTGATGAAATAATCACAGATATCGGTAAAGTTTTCCGCGATCACTTTTGCATAAGCTTCAAAATCATCCACGATCTCCGGATTCAGCCAGCCGCCCTTGTACTCCAGTTCCTGCGGGGTTTCCCAGTGGAACATGGTCAGATACGGTGTGATGCCGTTTTCCTTCATCGTCATGATCATATCGCGATACATATCGATGGCCTTTTGGTTTACACGGCCTCTGCCTTCCGGCATAATGCGCGACCAGCTCACGGAAAAGCGGTAATGCTTGATCCCCAGCTGTGCCATCAGGCGAAAATCTTCTTTGTAATGATGGATATGATCGCAGGATGTCTGTGCATCGTGACCGTCTGCCGTGCGCTTTTCCTCCGTGTAGGTATCCCAGACGCATTTGCCCCGGCCGTCGTCCGGATCGGTACCCTCTACCTGATATGCGCTGGATGCTGCGCCCCAGACAAAATCCTTCGGAAATCCGCTCTTTTTCTCATTGTCTCCTGCCGTGATCACCGAGACCAGATCAAAACTCATGATTCTTTCCCCTTTCTCTTCTGTTTTCATCCATGCCGGAAGATCCTTTTCCATTTCCAAGATCTCCCACCCCAACTCTTCCGGGGTACCAAGGATACGGATACATACCTTATGTTCTTTGGGGAGTGCTTCTTCCTCCGCCAGTCTTGCCAATGCAGTGCCCGATCCCGCATAGGTTGCCGGGGTGCTGCCGGGTTTACTCTGTCCCGTTACCACTTTTCCGTGGCGCATCACCGTGGTGATCGATAAGCAATCGCCCCAGTCCTGATCAAAATTGCTGTCCAGGATCACTGCCTGCGCTTCGTTATCATCTATGATCACTTCCGCGATCAGCGCCGGCCGCCGTACCGTCCTGCGATACTGGATCGCCAGCTCCGTGCCCCGAAAAGTGAAGGTGATCTCATCGCCGGCTTTGTATCCTGCCCAGCCGCCACGGAAGCAGTCGGTATCATACTGTTTTTCCAGCAGGTCTTTTTGAAATCCTTTTAATCCGGGATTGCTGTTTATATGCTGCAGGCGTTCGGTCTGCTCATACCGGACTGCCGTCAACGGTGCCGGCAATGTGTCTGCGACCGGAGAAGCCTCAAACGGTTCCTGCGCGATCTTTTCCAGACAATGGGTGACCATATCCGCCATTAATCCGTGACCTTCATCATTCGGATGCAGATCATCCTGTGTGATATCACGGCTGTTAAAATGCCCTTCCTTCATGGCCGCATACAAGCTCGCGCGCATGCTCACACAGGGCAGGGCGTAATGCTTTCCGACGGTCAGGTGCCAGTCTTCCGCACAGATGCCGTCATCATATTTGATCGTATGGATGATCAGTACCGCCGGTTTCCAGCTGCGTTCACCATCCGATAATTCATAACTTAAGATATGCCGGATCAGACTCTCATAAGTCTCCCGGAAAAATTCATTTCCCTCATCATTGACGGAAAACTCTACAAACACCACATCCGGCCGGTATGCCATCACATCCGCATCCACCCGGGCCACACCATACTGCGATGTGGTACCGCCGATCCCGGCATTGACATAGGTGGTCTGCGACTGCGGAAAACGCTCCTGCCACCAGCTGTGAATGCGCTTTGCATAACATTTGTCATGCACACTGGAATGATACCCCTGCGTGATGGATCCGCCGAGAAATGCCAGTGTTACCGGTTTTCCTTCCTGTGCCCGCTGCATAACCGCGCGGATACGCTTGGGATCGCCGTAATTCACGATCGCTTTTTCCGGATCAATATGATATTCCATGTCACATCCTCCAATTCCCCTGAAAATATCCCGCATCTTTATATTTTATCACGCATGCAGGCCTGCCACAAGGGATTTATTCCCGCTCCCAGTTTTGGGTACATTCCACCGCCCGATGCCACTTTTTGATCTTCTTTTGCTGTTCTTCGTGGGAGATCTTCGGCTGGAATGTTCTTTCCATCCGGATGTTTTTCAGCAGATCCTCTTTGCTCCTCCAATAGCCCACCGCAAGCCCTGCCAGATAGGCCGCTCCGGCTGCGGTCGTCTCCACGCAGCATGGGCGGTACACTTCCGTCTGAATGATGTCCGCCTGAAACTGCATCAGCAGGTTATTGGCAGAGGCCCCACCGTCTACCTTCAGGCCCTCCAGCTTGACATCCGCGTCCGTTTCCATCGCATTTAACACATCGTAGGTCTGATACGCCAGGGATTCCAGCGTCGCGCGGATGATATGGTACTTGTTCACGCCCCTGGAGAGCCCGACGATGGCACCTCTTGCATAAGGATCCCAGTAGGGTGCACCGAGTCCCGTAAATGCAGGCACCACATAGCAGCCACAGGTATCCTCCACTTTGCCAGCAAAGAACTCCGAATCGCTTGCGCTGTCAATAAACTTCATCTCATCCCGCAGCCACTGGATCGCGCTGCCCGCAACAAATACGGAGCCCTCCAGCGCATACTCCACCTTGCCGTCCAGCCCCCACGCGATGGTGGTGACCAGTCCCTGTTTGGAAAAGACCGGCTTTTCCCCGGTGTTCATCAGCAGAAAGCATCCGGTACCATAAGTATTCTTGGCCTGGCCCGGCTTGAAGCATGTCTGCCCGAACAACGCTGCCTGCTGGTCTCCGGCGGCTCCCGCAATTTTGATCTCACCGCCAAACAGATCCGGTGCCGTGACGCCGTACAGACAGCTGGAGGGCTTTACCTCCGGCAGCATAGCGGCGGGAATGTCCAGTTCTTTTAAGATATCTTCATCCCAGCAGAGTTTCGAAATGTTATAAAGCATGGTTCTGGAGGCATTGGAGTAATCCGTGATATGCACGGTTCCTCCCGTAAGCTTCCAGATCAGCCATGTTTCCACGGTCCCGAACAGCAATCGTCCTTCTTCCGCTTTTCTTCGCGCTCCGGGGACATTTTCCAAAAGCCAGCGGATCTTGGTCGCGCTGAAGTAGGGATCGATCACCAGACCGGTCTTTTCACGATAGGTATCCGCCAATCCTTTTTGCGTGAGCGTCTCACAATATTCCGCAGTTCTCCGGTCCTGCCAGACAATAGCGTGATAAACCGGCTCTCCGGTTTCCTTATCCCAGACGATCGTGGTCTCACGCTGGTTGGTAATGCCGATCGCCGCGATATCTTCCGCTTTGGCATGAACCTTGGTCAGGGCTTCGGACGCCACGGCATACTGCGTCAGCCAGATCTCGTTCGCGTCATGCTCCACCCATCCGGACTTCGGAAAATACTGCGTAAACTCCTTCTGCGCTACCGAAACGATCTCACCGTTTTCGTTAAAGAGGATGCAGCGGTTGGATGTTGTCCCGGCATCTAGTGCCATGATATACTTTGCCATATCGTACCCCCAATAAAATTTGTGTTATTCAAATGCAAAGTGCGTCGGAAGTTTCAGGTCGTCGCGTACTGCGATCATATCCTTCTGCACGGACTTACTGAGCGGAACACCTTTTTCCTTCCGCTCCAGCCACACCAGATATTCCTTTTCCCCTGCAGTATAAATGCGGTCATTTCCCGGTGCCTTCTTCGATGCGCGCAGTGCCCGACAGATATCTCCGGCGATCTTTTTAAAGGTTTCTCTGCCGCTGAAGGCCTCCGGATCCACCACAAAGAAGAAGTGCCCCAGATGATACATGGACGGCTTCCCCTCCGCATCCACACCGGAGAGCGCCTTCATAAACTGTCCGCCGGCAAGGGCTGCCGATAAGATCTCCACCACCGCCGCGTATCCGTACCCCTTATAGCCGGCCAGTTCATCCCCGATGCCGCCGAGCGGAGCCAGTGCCGCAGTCCCGTCCACCAGAGCTTTTAAGATCTCCTCGCTGTCCGTCATCGCTTCACCGCCTGCGGAGACTACCGTACCTGCCGGTGTCGGCTTTCCTTCTCTTGCATAATACTCGATCCGTCCTCTCTGCACGATGGAGGTCGCGCAGTCTAAGCAGAACGGGAACTCTTCATCCGTCGGAAGCGAAAAAGTCAGGGGATTGGTACCCATCATATTTTCCACACCATAGGTCGGCGCAATGGAAGGTCTGGCATTTGTTCCGGTGATACCGATCATCCCCTCTTTCGACGCCATCGTAGTCCAGTAACCCGCGATCCCGTAGTGTGTGGAATTGCGGATCGCACCGCCGGCCATACCGTATGTCTTAGCCTTTTCGATCAGCATCTCCATCATCTTATGGCTGGCAACCATTCCCATTCCGTCATGGGCATCCATCACAACCGTCGTGGGTGTCTCTTTCAGGATCTCGATCTCCGTCACCGGCAGTAGTGTTCCCTTTTTGATCCGGTCAATATAGATCGGTTTGAAACGATTGCATCCGTGACTTTCAATCCCCCGCCGGTCCGATTCCAGCAAAACATCCGCGCAGATCTTTGCGTCCTCCCGTGGCACACCGTACCCCACAAAAGCGTCCGTCAGAAACGCGTCCATCTCTTCCCACGAAGCGTAAAAACGATCCTCCATATGCTGTCACCTCCAAGAAATAGAATACCTTCGAAATATGATTTACGTATGCAAAAGGCGCAGGAGATATCCTTCCATCATCCGCAGTCCCAGGTATACATGATCTCCGAGAAGTCTCCGCGCTTAAGCGCCTCCCCGGAAATAAAGAAATTCGCTACACCGGCGTCGCCCCACATGATCTCGTAGTCGGGATTCTGGTTCGAATACTCCGAATCGATCTGAAGCAGCATTGTATCAAATCTCTGAAGCGCTTCCTTCCCCTCGCGAGGATCATATTGCGTAAAATACGGATAACCCAGCAGCCAATGACCGACATTCCTTGCTTCCCTCTCATACTCCTTATTTTTCAGGAAACGATACGGCTCCTTTTCCTGCGGCACCTCTGCGCCCAACAATTGTGCCGCTTCCCTCACTTTGTCCATATAACGATAATCGGTTACACCAATCGAAATGTTTGTCTTTTCAAAAGAAAGCGCCATTTCTCTTTGTATGGGGAAACCGATATCTCCATACTGATCCCCTGCCGGTAGATCCAGCCCGGAAAGGCTCTCTTTTGTAACTGCGGGATCCGTTGACTTGTGATAGATCACCCGGAAGTCTTTTTGAATATCCGGCGTTGAAAACTCCGCACCATACACATCATCCGGTGCGACAAAGAATTGCAGCAAGCCGCTCTTCGGAAACTTGTCATTTTCCGGAAGTTCCGCGAAATTGATCTGCGCCAAAAGAAGCATCTTCTCTCCCCGGGAAGACACCGGATAATCCATGGTCTTATCCCAGTATGGCATACCTCCAAACTTACTGTCGGTCAATGCCGGTATTTTTCCCACTACGGTACTGATACGAAACGCCTCAATGGCGCTTATTTCCGCAGTCTTTTCCAAAATCTGTTCTTTGTTTGTCATCTCCTGCCCCTCCATATGCTTATCATCTTCAAAGTGATAAATTTCGTATGATTCAAGTATACATAAGGTGTATGAGATTATCAAGTTTCAGCATGGATTTCCGAACAGACTAGGGGACGGTTCTTTTGTCTGCAAAATTATTCCACCTCATCCTGCCTGCGGCCACCTTCCCCTCAAGGGGAAGGCAAGAGGATGGACACTCGTCATCATTGACAACTTTTGATATAATTAGACTATGAATGGGAAAGGGGGTTACGAATATGAAGCAGACATATTACACGCATACCTCCGGGTCGGACGGACTGCCGTTGTCGGTACTCCGGATGGAGCCGGAAAATAGCTCCGAGATCAAGGGGATCATTCAGCTGGTTCACGGGATGAATGAATACAAGGAACGGTATCTTCCCTTTATCGAATATCTGAGCAGGCAAGGATATATCTCTGTGATCCACGATCATCGCGGGCATGGAAAGAGTGTGCGGTCAGCGGAAGATCTTGGATACTTTTATGAGGGTGGCTTTAAAGCGCTGGTAAAGGACATCCACGAGATCACGGTGGAGATCAAAAAATATGCAGAAGAACTGACCGGGAGAAAAGATCTGCCGCTGATCCTGGCCGGACACAGCATGGGATCGATGGCGGTGCGATGCTATCTTCGGAGATACGATTCCGATATTGACAAACTGCTGGTGATCGGATGCCCTTCCGAATTGCCGGGAGCCAAACCGGGATTGTTTGTGATCCGGGTATTTAAGGCCATCTTTGGGGAACGCAGGCGCAGCCAGTTCATCGGCAAACTGGTCATGGGCGGCTATGAAAAACGCTTCCAAAGCGAAGGACTCCTGCATTCGTGGGTCAATTCCGATGCAGAGGAAGTCAAAAAATACAACGCGGATCCGCTCTGCAATTATCTCTTTACCCTGAACGGATTTGAGAATCTGGTCCTTTTGACCATGCTTACATATACGAACAAGGGCTATTCCGTAAAAAATCCCTCCTTGCCGATCCGTTTCTATTCCGGTGCCGACGATCCCTGCGGCGTCAGCAAGGAGGCTTTCCAGGCTGCGATCGACCATCTAAAACACTATGGCTATACAGATATTTCCGGAAAGTTATATGCAAATATGCGACACGAGATATTAAATGAGCCCGGACATGCGATCGTATTTGAAGAACTGCTCGATTTTATTGAGTCATAGCTCAATCATTACCTTCTGTCCGCAAGGCTTCCTCAGAACAGGAAGAGCATCCAATGACTGCTGAGCAAATCTTTCCCTTGTGGATCACATAAGCGATCCATACTGCGTAAAGAACAATTCCGCATTCTTCTTTTCTTTGGCGCTGAGTTTGGTTTTCATCAATTCCGTGATATGATTACCGATCGCCACTGCATTACTCTCGTTAATACTCTTCTGATAATACGATGCCAGCGATTTGCTCTGCCTTTTCACAAACAGATACGCCTGAATATTCTCCGGTAGCCGATTGAAATCAATGTACTGCTTGATATCACCATCCGACAGATGGATCGGCAATTCCGGTGAATTCTCGTACAATGCTTCCGGATACTTTTCTTTGCGACCGAATGCATCATGTCCGAAAGTCAGCTTAGCATCCCCTACGGTGATCTTCTGTATGGATGTCGCCCCGGCAAACAACTCTTCATATATCTGCTTAACGCCGGTTGGAATACTGACTTCCCGAAGATTCTTACAACCGATATATACTCCGTTTGCAATGCTGCTTATACCAGACGGCAGGATCATCTCTTTCAGTTTTTCACAATCCTGAAAAGCATAGGAACTGATCCTTTCAAGTCCTTCTGCCATTTCCACGGTTTCCAGATTGGTACATCCGCAAAAAGCTTCGGCGTATATTTTCTTTACATTTGCAGGGATCACCACTTTTTTGATCCCGGTTTTATTTCGAAAAACACCGGATCCGATCGACCTGACCGTATCCCTGATCACAACCTCCTCTTCCTCTCCGGTATATGCATACAGATAATCGCCCACAATGATCTGTCCTTTCGGCTGGTTTTTATACCATTTCGTATCCTCAAAGACCTCAGGGTTCTTAATAATATGATCGATATGGGAAGGGAACTGTATTTTTTCCAGGTTGGTACATCCCGTAAAGACACCCGTAGAAATCTCCCTGACACTTTCCGGAATGATCACGGATTTTATTCGATCACAGTTTTTAAATGCGTGTGATCCGATCTTGCGGATCCCATCCGGAATGATCACTTCGGTTGTAACGCCATCATCCGCATATTCTTCCAATTCATCTTCATCTATAATAAAATTACCCGTTCTTTTTTCCTGTTCCTCAAGCGCACTTTCATGTCTGAATCGCAAATTTCTAAAATCCAGCACTGCAAGATCATAAGCCCTTCCGACCAGGCTGCCCGCGCCCTTTTCCCTTTCACATTCTGCGAAGCCTTTCTCAATACAGGTCAACGCATTGTCATAATCTTTTTTTCCAAGATACGCATCACCTGCGAAATAGTACCATAGACGCATTTTGTCTGCATACAGATTTTTATATTCCTCCAGATACTTTAAAGTATCCTCATATTGTTCCAAATTGTTGCAGGAAGTCAAAAGTTTTGCCATCGTATCCAGATCCTGCTGATCTTTGAGAAGTATTAATATCGCCTCAATGACATCTGCATATCTTCCGGCAGCAAACAAAACATTCACAAACCTGCCAAATTCCTGCGGATCTGTCGGATAGTTCTTGTTCGCCAAAATGGAAGAATACTTTTTTTGCAGGATACACTCATGGATCTCATTTTTTACATATTCATCGGTATATAATTGAGTGGTATATCTGTATTTGCTATGCTCTTCCTGTGAAATAGAAGTCGCATTTCCATGGAGATCGATTTTGCATAATTGCCCGCCGACATAGCCCGTAGTATAGATCTCATCGTAGTCCGGAGCATAATAATCCTCCTGCTGTCCGATGATCCGCCAGTTGTAACATTCGAAATTCATGTCTCGTGCATTCAGCGGCGGGATCATTCTGCCGGCATGCAAGATCGTCTCTTCATCAATCTTGGGTTGATCGGAGATATGATCCAGTATCTCAACAATGATGAGCGACTGCTTCGGATCCGACTCAATGATCCGTCCGAAACAATAAGTCTGCTCGTCATAAGCAAAACAGAAAATATCCCCTCTTTTCAAGCGTCCCTTCGATGTGGAAGGCTTCTTCTCCCAACTCCACAGTTTCATTTACATTCCCCCTCTTTCTCTGTTTTCTGATATAACAATATCATCCGATCCGGCACTTCTCCCCTGCTGTCAGTGGGATCGTGCGGGTTTCTTCTCCGATGCGTACCCGGCATTCGCCATCCCGATCGGGGATCAGTTCTGCTTCCGTCAGTTGCCCTTTGCTCCAGCGAAGGTTGACTGTGATGCCACCTTTTGCGCGCAATCCATTGATGCTGCCTTCCGGCCACTGTTTCGGAAGTGCCGGCAACAGGATGATCTCACCGCCTGTGCATTGTAGCAGCGCTTCCGCGATGGCTGCCGTCCCGCCGAAATTACCGTCAATCTGAAACGGCGGGTGATTGTCCAGCATATTGGGATTGGTGGAATTGCCCAGCAGCCGCAGAATGTTATCGTAAAACTTTTCGTGATCATACAGTCTGGCCCACATATTGGCAATCCATGCGCGACTCCAGCCGGTATGTCCGCCGCCGTGAGAAAGTCTTCGGTTTAAGGTTGCCCTTGCAGCCTCTGCCAGCGCAGGCGTTCCCTTGGGTGTGATCAGATCCGCCGGATGCAGCGCAAAAAGCTGTGAGATATGCCGGTGCCCGATCTCTACTTCGTCATAATCCACCGCCCATTCCTTGATCTGTCCGTATTTGCCGATCTCCGGCTGCGGCAGTCTCTTGACGATCTGCTTTAAGGTATCTGCAAACTCCGCATCCGTTTTCAGGATCTCCGTGCATTTGATCACATCATTAAAGAGAACCGTCAGGATCTGCGAATCCATCGAAGGTCCGATACACATACAGCCTTCCACACCCTGTTCCGTCCGGTATGTATTTT
This sequence comes from Lachnospiraceae bacterium, assembly GCA_017526985.1. GTDB lineage: Bacteria > Bacillota > Clostridia > Lachnospirales > Lachnospiraceae > NK4A136. The sequence continues at coordinate 18,589 of JAFXQR010000210.1, forward strand.
CCGGGGAAACCGACGGCGATGTTACCAGCCGGCCTTCGCTATCTTCGATCAAAAACTCCGTAAAGAATTCGGCCGCTTCTTTGATCAGGTGATATTTTTCCCGCAGGAACTCTTCATCACCCGTATACTCGTAATGCGCAAAAACATGCAATGCCAGCCACGCACCGCTCATGGGCCATATCGTTGCCGGGATCCATTTGTCCTGCGGTGCCGTATCCCCCCACAGATCCACATTGTGATGGGAAACAAATCCCTTTTCGATGCCGTACATTTCCCGTGCGGTCACACGACCGTTTTCGCAGACCCGTTCCATCAGATCAAACAGAGGCAGATGGCATTCCGACAGATTGCAACTCTCCACCGGCCAGTAGTTCATCTCCGTATTGATATTCACAGTATACTTACAGCCCCACGCCGGCCACATATCTTTATTCCAGATGCCCTGCAGATTGAGGGGCTGTGTGCCCGGACGGCTGCCGCTGATCATCAGATAACGGCCATACTGGAAATACAACTCCATCAGTTTGTTGTCACCGGGAAGTTCCCCGGATGCTTCAATCCCGTTATGCAGTCTGGCAATCCGCTCATCCGTCGGAAGCTCTGAAGCACCGTCGCTGTTATCCGGGAGCTGAAGGGTAACACGGTCATACAGGGCTTTGTAATCCCGGATATGCTGCTCCCGCAGGTCATTATAGTCTTTGGCTATCGCTGTTTGTGCGTCTGTGATCGCCCGCTTTTCAAAGTCTCTGCCCGGAAGGATCCGGCCACCTTCCGGATGACGCAAGCGGTCTTTGCTTTCACACAGGCTGTATTCGTAAAAACTGGTCCGGGCGGTAAACACCAATATCGCCTCATCCGCTCCCGTCACACGCAAGACATTGCCGACAGTCTGCACCGTTCCGCCCTGCACTCTGCCGGCCAGGACCGCTGCAAAAAAGATGCCGTCTGCCGATCCGCAGCCGCCGGTATAGAGGATGCTGCTTTTTCCGCAGGGACGGTTATCGTCATAATAATCATCTCGACCATCGATCGAAGCATCCAGACAAACTTTTCCCGGCCGGGAAGCTGTGATTCTCACAATGAGCGCCTGATCCGGCGCCGATACAAAATACTCTCTGGTATATTTCACACCGTCTGCGCAAAAACTTACCTTTGCAACGGCATCGCCGATATCCAGCGTTCTTTCATAGTCCGTGATCTCCGCTTCGGATATATGCGAAAAATCGATGTGCAGATCTCCCAGCGGCATATAGTGTCTGCTGTTAGGATTGATCCCCTGCATTTTTTCAAAGGCGATCTTTTCTGCTGCCGGGATATCACCCTTTGCCAGCAATTCGCGTACTTCTCCCAGCGCCTGCTTTGCATCAGGGTTAACGCGGTGACGCAAACCGCCCGACCAGACCGAATCTTCATTCAATCCGATCAGATCTTTTTCCGGGCCGCCATACACCATACCACCGATCCTTCCGTTTCCGATCGGCAGCGCCTCATTAAAATCCGCTGCGGGTTTTGTGTATTTTAAAATGGAATTTTGTTGCATAGAATTTGCCCCCTGTTACTTATTTTTCAGAAAAACATCACTTTCATATTAGCATTTACCTTTTTGAAATGTCAATTTCGGCTTACGGATTTTGATCTGATGTGAAGTGAAAAGTTAAATTCCACTTCTAATACCTCTAAGTAGATCTTACTCTTACAGGATCTCCCCCTAAGTTCCACTTATATGTAGTTGAATCTAGTCTTACAATAGTGATTCTGGCAACCGTCCTTGAAAGGACTGG
>JAFXQR010000211.1 GCA_017526985.1 Lachnospiraceae bacterium
GCACGCGCTTTGTATATCTGCCCTTTGCAAAAGGACTGCAGATCGTGGAAGCTCCGGATGCCACGGCGATGACCTTCCTGCGGTCTTCCCGTACCTCACATACCTTGGTAGGAGAAAGCGGCGAAGAGATCCAGGGACCGTTTTCTCTGGGGGTATATGCAGAACGGTATGGCGCAGACAGCACATCACGCATCGTCGTCTTTTCGTCCGATTACTTTATGTACAGCGATATCAATCAGGCCGTGAACGGTACCAACTACGATCTGTTTATGAAAGCGCTGGCAAAGGTGAGTATGGTGGATGATGTGACGGACATTCCGGTGAAGAGTTATTCCTATAACCCGGTGCTGGTAGGAAACGGCGCAAGAGGCTTTTTTTCGGTGGTATTGATCGGCGTATTGCCGGCGGTATTACTGATCAGCGGTATCGTGATCTGGCACCGCAGAAGACATGGTTGATGTTATTTAAATAGTTTATACAAATATTTTATATGGAGGAGATATACTATGACAAAGATCAGAACAAGGTATGCACCCAGTCCGACGGGAAAGATGCATGTCGGCAATTTAAGAACGGCACTGTATGAGTTTCTGGTGGCAAAACATGAGGGCGGCGATTTTATGCTGCGTATCGAGGATACCGACCAGGAGCGTTTTGTGGAAGGTGCCATCGATATCATCAATCGTACCCTGGAAAAGACAGGGCTTACCCATGACGAAGGTCCGGATAAGGATGGCGGCTATGGCCCCTATGTACAGAGCGAGCGTGTGAAGACCGGCATCTATATGAAGTACGCCAAAGAGCTGATCGATAAGGGAGAGGCATATTACTGCTTCTGTGATAAGGAGCGTCTGGAATCCTTAAAGACCAGTATCGGCGAAGACGGCAAGGAGATCATGATCTACGACAAGCACTGCCTGCATTTATCCAAAGAGGAAGTGGAAGCCAATCTGGCAGCAGGCAAGCCTTTTGTCATCCGTCAGAATATTCCGAACGAAGGCACGACCACTTTTACGGATGAGCTGTATGGGGATATCACCGTAGAGAATGCCGAGCTGGATGACATGATCCTCATTAAGTCGGACGGTTATCCGACTTACAACTTTGCCAATGTGGTGGACGATCATACCATGAACATTACCCATGTGGTACGCGGTAACGAGTATATTTCCTCGTCTCCGAAGTATCAGAGACTCTATGATGCCTTTGGCTGGGAGAGCCCGGTCTACATTCATCTGCCGCTTATTACGGATGAGAATCATAAGAAGCTTTCCAAGCGTTCCGGACATTCTTCCTTTGAGGATCTGAGCGAGCAGGGCTTTGTGAGCGAGGCCGTCGTAAACTTTATCGCGTTGCTGGGCTGGAGCCCGGAAGACAACCGGGAGATCTTCTCTCTGGACGAGCTCATCAAAGAGTTTGATTATCACCGCATCAGCAAATCTCCGGCAGTATTTGATATCGTGAAGCTTCGCTGGATGAACGGCGAATACTTAAAAGCCATGGACGAAGATAAGTTCATGGAGATGGCAGAGCCGTATCTGGAGAAATATTTAAAGCCGGGATTGGACCGTAAAAAGATCGGTGCCATGGTGAAGACGCGTATCGAAGTGTTCCCCGACATCGAAGGATTGGTAGATTTCTTCAATGCGCTGCCGGAGTATGATACCGAGATGTATGTACATAAGAAGATGAAGACCACGAAGGAAAGCTCCCTGGCAGTGCTGAAAGATCTGCTGCCCATTCTGGAGGCACACGACGACTATAGCAATGACGCGCTGTATGCTCTGTTGCAGAACTATGCTGCGGAGCACGAGTACAAGAACGGATATGTTCTGTGGCCGGTGCGTACCGCAGTCTCCGGTAAGCAGATGACGCCTGCCGGCGCTACCGAGATCATGGAGATCATCGGTAAGGAAGAGAGCATCGCCCGCATCAAAAAAGGTATCGAATTACTGGAAGCATAAAAGGATACATCCAAGACCGCCATATATTGGCGGTCTTTTTTTGGTTAAAAAATCTTTTGAAAAAAAATATTTACAAAACCTATTGACATAGTAGGCGATAAGGTGTAATATCTGTTTCATCAAAACGAAAGAAAATTTTGAGAGAGAAAATTACGAAAGGAAAAAGCAAGAAATGAGAAAACAAAGTTTTGTGATCTTAGGGTGTATGTGTCGAATGTTGATCTCCCAGGCATGCAATACGGCAGGGTGTCAGGCTCATCTGTCTGAACACAGTTTACAGTGATCTGTCATTTCAGATCAGAGTAAAATGCCGTTGCCTGGGAGAGAAAAGTTCCGGGCTTTTCTTTTGCCCATTTATATTATGGAGTAGAGAAACATTCAAAAAACACAAACATTCAGATTGCAAACAAAAAGGAGGAAACAAATTATGAAAACAAACAAGATCAAGAATTTACTGGCAGGCGTGGTAGCATCCACATTGGGGATCGCATCCCTGACCGGCTGCGGTGCAGAGCAGGCACCGGCAAATGTAGCAAATGCAGGTGTTGAGCCGGCGGCAGCAGAAGCGGAAGTACAGGAAGTGGCAGAGACCGTTGCGGAAGAGGCTGCAGAAACAGTTGCAGAAGTTACGGAAGGAAGTGCAGAAGTGGTAGCCGGCGCACTGGACATCGTACCGGGTAACGGCGAGACCATCAAGATTGCTGCATCTCCGGTACCCCACGCAGAGATCCTGGCAAAGGCAGCAGAGATCCTGAAGGATTACGGTTATGAGCTGGATATCGTAGAGTTTGAAGATTATGTACAGCCGAACCTGGTGGTAGAATCCGGCGAGTTTGATGCAAACTATGTGGAGCACGTACCGTACCTGAACAGCTTTAACGAAGAGCAGGGAACCCATCTGGTAGA
>JAFXQR010000212.1 GCA_017526985.1 Lachnospiraceae bacterium
ACAGTTGAAACACCTTTACAACCTGGAAGATTGCATTTTTACCCCGGTTTCCGACCATGAAGGCGGTCGGAACCGGATCTTTATTGTCAGCCGGGACGGGATCAAGCAATATGTTCTTCGTATCTCCGACATCGGAGACCGCAGCGAGGCAGATTATCTCGCGGAAACAGAGTTTGTGCATTTCCTGGCGGAAAACGCTGCGCCTGTGGCGGATGTGATCCCATCTGCTCATGGCAGGCTGGTGGAGTGCGTGGAAGCGGATGGTGAGGCTGTATATGTCAGCCTGTTTGAATATGCCAAAGGAATGCTCCTGGCGGATAACGGCTACCGTTACCGGGAAGGAGCACCTTTGAGTGAATATTTCTATAACACCGGCAAGACTCTGGGCGCGATCCACAGGCTTTCCAGATTATATACGCCGCTTCATCCGCGCACGGATTATTTTGACAAGTATAATATGACATACTTAAACAGACTGATCCCTGACGAATACGGTGAATTGAAGAAGGCGATAACCAAACGTCTGGACGCATTTCATGCGCTCCCGAAGGATTCAAACTGCTATGGCCTGGTTCACTTTGATTTCAGCGATGGCAATTACCATGTCGACCTGGATACGGGCGCGATCAAGGTATTCGATTTTGACAACTGCATGAACTGCTGGTATATGTTTGACCTTGCCAACCTCTGGATCCACAATGAAGGCTGGACAAGGCAGGAAAACGATCCGGTCAAGCGCTTCGAACTGATGCAGCAATGCTTCGAACTTCAATTGCGGGGCTACAGGAGCGAAACAGATATTCCGGAGGAGATGCTTAAGAAGCTGCCGCTGTTTATCGATATGGTGCTGATCGAGAATATCGTTGATGAGTTTGAATGCTGTGAACGAGAAGGCGAAGAGCTTGATTACGAAGATATTGAGGATGCCGCACGCTGTCTCATCGGATCGATACCATATGCGGGATTCGGAGGAGAATAGAAACTCGTAAAGGGATTTGGGGAAGGAGTGTATCATTCGTGGATAGGGACTGGGCGGATCAGGAACCGGCTTTGTAAGCACAAAGAATGATGGGAAGTATGAGAAGAGGCAGATGTATATATGATCATTAATACAGGACAAAGAACTGATATACCGGCTTTTTATGCCGGGTGGTTTGCGGGAAGGATAAAAGAGGGCTTTGTCTGTGTTCGCAATCCGTATAATCCGAATCAGGTGAGCAGGTATAGACTGGATCCGTCGGTAGTCGATGTGATAGGGTTCTGTACAAAGAATCCCGCACCTATGTTTCCATATATGGATCTAATAAAGGATTTCGGACAGTATTGGTTTGTGACGATCACGCCGTATGGACGGGATATTGAGCCAAATGTACCGGATAAACATCGTTTGATAGAGGATTTTAAGAAATTGTCGGATATGGTGGGTGTGCGATCTGTTGGATGGAGATATGATCCTATTCTTTTATCGGACAGATATACAGCGGAATATCATTTACATGCTTTCAGGCAGATAGCGGAAAGCCTGAAGGGATATACGAAGACGGTGGTTATCAGTTTTATCGATCTGTATCCGAAAGTCATGAAGAATTTTCCGGAGGCAAGAGTAGTTTCAAAGGCTGACAGATTAAAGCTGGGGAAAGAGATCATAAAGATTGCAACGGAATGCAGCATGAGCGTTAAGCCGTGTGCGGAAGGAAATGAATTGGCAGAGTACGGAGCTGATTGCAGCGGCTGTATGAAGATCAGCGATTATGAAAAGGCCATCGGCAAAAGACTTACAGCACCAAAGAAGAAAGGCGCCAGATCGGAATGTGCCTGCTATCTGTCCTGTGATATAGGCGCTTACAATACCTGCCTTCATCTTTGTAAGTATTGCTATGCAAATGCTGAACCGGAAGTAATCTATTCGCAGAACAGATTGCATGATCCGGCTTCACCATTTCTGATCGGAAATTACAGGGATGGAGACAGCATACATGAAGTGCCGCAGGAATCCTGGATAGACATGCAGGAAAGCCTTTTTGCGGTGCAATGAGAATAAAACTGATTTTATTAAATGGCTGATAATTGATATAATAAGCTTGGAAAGGCAGAAGAAGATGAGTATCAAAGCATTTTTCGTGGATTTTTATGGAACCATCGTACATGAAGACGGTGAAGTGATCAAAAAGATCACGGATATCATATGCAAAAGCGGAAGAGTGGAAGATCCTTCGGAAGTGGATACATTCTGGTGGAAGGATTTTCAGACCATGTTTATGAATTCCTTTGGTGAAAGCTTTGAAACACAGAGGGCTCTGGAGGAAAGATCATTAGTACATACTTTGGAGCGCTTCGGTTCCGATGCCGATGCAAAAGAATTGAGCAATATGATGTTCGCCCATTGGGTCAAACCGCCGATCTTTGAAGATTCGAAGGAGTTTTTCGAAAAGAGTCCTCTGCCGGTATATGTGGTTTCTAACATTGATATTTCCGACGTCTTACAGGCGATCGCATATCATGATCTGCATCCGGCGGGAGTGTTTACTTCCGAGGATGCAAAGAGTTATAAGCCCAGGAAAGAATTATTCGAACTGGCACTGAAGTCCACCGGTCTTGCGCCGGATGAAGTGATCCATATCGGTGATTCCGTCAGCGGTGACGTGCATGGCGCGGCAAAGGTCGGGATCAGAGCCCTGTGGCTGAACCGCTTCGGAAAGAGTATTCCTGAAGGTGTGGAGAGTATTACCCGGCTTTCAGAGGCGTTTGACAGGATAGGGTAATAATAACGGACGCGAGGTGTTTCGTATGGTACGGGAAGTCGTAAAAGAAGATCTGGATGCATTGCTTGAGCTGTATCTGTTCTTACATGAAGACCGTATTCCGGTGCATGATAAGCATTTGGAGAAAACATGGGATCAGATCCTTGAAGATCCGAATCATCATCTGATCGTGAACGAGATGGACGGTCAGATCGTATCCTCCTGCGTATGCGTGATCATACCGAATCTTACAAGGAATGTAAGACCCTATGCCTTTGTTGAAAATGTAGTAACGCACGCTGATCACAGAGGAAAGGGCTATGCAGGAGAATGCCTGGCATATGCAAAGAAAATCGCTGAGCAGGAGAATTGCTATAAAATGATGCTGCTTACCGGATCGAAGAAGCCGGAGACTCTGCATTTCTATGAAAAGGCAGGATATAACAGCATTGATAAGACAGCTTTCATACAGTGGATAGGAGTGGATCGCTGACTGTGGTGAAAGTCACTGAAAAAGGTGTATAATTGATACCGGAGGGTACAGGGAGAAGCAGAGGATTCCGGGAAAAAGTTTATATGGACGGAAAGCAGGGAAGAACATGAAGACCGTAGAAATACTGGGGGCAAACCGCTTCGAAAACTATACAAAGACACGTGACGGCAGCAGGGCGATCATCATACAGGACGGAAAGATCCTCCTTACGCATGAATTGAATTCCGGATGGTGGCTGCTTCCCGGCGGCGGAATAGAGGAAGGAGAAACTCCCGAAGAGTGCGTGATCCGCGAGGTCGAGGAAGAAACCGGCGTGATCGTCCGCCCGCTTAGACAATTTCTTTTTATGCATGAGTATTACGAAGAATACCGCTATACGGGGTATTTCTTTGTTTGTGAAGTGGCGGGAAAAGGGCAGATGAGACTTACCGATGTGGAAAAGCAGCGCGGCGTACAGCCGGAATGGATCCCATTGCAGGAAGCCCTGGAAGTGTTTTCCGCGCATGAGTCCTTTGCTGAGGTAAGCGAGGAAAAAAGAGGATCCTATCAGAGGGAATACATCGCGCTTAAGGAGTATATGAATCTTGAACCCGAAAGCCCCGAGAGGCAGATATATGAACGCTTTCCCGGGGTGAGCTGCGCCTACAGGGATGCAGCAGGAAGAGAGATTTTAAAATTTGACGGAGCCGCTGATAAAGAAAACAGTATTCCTGTGGATGGGCATACGATTTTCCCGGCCTGCTCGATATCAAAGTTTGTTACTGCAATTATCGTGGTGAAGCTTCAGGAACAGGGGCTGCTGAATATCGATGAAGCTGCCAACCGCCATCTTCATCAGTGGAAGCTGCTCAAAAAGGATGGAAAAGAAAGCGATGCAACGATAAGATCGATCCTTGATCACACCTCCGGTATCATCGATGGGGAAGATTCTTTTTACGGACTACGCCGTAACGATCCCGTGATCAGTTTAACGGATATTCTGGAAGGAAGAACTGCATATAATAAACGCCGGGCCGAGTCGGAAAAACAGGCGGGAACAGAATTTGAATACAGTGATGCTGGCTACTGTGTGCTGCAATTGATGATTCAGGAAGTCATGCAATTAAGCTTTGAAGAAGTCGCAACAAAGTATGTTTTTGAGCCGTTAGGGATTAAGAGGACCTTCTTTGCCTCACTGCAGAATATCGAACTTCGGGAAAAAGATCAGAACATGGCTGCAGGATATGACAGTGAAGGCGCATTGATCCCGGGGAAGTACCCGCAGATCCCGGATCTTGCTGCTTCGGGTTTATGGAGTACGCCGTATGAACTGATGATGCTCGCAGAAGAATTCATCAAGGCTGTAAATGGCAGGAGTTTGTTTTTACGCAGGGAATCCGCGCAGGAAATGATCAGGCCTGCGGAGAACTTTTCTTGGGTTGGCCTGGGGCTGTTCCTTCGCGGCGATGACACGCTGGTGTCGCAGGGCTGGGGAGAAAACGGACAGAGTATGCTGAAAATGAATTTCGTGAGCGGAGAACTTTCTGTCGTGATGACAAACCGGGATCCCGGGGTGGATCAGGCAGAGTCCGGAGTAGAACAGCTTGCGGCATTGTGAGGGGTTTTATTATGATAACAGAAATGGATAAAGAATTCAGGGGAAATGCGTATATCGTTCAAAATGAAGAGCTGCTTTTGAGTTACAGCGGCGGATTTGCGGATCTGGCAAATGAGATCCCGAATACGCTGAACACAAGATTTGCAACGGCATCCATGAGTAAAACCTTTGTTGCCGTGGGGATCCTTCAGCTGATCGAAGCCGGAAAGCTGGGGTTCGAAGATACTCTCGGGACGATCCTTGATATCGATCTGAAAAGTATTGATCCGGATGTCAACGTGAAGCAGCTTTTGAATCACACTTCCGGCGTTCCGGATTATTTCGATGAGTCGGTCATGGATGATTATGAGGCTCTTTGGACAGATTATCCCAATTACAGGATAAGACATAATAAGGATGTGCTCCCGCTGTTCATAGACAAACCCATGATGTATCCGAAGGGTGAGAGATTTCAGTACAATAATTCGGGATATGTACTGCTTGCTATGATCATAGAGAAGATCACGGGCCTGGATTTTGACATATATCTGAAAAGAAATGTTTTCGATCCCTGCGGGATGGAATCGACCGGGTATTTTGCCTTTGATAAACTGCCTGCAAAATGCGCGAACAGTTATATCTATTGTCCGGACACAAAAGACTTTCGCACCAATATTTATTCTGTTGGTGCAAAGGGCACCGGTGACGGAGGGGCATTTGTTACGGCAGAGGATATCGTAAAGTTCTGGAAGGGACTGATCGGGCATAAGCTGCTTTCCGGGGAAATGGTATCGGAGATGTTTTCCAAACAAAGCGGAGACGGGAAAGACCCGGAAGAA
>JAFXQR010000213.1 GCA_017526985.1 Lachnospiraceae bacterium
CCTCTACCTCGACATCATCGTAATCGATGATCTTTCGACACTTGGCCTCCAGATCCTCCGGGAAGATTCCCGGCGTGTACTCTTCCTTTCCACCTTTCAGGTGCCGGTCTCCGTAAATGACTATGCGGTCATCCTCGTTCAAAAGCCCGCGCCGGATCCCCCAAGTGAACAGAGTGTCAGCCTGATCCTTAAAGAGGATCGCCGGGCGGTACTTCTTATCCGTGGCATTCTTCGTGGCCTTTTCTAACAGTTCCGTGATATCCCGCTTCAGGGCCTCTCTGACCGTCAGACGCTGTGTCGGATTTCTGGCGTTCGTTTGTTCTTCTATCCTATTCCCCATCATGGCCCTCCAACTCATCGAGCTCCTGTCTGTGTTCCAATAGCGCCCCGTGCCCGTTCTGTTCCGTTCTGATGCCGTCGGTAGTCATTCTTTGGGATCGCGTTCACATATGCCGGCCCTTCCGACTGACTTTCTTCCGCACGCATTTCCAACTGTTCCTTTTCGTCTGCTTCCAGTTCTTCCCGGATCATCGTTCGCAGGTTGATCAGATATACTTCCAGTTCTTTCTGGATGATCCTGTCGAAGTGTCCGCCTTCAAAGATCTCACTCAATGCCGTGACCACATCCCCGGCAACCGCCGCTTCTGCGTTGCCGTGCTTCAGGTCTTCCACCAGTTGCCTTGTCTTGATGTATGTCTTCGTCAGATCCAGCAGGGGGCAGTGCAGGTCATATTCTTCGCATCCCAGATATTCCATCTCACGCCTCCTTGCTTACCAGATAAGAGATCCCTGCCGGTATGATCAGCAGGAGCGTTTCGCCCTCGCCGCACACACCGGAAAGCCATACAGACAGAACCATACCCGCTATGACCGCCAGTTTCTTCAGATTGATCTCGATCGCTATCTTTCCATCTCTCATTTTCTGTCATCCCCTTCCATCTCATCCCAGTCCTTCAGGATCTCTTCCAGCTTATTGGCCACCAGCTCATAAGTGACCGCTCTTACATTGGCAGCGTTATAGCTGTGAACCGCCCAGCTTTCCGTCTTCTGCTTATCCTCATACGCCACAGCCAGTCGCTCGTTGTCTTTCTGCAGATCTCTGTAGATGCTCACCTGCAGCCGGATGCGTTCTTTTGGTGTCATTGTCGTCTTCATCTTTAACCCTCCGCCGGAATCCATATGATCTGCACGTAATCGCCATAGGTATGTACCCAGTCCCATGCGCGGTCCATCGTATCCCTATACACATCGATCGCGGTGCCGTTCCGGAGTTTCCGATGACCGCCCACATCCCGGCACTCCATCGTCGCGATATACTCCCCATCCAGTGTCAGCAGGATTGCCATATCACCCAGATGCTCCCGATTGCTGGCAATGACACCTTCATACGGTACTGTTCCGTCTGCGGTGCGGTGTCCAGTTGGCAGATAACATGTGCACCGGACTGTCTGCGGTTCCTGCAGGTGTGGTGCCATGATCTGCAAGCAAGTGCACACTGCGGCTATCATTTCTGCTATCATGCGGTCTTCTTTCCTTTCTTTTTCCGGCAGGACTCTGCGATATCTCCGATCTCTATGCCGAGCACATCCGCAAAAGTCTCCATCTCATACGCAAGACATCCCTGCGGTGTTCTGAACCTGCGGTTTATCGTCGCGTAAGGCACTCCGGTTCTCTCCGCCAGTCGTGCTACGCTGCTGATTCCGGTCCGCATCATCCCGATCCGTATGATCTGCTCAAATGTGGTCATATCCTGCCCTCCTTTCCTATCCTGCTGCCGTGATTGTCTTCTCTGTTCTTCTGTGCTATCCTCTCTTCACAGGCACTGCCAATGCCGAGTATTGCGAAAGGAGGATAATTCTTTGAAAATCAAATTCCGTATCAAATGCAAATGCGGTTGCTCTTACGAACTCGACCGTCCTACCGATAATAATCTTGAGCACCACCGTTGCCCCAACTGCCACGACCTGATTGACGGCGATAACTACACCGGCATGAACAATATTCTCGCTGGAGCCAAGCTTATTGACGATCAAGTCGTTCAATTACTTTTAGAAGTTCCTCACTAAGATTCACCGAGTCGAGTTCTTCTTGTATTTCGCGGATTAGCTTTTTCGCTTTATACAGCGAATCAGCTAATCCGCCATACTTCGCAATGTCATATAAGCTTCTTTGAAACTCAGTGCTCTTTCTCTCACTTAATCCATAAAGCATTGATGCGATGGACTGATCTTCTGTCCTCTTCTGCCACCGCTCTTTATTCTCTCGGCTTATATACTCTTCTTCATTCACATCGCTTGGAACATCAAAATCAAACCAAACAATTGCCTTGCATCTGGTATTTGTGCATTCAATCCGCATTTCCTTTTCATCGTACCCTGCACTCTGTCCGCAAAACGGACACTCCCTCATTTTGTTCTCTTCCATCCCTTCCTCCTATCCTGCTGCCGTGATCTCTTCTACCCGACATTCCATAGCCTTTGCGATTGCCTTTACCGTATCCTCCCGGCAACTCTTGCCGTTGAATGCAAAACTCATTGTCGCCCGTGATATCCCGGCTTTCCTGCTTACTTCTTCCTGCGTCAGCCCCTTTTCTTTCAACTTCGCAAAGGTTTTTACTTGATCCAACTTCATCCCACTCACCTCCGTTCGCAATTTGTTCCAGTGAGGATCAATGTTTTTCAAAGAATGTCAATACATTCTTTGAAAAACCTGATACGATCGTATCAGTGCAAAGTATACGTTTTGTATACTTAATTTGCAAAAAAAATCGCATCAACAGTCGTTCCGTAATATTCAGCGAGTTTCACCTTGATCTCATCTCTTGGAATTCGTTCTCCGGATTCGTATAATGATATAGCCATAGGCGTAATTCCAACTGCTGCCGCTACTTCCTGCTGGCTCTTTCCACCTCGCAAGCTCTTCAATCTGCTTGCGATTTGTTCTTTGTCCATCTCCATCACCTCCTTGCTTGTTGTATACGTTTTGTTTACTTGCAACCACTATAAACGATATGTATACTTTTGTCAATACTTTTTGATAAACTTTTTGTTTACACTTGTAAACACTTCGTTTATAATGGTAAAAAAGACTTGGAGGTGGCCCATGAGAGAATTCAAGAATATATTGCTGAAATTACGAAAAGATAGACACGTGACTCAAGAACAACTCGCAGATGCTTTGCATATTACCAAACAGGCTTTATCTCATTATGAGCGCGGCACTAGATATCCCAAAAAAGAAACGCTCGAAGCTATTGCTGACTATTTTAATGTCGATATGAATTACTTGACCGGACGTTCCAATACCACAACCATCATCACCCCCACCCTTACTGCCGGTTCGACACTCTCCAAGGATCAGGAAGAACTGCTCTGCAAATATGATTCTCTTAATGATGATGGGAAGGCAAAGGTACTTGATTATGCTTCCGATCTGGTAGACAGCGGCAGATACTTTGAAAAAGACGAAAATATCAAAAGAAACGCATAGGCTACCATTTGACACAGTTAATCTTTGAAGAGGAGGAATAACAAAATGAATGATCTGAGCAACTACAATGTATCCGTGTTTGAGGGTATCAAGCACATCAATGAGTACGGGCAGGAGTTCTGGTATGCCAGGGAACTGCAGGTAGCGTTGGAATACTCTCAATGGCGTAGATTCAATGACGCCATATCTCGTGCTATGGAGGCCTGTATTAACAGCGGCGCTGAAGTTTCCGACCATTTTGCCGAGGTTGGCAAAATCGTAGAGGCCGGTGCTACGCATAAAACTATTATTGATTATCAACTTACTCGTTATGCCTGTTATCTTATTGTCATGAACGGTGATCCGCGCAAGGAAGTTATCGCTCTCGGACAATCCTATTTTGCCATTAAGACTCGCCAACAGGAATTGATTGATAATTATGATGAGCTTTCCGAAGACCAGAAACGCCTCGCTATCCGTGCGGAAATGAAACGCCATAATGCTATGTTGGCAGATGCCGCACATAATGCCGGTGTGATCGAACCTCTCGATTACGCCATCTTCCAAAATTATGGATATCAAGGATTATATGGCGGCCTCAAATCCGGAGATATACGAAAGCGCAAGGGTCTAAAACCAAAGGATGACATCTTGGATCATATGGGCAGTACTGAGTTGGCCGCTAACCTCTTCCGAGCTACGCAGACAGAGGAAAAACTTCGCAGAGAAAATGTGCAAGGTAAGCAAAATGCAAACCGCACTCATTATGAGGTTGGTAAGAAAGTTCGCCAAACCATCAAAGACCTTGGCGGCACTATGCCGGAAGATTTACCCACTCCTGAAAAGAGCATCAAACAGTTAGAGAAAGAGCAGAAGAAAGCTCTGAAGTCAAAAGATAATTAAAAAGATAACCCCAGGCACCTAGGAATGCTCCGTCTTGCGACCTACCCCATTGTGGGACCCAGTGTTATTCCTTCACGAGTTATCTCTTGCTAAATGTCCCTCCATTTGGCACTTCATTGAGAGGTGTGGAGGGTCCTGTCAAAAACAGTATACCATATGTGTCAAGGAGGTGATTTTATGGCAAAAGCAAAGAAACTTGCATCCGGCTCCTGGCGTGTCCAGGTGTTCTCACATTACGAAATCGTGGACGGAACCAAGAAAGCCCGGTACCGTTCCTTTACCGGTGCAACCAAGGCAGAAGCAGAGATGATGGCTGCCAAGTTTGCCAATGACAAAAAGCGATATCAGTTGGCAGACTTTACCGTATCCGAGGCTGTAGAGCGCTATATCAGCGCAAAGGAAGCCGTCCTGTCCCCTGCTACGATCCGTACCTACGATCAGATCCGCAGGACGCGGCTCGGTGCTATTGGCGCAATCCGGATTGATACGCTCTCCAGCGCCGATCTGCAGAACTGGGTGAGCACTCTGGCATCCCAGATCTCGGCAAAGACCGTCAAGAATGTCTACGGCCTTGTGATCTCTGCTGTATCGCTCTATACGGATAAAAGTTTCCATGTGACTCTTCCCGCCAGAGCTCCGCGGCAGTACAGCATCCCGACAGACGCCGAGGTCAGCCTTCTGATGAAGGAAGCACGCCCCGATCTGAAGCTTGCTATCACACTCTCTTCCATCGGCACGCTGCGCCGTGGTGAGATCTGCGCCCTGAAGTACAAGGATGTGCTCCCGGACTTCTCCGGCATCTATGTTCACTCGGATATGGTCCTGGATAAAAACAAGCAGTGGATCCACAAGGATATGCCGAAGACTTCCGACTCCGTGCGGCGCATAGAACTGCCCCGGAAAGTGATCGATATGATCGGCACAGGAGATCCGGAGGACTATATTGTCCCTTCCACACCTGCTGCCATTTCCGATGCATTCTGCCGGCTCCGGAACCGCCTGGGAATGGAATGCCGTTTCCATGACCTCAGGCACTATGCTGCTTCCATCCTACACGCGATCGGTGTGCCGGATCAGTATATCATGGAGCGCGGCGGCTGGTCTACGGACGGCACCCTGAAAGCGATCTACCGAAACACGCTTTCCGATAAGTCCCGGCAGTTTTCCGCCAAGGCAAACGACTACTTCGACAACAATCTGCTTGC
>JAFXQR010000214.1 GCA_017526985.1 Lachnospiraceae bacterium
CACGAAGCATTTACCTCCATGCGTATGCGTGGCGCAAACTCCACGGATATCGCGATCCTGGTAGTCGCAGCGGATGACGGTGTTATGCCGCAGACCGTAGAAGCGATCAACCATGCAAAGGCAGCCGGCATCGAGATCATCGTTGCAGTCAACAAGATCGATAAGCCGGGAGCAAACATTGACCGTGTGAAGCAGGAATTGACCGAGTATGAACTGGTAGCAGAAGACTGGGGTGGCTCCACGATCTTTGTACCGGTTTCCGCAAAGACCGGCGAAGGTATCGATAACCTGCTGGAAATGATCCTGCTTTCCGCAGATGTGCTGGAACTGAAAGCAAATCCGAAACGTCGTGCCCGTGGTCTGGTGATCGAGGCCGAGCTGGATAAGGGCCGTGGTCCGGTAGCAACCGTACTGGTACAGAAGGGTACACTGCATGTCGGTGACTTCATCTCCGCAGGCGCATCCCATGGTAAGGTGCGTGCGATGGTGGATGATAAGGGACGCCGTGTGAAAGAAGCAGGTCCTTCCATTCCGGTTGAGATCCTTGGTCTTAACGATGTACCGAATGCGGGTGAGATCTTCATCGCACACGCAAACGATAAGGATGCAAAGAACTTTGCAGATACCTTCATTGCACAGAATAAGGAGAAACTGCTGGAGGATACCAAGGCGAAGATGTCCCTGGATGATCTGTTCAGCAAGATCCAGGAGGGCAATCTGAAGGAACTGAACCTGATCATCAAGGCCGATGTACAGGGTAGTGTGGAAGCCGTGAAGCAGTCACTGCTGAAGCTTTCCAATGAAGAAGTAGTAGTAAAGGTGATCCATGGTGGTGTAGGTGCCATTAATGAATCCGATGTGGTGCTGGCAAGTGCATCCAGCGCGATCATCATCGGTTTCAATGTGCGCCCGGATGCGGTGGCAAAGCAGACCGCAGAGCGCGAAGGTGTAGATGTGCGTCTGTACAAGGTCATCTATCAGGCCATCGAGGATATCGAAGCTGCTATGAAGGGTATGCTGGATCCGGTCTTCGAAGAGAAGATCATCGGTCACGCAGAGGTACGCCAGATTTTCAAGGCGTCTGCAGTCGGTAACATTGCAGGTTCCTTCGTGCTGGACGGTGTATTCCAGAGAGACTGCAAGATCCGTATCACCCGTGAAGGTGAGCAGATCTATGAAGGCAGCCTGGCATCCTTAAAGCGTTTCAAGGATGATGTGAAAGAAGTAAAAGCCGGCTTTGAATGCGGTCTGGTATTTGACGGTTTCGATCAGATGCAGGAACTGGATCAGGTAGAAGCATACATTATGGTAGAGGTACCGAGGTAATATGCGAAAAAACAGCGTAAAAAATACAAGGATCAATTCGGAAGTGCAGAAGCTCTTAGCGGAGCTGATCCGCAGTGAGGTGAAGGATCCGCGAGTACCGGAGTTCACATCGGTCACCGATGTGGAAGTGGCACCGGATCTGAAGACCTGCAAGGTATGGGTGAGCATGCTGGTGGAAGGTGATGCGGAAAAGGAAGCTCTGAAGGGCCTGAAAAACGCCGAGGGCTTTCTAAAGCGTCAGCTGGCACATGAGCTGAACCTGCGCAACACGCCGGAGCTGACCTTTATCGCCGATCATTCCATTGCATACGGCAATCATATGTCCAAGCTGATCGATGAAGTGCGTGCGGCGGATGATAAGGCCAGAGCGGCACATCCGGAACTTTCGGATACAGATGATGATGAGGATGGAGAGTAGCCATGGCGTTTGATCTGCTGAGCTTGGTAAAAGACGCAAAGACCATTGGCATTACGGGACATACCAATCCGGATGGTGACTGCATCGGTTCGACCTTCGCGGTGGCAAAGTACCTGAAAAAGGCACTGCCGGCGGCAAAGGTGGAAGTATTTCTGGAAAAACCGGAGAAAGCATTTGATCATGTTCCGGGCAGAGAGGATCTGATCGTCGATTTTCCGGAGCGGGATCCGTTTGATGTGTTTATCGTCTGCGATACCAACTACGAGCGTATCAGCGACGCAAAGAAGTATTTCGATGCGGCAGGACGCACGATCAATATCGACCATCATATCAGCAATGCACAAGGAACGGGGGAGTATAATTATGTGATCCCGGAGGCGGCAGCCTGCGCGGAGATCATCACAGAGCTGATCCCGGATGAGATGCTGGATGCCGAGATTGCCCAGCTTCTGTATATGGGTATCGCGCATGATACCGGTGTATTCCATTTCTCCAACACGAGTCCGCAGACCATGCGTACATGTGCCAGACTCCTGGAGTATAAGTTTGACTTTGCCAAACTGCTGGACGATACTTTCTATGCGCGTACCAATCTGCAGAATTTGATGATGGGACATGCGCTGATGCACAGTCGGTTCTATCTGGATGGGAAGGTGATCGTAGCGAGTGCGGATCTGGAGCTGATGGCCCGGCTGGGTACCGGACGTGATGAGACCGGCGGTATCGTGGAGCGGCTGCGTGTCACGGAGGGTGTGGACTGCTCCGTATATATATACGAAAAGGCACCGGGTTATTTCAAAGGGAGCCTGCGTTCGTCCTCGGATGCGGTGAATGTGGCAAAGGTGTGTGAAGCATTTGGCGGTGGCGGCCATGACCGTGCAGCCGGCTGTGAGTACGACGGCACGGTGGCGGAATTCGAAGAAAAGATAGTGCAAGAGATTGCAAAACAATACTCTTAAACCTGCCTTCCCCCCTTTGGGGGGAAGGTGCCCGAAGGGCGGATGAGGATACATCTTAGGGAGGGGCCCACGGAGTGGGAAGGTTCCCTGAGATATTCGCAAGGGGGGACCCATTGGGGGGATTCCTTGCGATGTGGCGGATAAAAAGGAATTTGGATAAACATGATCTCAGGTGTGATCAATATCTACAAAGAGGAAGGTTTCACTTCCTTCGATGTGGTCGCAAGACTGCGTGGTATATTAAAACAGAAAAAGATCGGACATACCGGAACGCTCGACCCTGCAGCAACAGGCGTGCTTCCGGTATGTTTGGGTATGGGCACCCGACTGGTGGAGCATCTGACGGACAAGACCAAGGAGTATGTCTGCGAGATGCGCCTGGGTGTGACAACGGACACGGAAGATATGACAGGTACCGTGATCACCCAGCGGGAAGTGACCTGCACGGAGGAGGAAGTGCGTGAGGTCTGCGAAAGCTTTGTGAAAACCTATGAGCAGATTCCGCCCATGTATTCCGCCATCCGGCAGGACGGAAAGCATCTGTACGAGCTGGCCAGAGAAGGCGTGGTGGTGGAGCGTAAAGGCAGAGAGGTGACCATCCTGGCACTGGAGATCCAAAAGATCGCATTGCCCTTTGTGACTATGCGCATCGAGTGCAGCAAGGGCACCTATATCCGTTCCTTATGCCGGGATATCGGAGAGGCGCTGAAGTGCGGCGCATCCATGGAAAAGCTGGAACGTACCCGCAGCGGTGAATTTACCAAAGATACGGCACTGACACTGGAACAGGTGCAGCAGCTGATGCAGAGCGGCAGGGTGGAAGAGTATGTATTGCCCATTGAGCATTTCTATGAGGACTACCGTGCGCTGCATGTGCGTCTGGAGGAAAAGAAGCGTATCGATAACGGCAATCCGCTGACGGATAATTGTTTCCGTGAGCAGAGCATTCGCCCGCAGGACGGAGAATTTTTCCGTGTCTATAACGCAGAGCTGGCATTTTGCGCGATCTATCGTTATAGTAAAGAGCGAGGAAACTACCGTCCCGAGAATATGTTTTTTTGAACGAATATTCTTGCCTTCCCCCCGCTTGCGGGGGGAAGGTGCCCGGATACCAGTTCCTACTTAACGAGCTTGCGAGTTTAGTAGGACTGTATGCGTTAGCTGGGCGGATGAGGGGTAATATATAACTTATGCAAATCCTGAACAATCTATCACAAATCCATACCGATTCCCCTACCGCCGTCGCCATCGGTAAATTCGACGGCGTACATCTGGGACACCGTCGCTTACTGGAGGAGATCCTGTCTGCAAAGCAGGACGGGATGCTGGCAGCGGTATTTACCTTTCATCCGTCCCCGGAGGAACTCTTTGGTGTATCCGACGGTAAAGTGCTGACCCCGCGGGAAGAGAAGCGGAAGATCCTGGAAGCACTCGGTGTGGATGTTTTGATCGAATATCCGATGACGAAGGAAAGTGCGTCGATCGCACCGGAAGAATTTGTGGAAGAGTATTTGTGCAGACGGCTTAAGGCACATCTGGTGGCAGCCGGTACGGATCTTTCCTTCGGCGCAAGGGGAAAAGGCGATTTTGCACTGCTGGATGCGATGAAACGGTCCGGGGGATACGAGACGGTGCAGGTAGAGAAGCTGCGTGTGGGGAATACGGAGGTTTCTTCCAGCCGTGTGCGGGCGCTGATCGAGGCAGGGGAGTTGAAAGAAGCAAATGCCTGTCTGGGCTATGCCTATTCCTTTACCGGTATCGTGCAGCACGGTGCGCAGTTAGGGCGTACCATCGGCATTCCTACCGTCAATCTGATCCCGGCGGAAAACAAACTTCTGCCGCCTTACGGAGTATACTTTTCGGAGGTTTTACTGGACGGAGAAAAGTACCGTGCCATGACCAATATCGGTACCAAGCCGACCGTGAACGGCACCAGGGCAGTCACCATCGAGAGCTATCTCTATGATTACAGTGGCGATTGTTATGATCACGAGATCACCGTAATTCCGAAATACTTTCACCGTCCGGAGATGAAATTCGAAAGTGTGGATGCGCTGAAAATACAGATGGATAAAGATCTTGCAGTAGGACGAAACCAATAAAAAACTTCCCGGATATGGGAAGTTTTTTTATTATAGGAAATATGGGAAGCTGGGAGAAGCGGTGTTTTTAAAGCACCAGTTTTTCGGCTTCTTCCGGTGGCAGCGGCTTGCCCCAGATGAATCCCTGAATAAAGTCACATCCGATCTCTTTCAGGGTTTCCAGTTGTTCCGGTTCTTCCACGCCTTCCGAGATCACATCCAGGTTCATGATATGTCCGATGGAAATGATGGTAGCGACATACTGTCTGGAAGATTCGCTGGCGTTCATCTCATCAATAAAGGACTTGTCGACCTTGAGCAGATCTGCCGGGAATTTATTTAAGTAGCTTAGGGAAGAATACCCGGTACCGAAATCGTCGATGGCGATCTTGATGCCCATATCTTTGATCTCGCCGATCACTTCCAGAGCCTTGTCGATGGAATCGATCATAATGGACTCCGTGATCTCGATCTCCAGATTCTTCGGCTGCAGGTTGCTCTTTTCCAGGATATCACGGATCTCGTCCATAAAATTGTTTTTCATCAGATGACGCACTGAGATATTGATGGAGAGGGTGATGTCGGCATTGGTTTCATTGATCAGTTTTCCGAAGAACATGGCAGACTTGCGGAAGACACTCAGATCCACCTTGTCGATCAGTCCGATCTTTTCGGCTACGGGAATAAATACCCCCGGGCTGATCATATTGCCGTCTGCATCTTTCATACGTGCCAGGGCTTCGAAACCGCGCAGTTTGTGATCGACATCGTACTGCGGCTGCAGATAGTAGAAAATAGTATCCTGCTCCAGTGCGTTACGGATCTTGCGCTCGGTCGCCAGATTCTGCTCGATCTTTGCCAGGTCCTGGGTGAAGTGAAGGATGCGGTCGTTCTTTGATGAGTCTTTTACTTCGTGCATTGCGGTATCTGCATAGGAGATCAGTACGATGGGAGTCTCAGCATCCGTCGGATACTCCGCATAACCAAAGCTGGCATTCAGGAAATAATCGCAGTCATCAATGGTGATCTTCTGTTCCAGTGCATCCTGATAGCGTTGTATCGCGCGTTCCACAGCAGCGGTGTCCTCATAGGATCGGATCACCAGCAGGAATTCATCTCCACCGGGACGGGCGAGAAAGTCCACGGTTTCGTTTTCCGGATCAGAAGCTATGGCCTTCCAGCGCTTGCAGATCTCGATCAGTACTTCGTTGCCTACGGTATGTCCCATGGTATCGTTGATGCTCTTAAAGTTGTTCAGATCCGTAGAGACCAGTACAAATTTCTCATGTTTGCTGATCAGATCGTTCATCAGTTCAAAGCAGGCGAAACGGTTCGGGATTCCGGTCAGCTGATCCGTAATGGCCTGCTCACGCATTTTCTTTTGATAATTCACCACGCGGCGGTGATTCATAAAGATGATCACACTGGCGGTGATGGTCAGCAGGTTGGTAAATACACCCTGCACGGTGGCATAATTGTGGCCCAGAAAGATAGCCGACAAAAGTCGCGGGAACTGCGAAAGGAGCAGGAGAAGCGAAATGATGAACCCGACTTTGCCAAACAGGATGACGATCAGGAGAATACAGATATTGCCCAGAGAAGCGGTAACGCCGGCGAGCATAGAGACATGCAGGGGCTGACCGTTGATCATCCAGATGTCCTGGCTTTGGGACAGATTCTGCGTGATAAAATTCGCGATAAAAAAGAGGAGCAGCAGAAATATAAGGACAACCTTCGAAACTTCCTTGTTCACGGATACATTGTTGAGTGTGGTTGCAAATTTGTTCGTCTTGGAATCTTTTTTATTCATCATGCCAGGAACTCCTTTTCACTGTCCATAATGCTCATAACTAGATAAATTATAACAAAAAAAAGCGGTTTGGTCAAATTTTTAGTGCGAAATCAACAAAAATTAGGACATATTCCCACTTTCATATAGGTGTTTTTATTCAATACGACTAGGGCGGTTCATTTCTTGTGCAAAATGCCCCTTGCATACTTTTCCGCTATCCGTTACAATAGGAAATGCTTGCGGAAAAATCAATAAAAAGGCGTGCCTTAATTTGGCAAATATGTTCAAAAACAGAGCGATAGCGGCATTCGGCCGGGAGGATATTATGGAACAAGTTGGTTCCGTACATAGGATAAGCGAGGTGCAGTCATGGGTGTAAAAGAACTGATGTCACTGGCAGGAGGCCTGGGGCTGTTCCTTTTGGGAATGACCATTATGAGCGAAGGTATCGAGAAAGCAGCCGGCGCCAAGCTTCGTGGTATTCTGGAAAAGTTTACTACCAATCGTTTTTCCGGCCTGCTGGTCGGTATCTTCTTCACCGGTATCGTGCAGTCGTCTTCGGCGTGTACGGCACTGGTCGTCAGTTTTGTTAACTCCGGTCTGATGAATCTGTATCAGGCAGCCGGTGTGATCTTCGGTGCCAATATCGGTACTACCATCACCAGCCAGCTGGTTTCGTTCAATCTTTCTGCATATGCGCCGCTTATTCTTCTGGCAGGTGTCATCGCTTCCATGGTAGCCAAGAATCAGACCGTGCAGAAGTTTTCGGATGTAGTCACCGGTTTCGGTGTACTGTTTCTGGGCATCTCTACCATGTCTTCGGGAATGAGTTCTTTAAAGGAATCCCAGATGGTCGTGGATACACTGGCGAGTCTTAAGAACCCGTTGGTCGCTGTACTGGTAGGTCTGATCATTACCGCGATCGTACAGAGTTCCTCGGTGACCGTTTCCCTGACACTGTTGATGGCACAGCAGGGGTTGTTCACAGATGTAAATATCTGTTTGTTCATCATTCTGGGTTGTAATATCGGCGCATGTACCACAGCGCTGCTGGCATCTCTGGCCGGTAAGAAAGACGCAAAGCGTGCGGCCATGATCCATCTGCTGTTCAATGTGATCGGTACGGTGCTCATCTTTATCGTATTTATGGTGGCGATGGATCCGATCGCGCAGGCACTGCATTCGATCTCGGCGGATGACGGCCGTTTCGTGGCGAATGCCCATACGATCATCAAGATCGTACAGGTTATCGTGCTTTTCCCGTTCTCCAACCTGATCGTGAAACTCACGTATCTGGTGGTACCGGGCAAGGATCAGAAGGTCGGTTATCGCGATACCTTCCAGTTGAAATACATCGGCGACAAGGTGTTGTTCAATCCGTCCACTGCAGTGATCGACGGTATGAAGGAACTGGAGCGTATGGCAGCTTTGGCAAACGATAACTTAAACCGTGCCATGAACGCGCTGATCACTCTGGATGATGACGATATCAATGAAGTGTATGAGATGGAAAAGAATATCGACTTCCTGAATCATTCCATCACTTCTTACTTTATCAAGATCAATACCTCCACGCTGCCCATCGAGGACTTGCAGGGCATCGGTTCCCTGTTTCATGTGGCCAATGATATCGAGCGTATCGGCGACCACGCGGAAAATATCGCCGGTATGGCAAAGCGGCGGAAGGAAGAGGGGGCAACCTTTAGCCCGCAGGCGCAGAAAGAACTGGCAGAGATGCTGGAGATGGTCAACCAGATGCTGACCAACTCGCTGGACGCTATCCTGAAATCGCCGGATGAAAAGATGATGAAGAAACTCTCCGAGATGGAGAATAAGGTAGATGCGAAAGAACAGCAGTTGCAGAAGAATCATATTGAGCGTCTGACTTTGCAGGAGTGTACTCCGGAAGCGGGTATGATCTTTTCCGATGTGGTCAGTGCCCTGGAGCGTGTGGCTGACCATGCGTTAAACATCGCTTCCTATATCCGCAAGAGAGACGATATCGTATAAATTATGTCTAAATATACTAAGAAGAATTCCCGAAAGAAACCGATGAAGGTTTCTTTCGGCGCATATATGATCGTAGGTCTGGCAGCGGTTACCGTCTGCCTTTTTTGCCTGCGGGATGTGATCCTGCCGCTGGATCGTTTTTATACTCCGGTACCGGTCATCGTTCCGACGACAGAGCCGGCGGAACCGACGGAAGCGCAGAGCATAGTGACAGCGGAGAGTCTGGGACTGGCCGGTGCGGCAGATGTGGTGGAACTCACCGGCAGCCGCGGCATTGACGAGACGACGGAACAGGACCTCAAGGTGGTGGTGGCCGATAAGGTGCTGGTACAACTGGGGGCAGAATACGAGATCGAAAAGAGCCTGCAGGAATTGGAGATCCCGGAGGAGCCCATCACCTATTTCGGATATCAGAACCTGGGAATTGCCGAGGTGAGCAATCATCTGAATATCCGTGAGAAACCGGTGGACGGCAATCTGGTGGGTAAGATGTCCAATCACGCAGCTTGTGAGGTGCTGGAGATCCAGGACGGCTGGGCACACATCAAATCCGGTAAGGTGGAAGGCTATGTCAGTACGGAGTTTTTATTGACGGGACCCAAGGCTCTTCTGATGGCGCAGGAAGTCATCGAGCCGGTGGCCATCGTTTCCGGTGACGGCTTAAAAGTGCGTGAGCAGCCCAGTATCAACACACCGGTCATTACCTTTGTATCCAAGGGCGAGGAGCTGATCGTGCTGGACCAGATGGACGGCTGGGTAAAGGTCGATCTGGACGGTGAAGAGGCCTATGTTTCGGCAGATTATGTACGGGTGGAAGATAAGCTGCAGACCGCAGTCACCATGAAGGATCTGCTGCAGGAGTATGGTGTGCAGAGCACCCGTGCGCAGCTGGTGGAATATGCAAAACAGTTTGTAGGCAACCGTTATGTCTGGGGCGGCGTGTCTCTGACCAACGGTGTGGACTGCTCCGGCTTTACCATGCAGATCTATAAGAAATACGGTATTTCCCTGCCACATCACGCGGCTTCGCAGGCCAACTACGGTACTCGCGTCACAGCGGAGACCATACGCCCCGGCGACCTGATCTTTTATTCCAAGGGCGGGCGTATTAACCATGTCGGTATCTATATCGGTAACGGCCAGGTGCTCCATGCATCCTCACCGCGTACCGGCATCAAGATCTCCAGCATGTATTATCGTACACCGGCCCGGATGATCTCATTGTTGCCGTAATATCAAAGCCTTCCCCTTGCGGGAAGGCTTTTTCAGTAATTTATCGGGTAAATCCATTCAATTTGTCTGCATTATTTGTTACAAATTTCTATTATAATTTTCGTGCATTATCACAAGGGATATGCTATGATAGTAATAACGCCGTGGAACTACGGCAGCAGACTAACTAACATTCTATGGGAGAAGAAGGAGAACAACATGGCAAGAAAATGGGTTTATTTGTTCAGTGAAGGCGATGCAAACATGCGCGAACTGCTGGGCGGCAAGGGTGCAAACCTGGCAGAGATGACCAATCTGGGTCTGCCGGTACCGCAGGGCTTTACCATTACAACGGAAGCCTGCACACAGTACTATGAGGACGGTCGTCAGATCAACGACGAGATCATGGGACAGATCAAAGAGTACATCGTTAAGTTGGAAGAGATCACCGGCAAGAAGTTTGGTGACAAGGAGAACCCGCTTCTGGTTTCCGTTCGTTCCGGTGCGCGTGCATCCATGCCGGGTATGATGGATACCATCTTAAACCTGGGTCTGAACGAAGATGTAGTAGCCGTACTGGCTGAGAAATCCCAGAATCCCCGTTGGGCTTGGGACTGCTACAGACGTTTCATCCAGATGTATTCCGATGTCGTTATGGAAGTAGGCAAGAAGTATTTCGAGCAGCTC
>JAFXQR010000215.1 GCA_017526985.1 Lachnospiraceae bacterium
AACTGATCCTCCACATAGGAAACGCCCAGCTGGTGCGCATAGGTCCACGCTGATTCCTGTGCCGTCTTGTCATGCAGAAAGGCGATCTTGGTTTTTGCAGCCCCCGGCAACCGGCTCATAAAGGATGCCTTTTGCGATTCCGGTGTCGGCTGCAGCACCAGGGTCATCTCCTCACTATTGTTATAGGTCAGCAGCTCGCCCCAGAGCAGATCGATGTCCTTACGCATCTGGTTCTCGCTGCGATTGAGGGCATCCTGATAATCATAGATACTCAGATACAGACACACGGCGTCCCCGGATTTGATCTCCAGCTTGCCCTGCGCTTTGGCATTATACACTTTTTCAAAAAAGGTGAAGAAGGCCCGGAACTCCAGCTCCTGATCCTTTGTCCATTTTTCCGCGCCTTCATAAGTCTGGTTCAGCAGGCGGCGGAAGTTGCCTTCCCGCTTCATATATAGATAATTGATCCCCGTCACTTCATAAAAGTCCAGGAATTCATAATAGATCCGGTTCTCCGGGCGGTCATCCCGCTTCGGTATCATACGGGTGACCTGCGCTTCGATGCTTACGGCATCCATAAACTTGGAAACCGATACGCGCTTATTGCCCTCCATGACATAAAACTTGTTGCGCAATTCATAGGCTATGATGGGATCGCGCAGACCATCTTCCTCCAAAGAATCATAGAGCTGCGCCCACTTCCTTGCAAACTCGGAGTTTGGCTCCAAAATAGGCATAAAATTTCTGGCAAAGGCCGTGGTGCGCCCTGCGCTGTAAGTGCCGACAATGGATTTTAACGGGATCTGCACCAGTCCCAGCGGAACCTGTGCTTCGATATTTTCATGAGCAACGATCTCATCCAATACCGGAAGATACGGTGAAGTATCCTTATTGACACATGCCCGGTATTCCTTATCCCCCATTTTCAGTGCTTTTTGATACTCTGCAAACGACATTTCTTCTCCCTCTCCCCATTTCTCCCTATGGGGAAGCGCTTCTTTACCCTATTCCTCTTATCCTTATTTATTGTAACCCCTGCCGTGATTCCTTGACAATGCGGAAAATGCTTAACATTTTCCGGGAAGGTCGTTTGTTTATTGTCGTTTTGCACAAATCAAAGGCACACTTTTTGATAATATCTTATAAAAAATCAGCCCGACAGCCAGATAAACCATCCCTAGATACGGTGTGGTCAGAAGATTCTGCACCGCAGCCGGCAAAAAGCCGCACAAAAAGATCGCGGCATTGGCCGACAGATGGAAAAGATATGCTGCAGATATGCATTCTTCTCCGACACAGAGGATCGCCAGGACAAGTCCCATCAGAAACGCATACACGCCCTGCAGCAGATTGCCGTGATATAAGCCGAAAAACGCCGCCGTGATCACAATGGAGATCCGCACGGAAAATACACGGGAGATACGGGTTAAGAGCAGCCAGCGAAAAACCAGTTCCTCCAACAGCGGTGTGATAAAGATATACAAAAAGATCCCCGGAAGGAGCGGCATCGCATTTTCATACCCCGCCTTTCCGAAAAGCTCCGCCACTTCCTCTTCCTGCAGAAACAAGGGTGCCAATAGCATCGCCAGTTTCGTTAACAGGATATTCATCCCCAAAGCCAGAAAGATCCCCATACCCATGATCTGCAGATTGCGCACCGGATTCTTTCCCCGTTCCTTCACAACAGGCCGCTTCCATTGCATCGGCTCCCAGGATTTATATAACAGACACAATGCGGTCACGGTACCTGCATTGATCGCGATCAATACAAGCGCATGCATCGTAACCGCCATCTGACGGGCTTCCCCCGCAGCACCTCGCAACAGTTCGTTCAGATCTGTCGTGCTGATCCCCGTCACCCGCTGAAACACACTGTAAACCACCACTTCGATCACCAGCTTCAGTAAGATATACGCAGCAAACGGCGCCACCATATAGATCGCCTTCATCATGGAATTCCCCGGTACCGGCTTGATCTGTGCCTGATTTTCCGCGCCGTTCTTTTTGCCGCCTAGCAGCAGTTCCTCCAGTTCCGCCACACTCCCGGCGATAGCATCGGCCCCGGATTTGGCCAGCTCTCCTTTTTCCGCATAGCCATAGGACACGCCGATGGCATCTACATTCTCGCTTCTTGCACCTTCCACATCAAACTTCCGGTCACCCACCATAGCCGTCTGCATCCGGCGTTCCTCTTCCGACAGCCGTTTGCCATACTTCCCATACAGCTGCTTCAGCGCTTCCTTCACGACTTCTTCCTTTTTACTACGGCTGCCATCCAGCTCACTGCCTACGATCACATCAAAATACTTGCGCAATCCGAAGTATTGCAGGATCTTTTCCACAAACACCTGCGGTTTGGAAGATGCCACCGCCAGCTTCGCTCCCTGCTGCCGACAGTGCGCCAGCAACTGGTCAATACCGTCATACGGAATGTTCTCCTTCCAGCCGACAGACGAAAAACGCTCCCGGTAGTCCGCGATCGCTTTTTGTGTCTGTTCTTCATTCAGGTGATAAAACTGTTGAAAACTGTCTTTCAGGGGCGGCCCGATAAAGGGCGTCAGTTTATTGATATCCGATACTTCGATCCCTGCACCTTTCAGCGCAGCCTGCACCGATCTGCAGATGCCTTCTTTCGGATCCGTCAATGTCCCGTCCAGATCAAATAAGATATAGCGATACATTGTCAGCCCTCACCAAACAGCCGCGCTTCCGGCTGCGAGAGAAACAATGCCGATTTCGGTTTGAAATGTTCCGTCATATATTCCGATATGACCTCAACCAGCCATCCGTCCAATTTTCCCTGCTCCGCCATCTTTTTCAGGATCTTGAGCGCCTCGCTCAGTTCTTTTGCCTTTTTATAAGGCCGGTCCTCTGCCGTCAGGGAATCGAAAATATCACATACGGTCAGGATGCGGGTCAGCAGATTGAGATCCTCCGCTTTCAGCCCCTTCGGGTAACCGCTGCCATCCAAATATTCATGATGGTTTGCCGCGATCTCCTTCACCATATTGTACTTTTCCGTAAATTTGATCTTATCCAGGATCTGCGCCGTATAGACCACATGCTTCTGCACTTCACGCCGTTCATCATCCGTTAAGGTACCGTAAACGATATGCAATGCCTTATTCTCATGTTCATCCAGATACGGATGCTCCGTTCCGGTCGGATCGGTATACACTTTTCTCGCCATCTCCTCGATGCGCAGCAGGTCGGTCTGTGTCAGCATCTCCGCGCCGTTCATCCGGTGCAGATCACGGCAGAAATTGGTCAGCTTCACATCCTCTTCCGCAAACTCTGCCTCGCTGTAACGCCCCTCCAGCATATCGATCTTGCGCATCAGCCGGATCCACTCCAGCTTGTTATATAATTTCTGATATTCCAGCTCCGTCAGACGGGAATCCTTGTCCAGGATACCACGGTGAATGACGATCTTGCCGATATCATGCAGCATCGCCGCCATACGGAGCTGCTCTTTGTCTTTCTCGGTGATATAGCTGTCCCCGGTGCCTTTCGTGAACCGCGCATTGATATCTTCGCAGATCTCCATGCAATACTGCGCCACATGCCGGGTATGATTTGCATTATAGGGTGTCTTGGCATCGATCGCCGTTGTCATACATTCGACAAACGATCCCAGCTGATCCTCCAGACTTTGGATCAGATTGATATTGGTCACATTGCTGGCCATCTGTGCCGTCAGGGAAACCACCGCCCGCTCACACTCTCTGGTAAAGGGGATCACATATCCCGCATCATCCCTGCAGTTATAGAGCATCATAACGCCCAAGACCGCGCCGGAACTGATGGAGATGGGTGCCATCAATACCGACTGTGTACGGTAGTTGTTTCTGGCATCATGCTCCCGGATGGCGTATACATCAAATTCCTTTACCGAATAAATGTCCGCGATGTTTAATAACTGATTATGCCGGTAGGTATAGGTAAACAGATTGGTCTCTTTGTCGTCCGCGATCTGCATATCGGCCTGTGAGATCGACTGCTTCGAACCGGAATTCAGTACAAGGTTCTCATCCATCAGGTGGACCAGCCGCTTGCTTTCATCATCCACCATGTACAGGGTGCCGCCATCCGCATTGGTGTATCGCAGGCACGACTCTAAGACCATGTCAAACAGCCTGACATAGCGCTTTTCCGTCGCCATTTTGTATACGATCGATAACAGATCGTCTTCCTGCACCGTAGGCAGCATCTTGTCCGTTCTCCCTAAAAGGATTCGCTAAAAATTCAGCTTAAATTATAGCAGATATGCACATAAAAATCTATCCGTTTGGTGACAGAATCCTATTGAATCACGAAGCCGCCGCCCCCGTATTTCACACCGTGATCACCCGGTTCAGAGCAAAGGAATAGATCAGTTTTTCCCTGACCGGAAGCCCCCGGATCTGCTGCAGCGCCCGCGCATACAGTTCCAGCTGCGTCCGGTATCTGGTGACCAGTTCTTCCTCCGTGCGCACGCGATCTGTCTTGTAATCCAGCAGCACCAGCCCGTCATCCTCTTCCAGATACACATCGATCACACCCTGTACGATGATCTGCTCCTCCGCCGGAAAACTCTCATCCAGCTCCACCGCCGGCACCCCCATAAAGAAGGGCTGCTCCCGATACAACCGGCCTGCTTTGGCAGCTGCCGCCATCCGCCCGGCGATCTCCTGCTGCAGGAACCGCTCCATTGCCGGCAGCGAGATCAGACCGTCATACTCTTTGGAAAGCCGTCCGGAGACGCGCATCTGCTCCCGACTCGCGATGAGCCATGCCGTAAGTGTCTCTTTCTCTGTCCGCTCCGGCATGGTCTCATAGGGCAACAGTTCCAGAAACCGGTGAAAAGCACTACCACGGCTGGTACCGCTGCTCTCCTCCGCATCCTCCCCTTTGGCAAACGCCGGGATATAGGCCTCTCTTCGTTCTGTTTCGAAAACCCGCTTTGCCTCTTCTTCATCATAAGCCGCATGCTTGAGTTCCGATACCGATGTCTTGGTATACAGCCCCTTCAGCTCCGGATGCGCATAGACCCGCTCTGCCTCGGCCCGCAGCCGCTGCCGCAGCTCTTCATCCACCGGCAGCTCCCGTTGATGCAGGATCTGCTCATCTACCGTCGCTTCCGCCGCTTCCTTCACGATCTGCGCCTTCAGATCTTCCGGATGCAGGATCCTCTCCGTCCGGATCAGCTCCCCTTCCGCCGCCAGTGCCATACGGATCAGCTGCATCGCATTTCCCGCCTTGCGGATGGCAAAGGTATCCGGCACCTCCACCGTCTCACCTTCCTCCGCTTCCCGCACATCTGTCAGGATCAGCTTTTCCTTGGCCCGCGTCAACGCCACATACAGAATGCGCATCTCTTCCGCCAGCGCATCCTCCCTTGATTTCTGCGCCAGTACACTTCTCTTGATGCCCTTACTCTTACACCGCTTCTTCGGATCCACCATATCCAGACCGATCCCCAGATCCGAATCCAAAAGCATGGCATTGGCTGCATCCTGCATATTGAATTTTTTATACAGTCCCATACAGATACATACAGGGAATTCCAGTCCCTTGCTCTTATGGATCGTCATCATACGCACCACATCCGCCGACTCATCCAAAAGCCCGGCTTCGCCGAAATCCACTTCCCGGCTCTTCAGCTGGTTGATGTAGCGCACAAAATGAAACAGCCCCTGATAACTGCCGTTTTCATAATCCGATGCCCGCTCCAGCAGCAGTTCCAGATTGGCCCGCCGCTGCGCTCCGCCCGGCAGCGCCGTAACATAGTCCGGATAGCCGGTCTCCGCGAACAATTCCCCCAGCAGTTCCCGCACCTTGCGATACTTCGCCAGGGCCCGGTAGCGCTTCAGCCACTCCATAAACTTCCCGATCTTTGCAAGCATCTCCGGATCCGCATTTTCCGTATCTCCATAGGCACGCAGCAAATGATACAGACTGCCTTTTTTCTGCCCGGCCCGCAATGCCGCGATATCCTCTTCTGTAAAGATCTTCAGAAACGAGGTCAGGCATGCATACAGCGGGATGTCCTGCTGCGGATTGTCCAGTACCTGCAAAGCCGAGAGCGTAATACGCACTTCCAGCGTCTCAAAATAACCGGCCTGGGTACCGCAGTGCATCGGGATATCATATTCCGCAAAGGTTTGCCGCATGGGTTTCTCATAGTCTTTGATGGATCGCACCAGGATCACGATATCACTGTACCGTACCGGCCGCAGTGCCTTCAACTCTCGGTCCCACACCAGAAAGCCGTCGCGCATCATCCTGTGGATGCGGTCTGCCACCAGCCGGCATTCCCATTCCCGTTTGGTGGGTTTGCGTCCGATCTCCGCATCCGCTTCCTCTTCTTCCGCATCCTCCGCGGTCTCCCTGGGATCCAGCACCAGTAGTTCTGCCGCATAATATCCCGCAGGATCCTCCGGATAGTCCGCCCCCACATACAATGCCGCACGATCATCATAGTCCATCCCTGCGGTATCCTTTCGCATGATCTGCCGGAAGATGCAGTTCACAAAATCGATCACTTCCCTGCGGCTGCGGAAGTTCTGGTTCAGATCGATCCGGCGGTTGATCCCCTCTTCTTCAAAAGACTCGTATTTTCCCAAAAAGATCTCCGGCCGCGCCAGACGGAAGCGGTAGATGCTCTGCTTCACATCGCCCACCATAAAATAGTCATCTTCCCGCGCAATGCTCTTCAGGACATATTCCTGCACATAATTGCTGTCCTGATATTCATCCACGCAGATGTATTCAAAAAAGTCACGGTATTCCTGTGCCGCCCGGCTGGGCACCACCTCGCCATCCTGCTCCGTGAGCAGGATCTGCAGCGCAAAATGCTCCATATCCGTAAAATCCAGTACATTGCGTTCCCGTTTGCTCTGCGCAAAGCGCTCCATAAAGGCCAGTGTCAGCCGGCACAACGCTGTTGTATTCAGCCCGATCTCCCGCTGCGCCGCGGCATACTGTTCTGCGCTCATCCCATACTGCTCCTGCAGATTCCGGAGCAGCTCCTTGGCCTGATCGATCCGCTGCTTTGCCTGCGCGCGCATCTCCGGATCTTCCTCTTTGCCTTTTTTTGATGAAAGCTTCGGAACCTCCAGCGCAGACAGTATCTCCCGCCTCCGCGCATACTCCGCCGTCTCCGACAGACGCTCCGCAAACAGACGGTAATCTGCAGCCGCTGACAGATAAGCCTCCGGCCCTCCCGGAGACTGACACAGATCCAATGCCTGCTCCGCCAGCTCGCGGATCTTCCGGACCATCTCATCGGCGCTCTGCGTCAGTCTGGCAAACCAGGGCGATTTTTGTGCCGTGGTCAGATCCGTCACCTGTGCTTCGTCCATAGCAGCCCGGATCCACTGCTCCGGCTGCGGATGACTCATGGAAAAATCAAACAGACGCTGTATCATCTCGATCACCGCATTCTCGCGGCCATTCGGGCAATAGCTCTCCATCAGATGCGCAAAATCTTCCTCACCCCGGGCATACTCCTCTTCCAGCAGTGCCTCCATCGCATCCTGCATCATCAGCGTACGCTCGCCCGTATCCAGGATCTTAAATCCGGGATCCAGACCAATATCCGCAAAGTTATTTTTCACCACATACAGGCAGAAGCTGTCGATGGTGGTGATCTGCGCATTATGCAGTAGCGCTGCCTGACGGTCCATGCGCCGGTCCTCCGGATGCGTCGCCACATAATCGGCGATCGCCTTGCCGATCCGCTCACGCATCTCCGCTGCCGCCGCCTTGGTAAAGGTCACGATCAGCATGCGGTCAATGTCGATCGGGTGCTCCGGATCCGTCAGCAGCGAAATGATACGCGCCGTCAATACCGCTGTCTTTCCGCTGCCTGCCGCTGCCGATACCAGAAGGTTCGACTTTCTGGCATCGATGACCGACTGCTGCCCCGGTGTAAAATGTATCTCAGCCATTGTCTTCTCCTCCCTTGTTTTCGTTATTCACATCTGCAGGATCCCCTGCATTTTCCTCCGGCTCGCATCCCATCTTTTTTCGGATCAGTTCCCATGCCGTATCCTTATCCAGCTTGCTGCTGCGATACCGGCATCCGGGCAGTTTCCGGTCAAAGGGACAGATCTCCTTATGGGCGCAGTATTTGCAGCTGTCCTCATCAAAGGGCGCCGCCGCCTTTTCCCCGGACAGGATCCCGCTGCCCAATTCCGCCACCTTCTGCTCCACATAGTCCATCAGCAGCTGCAGATCCGCCGCCCCGATCACCTCGGAATCCTTATAATATTCGCCATCCTTTTTCCGCCGGACGCGGATGACATCCGATGCGGACGCCCCCGTGCGGTCCAGCCCCATAACCACTTGCTCGTCCGCACTGATGAGGCCGGTCACACGCAGTTCTTTGCGCAGTTCTGCCAGGATCTCTTCTCTTGCTGCCACAGCCGCTTCCTCCGTTTCCGTATCCGCCCCGCCCTTTACCTCTACGATAGGATCCCGCAGGATGTAATAAAAAGCCGCCGCCGGGATCACTTCTTCCCCGGGATGTTCTTTTTTCAGCTGATTCACCGCCTCTTTCAGATACAATAACAACTGCAGCTGCATTCCGGCATAGATGCTCTCGATCGCCAGCTTCCGCTGCCCCGATTTATAATCCGTCACTTTCAGATACAGCTTCCCGTCCTGTGCCATACGGTCCAGCCGGTCGATCTTTCCCTGCAGGAGCATCCGTCCGCCCTGTCCCGGAAGCACGACCTCTCTCTGAAAGTCACTTTCGTATTTCACCGGTACGAAATCACCTTTGGACAGCTGATACTGCGTGATCTGCAGTGTCCGCCTCAGCACCCGCTCCATCTGCCGCCACTGATAGGATGTCCTGGCATCCTGCGAAAGCAGTTCCGCACCATACTCTGCTGCCGCATATTTGATACACTGCTTCAGCAGGCGCTCCATATTCGGCCCGGACAATTCCTTCCAGTCCAGCCCCTCCTGCTCCATACAACGGCCAAAGTTTTCCAATACCGCATGGTAGAGATTACCGATATCAAAACTCTGCAACGCATGCGTCTCTCTGGGCTGCAGACGGATCCCGTATTTCAGATAATGAGCGTAGGCACATTCCGCAAACTGTTCCATACGGCTCACACTGTTCTTTAAGATCCTGCCATACAGTCCCTCGGTCCCTTTTTCACTCAGACGCTTGGGATGATAACGGTAAAACGCTGCCTCCGCAAGAGCTTCTGCTGCTGCCGCATCTTCTTCCCGCAAGGCATCATATAAAGTAAACAATGCTTCTCTTTCGTCATCAGCAAGCATCCCCGCCGCGTACAGAGAGAGCTGCTCCGCCGTCTGTGCACGCCGCAGGCCCGGATCCGTCAGCTGTGTCTCTGCCGCTGTCATACGCAATTTCAAAAACATCTGCCGCAGCACACCGATCAGATAGGATGGCCGTATGCTGTCTCCCTTGGGATCCATCTGCGCATAGGAGACGATGAGCTGCTCTGCCGGCCGGCTCATCACATGGTACAGATACAGTCTCTGGATAAACATCTGCTGTCTGGGTGTCGGTGCCAGCGCAAACCCGGAAGACGCCAGAAACTCCCGGTCCAGATCCGAGATCATACCGCCGCTGCCGCTTGCCTTGGGTACCACGCCATCGTTGACACCGGCAAAAAACAACACACGGATCGGTTTCAGACGCGTCCGTTCCATATCACCGATCACCACACGATCCACATCCAGCGGCAATACACCCACTTTGATCTCGGCAATACCCGCTTCCAGGATCTCCAGATATTCATTCAGGCTCAGTTCTTCGTCTTTTAACAATGCCGCGATCTGCTCCAGCAGTTCACAAACATAACGGTAGATCTGCGCGTACTCCTTTTCCCGCGCCATATCTCCCGCTTCATGGAACATGTCCACATACGCTTCCAGCTTTTCAAAGATACTGTTCTCCGTAATGAACCGGTATAAAGCTGTCGTGATCTGCTCCGCGCTGCCGCCTCGTTTCACCTCCGACAACGGCCGCAGCATCCCCATGATCTGCTCCCGGATCGCATTCAGCCGTTCCAGTGCCCCTTCTTCTTCCTTCAGATATTTGGGCCGTCTGGTAAAATTCTTTTTCCAGGCGCTCTCTCCCCGCAGACCGGTAGCGATCAGATAGTTTTCCAGAGCATCCGCATCCTCGGCATCCACATCCGTCATACCGCTTTTTAAGAAATGCATCATGCTCTCGTACGGAAAATCTTTGGCCACGATCTCAAAAGCGCTGCGCATCCATTCCACAAAAGGATTCTGCTCCAGTTTCTGATTGTTATCCAGAAAGATGGGGATGTCATACTGCGCTGCCAGCTCCTCCGCATAGGGCGCGTACCGTTCCAGATCACCGCTCACCACAGCGATGTCCCGGTAGGCCAGCCCCCGCTCGCGCGTCAGCGTGCGGATCCGCCGAAAGATCTCCCGCAGTTCCGCTTTGGGATCCCGGGCCACAAAACAGGAGAGTTCCTCCCCGGTCTCTTCCGTATACACCGCATCTCTTCCCCGGAATAAGTTCTGCTCCAGAAAATCCAGCACCGGCCGTCCCTCATAACGATACACGGTTCCTTCCCGCATCCGCAGATCTTCGCCACGGGCACATCCGGCATTATGTGCCAGCTGCTCCAGGGATCGCATAGTCTTGTCACTCAGCGAGAACAACCTGTGTTCTTCCGGATATTTCCGATAGCTTTCCAGCTCTGCTGCCGGCAGAATGATGGTCACGATCACTTCACTGCAGACACTCAAAAGCTGCGTGATCACCAGATCCTGCACCGGTGTAAAACCGGTAAAACCGTCAAACGCCACCACGCTGCCTTTCAGTTTTTCCGACTTTAAGATATCCCCTGCCAGGATCTCCAGCTTTTCCTCTTTTGCGATATAGTCCTGCCCCAGCCACTCCTGAAAGGCCGCATAGATTTTTTTCACATCCCGCAATTTTGCCTGCAGCAGCTTTTTGCCTTCGGCATAATCGATCAGGCGCTGCACTTCCTCCACGCCCAGCCCGTACTGCATAAACTCCGAGATCACCGATTTCACTTCATGTATATATCCGCTGTGTTTGAGGGAACTGCCGATGGCCGGAAGCTCCTCTGCCATCTGCCCCGCGATACGCCGCAACAGCAGGTTCTTTCCGGTGTCGTCCAGCACGATCCGGTCACTCGCCCCCACTTCATCCGCCAGTCGGTGACACAGACGCCCGAAACTCTGCACATCAATATTCATGATGCCCTTCCTGGGCGTGCGCTCCACGATCTCCTTCTGCGTCTGCATGGTAAACTGATCCGGCACGATGATGATAAACTGCCGCCCCGGCTCCGCATCCGCTCTCTTTATGATCTCTTCCTGCAGTGCCGTGCTCTTCCCCGAACCCGAACCGCCGATGATAAATCTCAGTGACATATATTTTCTCCCTATTACTGATAACTTCTCATATTATCGCAATCATTCTGTCCGATATAATGGACTTATGCGCAAATTCCGGTTTGTTGGGCTGGTGCCCCTTGGGGGTATCGCATGGGAGCCGGGCAGTAAAGACAGTTTTCTCGCTGTGCCTCCGCAAGAAGTTTGTTCACCCCGCGCATCCCCTAAAACCGACTCGCCCTTGCAAACTTGCTTGCTCGTGCCTAAAAAGAACGGGGCACGAGCTGCGCTTCAAACAGTTGCTGCGGGCGAGTGGGGGAT
Organism: Lachnospiraceae bacterium; assembly: GCA_017526985.1. Lineage (GTDB taxonomy): Bacteria > Bacillota > Clostridia > Lachnospirales > Lachnospiraceae > NK4A136. Next base: position 11,686 of record JAFXQR010000215.1, read on the forward strand.
GCTTGGGTTCACAAACTGCTTCGGCAAGGCTTCGA
>JAFXQR010000216.1 GCA_017526985.1 Lachnospiraceae bacterium
AAGACCAGCTTTGTCCGTTTTACGCTGCAACAACCGTATTTCCAGATCAAAGGTACCACGCTGCTGCTGCTCTGCGAAGAGGGCGAGGAAGAGTACGATGAGAAACTCTTGAAGCAGTCCAATACCGTGATGCATGTACTGGAAGATGAGGAAGACTTTGACGCGGTCAAGCTGGTAGCGCTGGAGAAGCAGTACAATGCCGAGCGTATCATCATTGAGTACAACGGTATGTGGAATATGAAAGAGATGGTGCTGCCGTTTCACTGGAATCTGGAGCAGCAGATCACCTGCATTGACGCATCCACCTTCCCGACCTACTACAACAATATGAAGTCCATGGTAGCGGAGATGGTGCGTAAATCCGAGCTGATCATATTTAACCGCTGTGATACCGTGATGGATAATCTGGCTACCTACCGCCGCAATATCAAAGCAGTCAATGCTTCGGCGGATGTGGTGTTTGAAAACAAGGACGGCGAGATCAATGAGATCTTTGAAGAGGATCTGCCTTACGATCTGAAGTCGGACCGCATCGAACTGGATGATAAGAGTTACGGCATCTGGTATATGGATATGATGGATCACGCGGAGCGGTATTTCAACAAGACCGTCGCATTTACCGCAATGGTCATGAAACCCCACGGCTTCCCCAAGGGCGCGTTTGTTCCGGGGCGTATGGCAATGACTTGCTGCGCCGAGGATATGACATTTCTGGGCTATGTCTGCAAGTATGACAAGGCCGATGAAGTAAAGGACCGCAGCTGGGTGAAGGTGGAGGTATCCGTAAAGAAAGAATACTGGAAGGACTACAAGGGCGAAGGCCCGGTGCTTTATGCAAGCAAGGTAGAACCGACAGAAAAACCGAAACAGGAAGTTATCGGATTCTAAAAAGAGGGGGCGATGCCCCCTCTTATTTTTTAATTAAAATCTCTTTCCGAGTTCTTCTCATCGCAGTATTTGCAACGGTAAAGTTCCTTCACCGGATCGGCGAGATAGAAGATGTGCGGCAGTTCCTGTTCGATGGAAGTGATGCAGCGGGGATTACGGCATTTCATAATGTCCGTCAGTTCCTGCGGCAGTACCAGTTCGCGTTTTTCCACGATCTCCGCATTTTTGATCACATTGATGGTGATGGTGTGGTCGATGACCGCCAGCACATCCAGATTCAGGGAGTTGATATCGCACTCCACTTTGATGATATCCTTGCGTCCCATCACATGGGAGCGGGCGTTTTTGATGATCGCCACGGTACAGTCCAGCTTGTCCAGGCCCAGGTGATAGTAGATGGACATGCTCTTTCCGGCCGGGATAAGGTCCAGCACAAAACCTTCTTCAATCTTTCCTACATTTAACATCGTATCGTCTCCTTCTTGATTAGGCTTAAATCCGACTTTAAGCGAGTTCCAGCAATGTCAGGATGAGTGCCATCCGGACATACACACCATACTGTACCTGTTTGAAATAGACCGCGCGCGGGTCGTCATCTACTTCCACGGAGATCTCGTTGACACGCGGCAGGGGATGCAGTACCAGCATATCTTCCTTGGCCAGTTCCATCTTTTCTTTGTTCAGGATGTAGAAATCTTTCAAACGCACATAGTCTTCCTCGTTGAAGAAACGCTCTCTCTGAACACGGGTCATATAGAGCAGATCCAGCTTGGGCAGTACATCTTCCAGACGGATCTCCTCTTCAAAAGATAAGTTGTTCTCCTGCAGTTTCTCCCGCAGATAGCCCGGGATGCGCAGTTCTTCCGGTGAGATGAAGATGAAGTGGATGTCGGCATAACGAGCCAGCGCATTTACCAGGGAGTGTACGGTACGACCGAATTTCAGGTCACCGCACAGACCGATGGTGAAGTGATCCAGACGGCCTTTCAGAGCGCGGATGGTGAGCAGGTCCGTCAGGGTCTGGGTAGGGTGCTGATGTCCGCCGTCACCGGCATTGATCACCGGGATGGAAGAGCGGGAAGCAGCGACCATAGGTGCGCCTTCCTTGGGATGCCGCATAGCGCAGATGTCTGCAAAGCAGGAGATCACGCGGATGGTGTCGGAAACGCTTTCGCCTTTGCTGGCGGAAGAAGAAGCGGCATCGGAAAAACCGATTACGGAACCACCCAGATTGAGCATGGCGGTCTCAAAACTTAAGCGCGTACGGGTGCTGGGCTCATAGAAGCAGGTTGCCAGCTTTTTGCCTTCGCATTTGTGTGCGTAGGCTTCGGGATGCTGCTCGATATCCCGTGCCAGATCGAAGAGCCGGTTCAGTTCTTCGACGCTGAAATCCATCGGATTCATTAAATGTCTCATAAGTATCTCTCCTCATAAATGTTTGACAAAATAAAAGGGGGAAAAAGTATTCCCCCAAAGAATAACTATATCACCGTCAATAGATCATCAACACTCTTTCTCTTCGGTGCGGTGGGCTCTTCTGCGGGATAGCCCAGAGGAATGAGTGCTACCAGCTCTCTGTCTTCCGGAAGATTCAGGATGGAAGAGACGGTATCAATATCAAATAAGCCAAGGATCACGGTGCCGAGACCATGTTCGTAAGCTGCCAGACAGAAGGTCTGGGAAGCCACACCGGCATCGTAAAACTGCCAGCGGTCTTCACGAACGGTGGAAAAAGAGCCGTCTCTTTCGTAACCGGAACGCCCCTTGATGGCGGTAACCGCTACCAGTACCGGTGCCTGTTCGATGATGCGTCCGTTGCCCGGCCAGATCGTGGTGCCTTCCTTTGCGATCTTATTTTTCACAGCAGGATCGGTCACAGCGATATAGCGCGTGATCTGGGTGTGCTTCCAGCTGGGCGCGTAGGAAGCTTCTTCTACGATCTCCCGTAAAACCGATTCGTCCACCGGCTTGTCGGAATACTGGCGGATACTGCGACGACCTAAGATACATTCTTTTGCTGTCATGTAAGAAACCCCCTTTTCGAAATACTTGTTTTGTTTCAAATCGCTTTTACAACTATACCACAATTGCTGGTTGTTTTCAATTGAAAAAAGCGCCTATTTAGGGTAAAATAATAAAGATAACATTGAAGGAGTAAGGGTATGGATTTATTGCAGCTCAGAGGCCAGTTGGACGAAGTGGATGCCAAGCTGGTGCGTCTGTTTGAGGAAAGAATGCAGATCTGCGAGCAGGTCGCAGAGTTTAAAAAAGAGACCGGTCGTAAGGTATATGACCAGGCCAGGGAACAGGAAAAGATCCGTGCGGTGCGCGCGCAGGCCACCAATCCGTTTAATGAAAAATGCGTGGAAGAGCTGTTCATGCAGATGATGAGCATGAGCCGCAAGCTGCAGTACGGCAAGCTGGCAGAGACCAGGGAGCGGAAGCTGCCGTTCATCGCGGTGGACGAGCTGGATCCTACAGCGTATGTGGTGTTCCAGGGGGCAGAGGGATCTTATTCCCAGGCAGCGACAGAGGCCTATTTTGGTAAGGATGCCAAAACGACCAATGTGGATACCTTCCGGGATGCCATGCTGGCACTGGAAGAGGGCACGGCGGCCTTTGCGGTGCTGCCCATCGAAAACTCCACGGCAGGCATCGTTTCGGAGATCTATGATCTGCTGGCGGAGTTTGAGCATTTCATCGTAGGCGAGCAGATGATCCGCATCGAGCACTGTCTGCTGGGCGTGGAAGGCACCACGGAGGAGAGCATCCGTACCGTGTATTCCCATCCCCAGTCCCTGATGCAGTGTGAGCACTTCTTGCGGCAGCATCCGGCGTGGGAGCAGATCTCCATGAAGAACAATGCCTTTGCGGCACGGAAAGTGGCAGAGGAGAAAAACACTGCCCAGGCAGCCATCGCGGGAGCGCATGCGGCGGAGGCATACGGACTGCAGATCTTAAAGCGCGGTGTGAACCAGGCCGGCAACAATACGACCCGGTTTATCGTGATCAGCAACCAGAAGATCTTTCTGCGGAATGCGAAAAAGATCAGCCTGTGTTTTGAACTGCCGCACGAGAGCGGATCGCTGTATCATATATTGTCGCACTTTATCTACAACGATCTGAACATGACCAAGATCGAGAGCCGTCCCATCGAAGGCAGGACATGGGAGTATCGTTTCTTCCTGGATTTTGACGGCAACCTGGCGGATGCTGCGGTGCGGAATGCGCTGTGCGGTCTGCGGGAAGAGACCAGAAATCTGAGAATATTGGGAAATTACTAAATCTATAAATAAAGGGGTGTTACGGGGTTATGGCAGGAAGAAAGAAAGCGCCGCATCTGTTTGCGGCCATTGATGTGGGCAGCTTTGAGCTGTGCATGAAGATTTTTGAGATCTCCGCAAAAGGTCTGCGGCAGATCGACAGCATCCGTCACCGGCTGGCACTTGGCACGGACAGTTATACCACGCACAAGATCAGCTATGAAAAAATGGAGGAACTGTTCCGTATCCTCCAGGAATTTACGCATATCATGAAGACCTACCGGGTGAAGGAATACCAGGCCTACGGTACTTCCGCACTGCGTGAGACGGAAAATACGGAACTGCTGCTGGATCAGATCCGCAATCGCAGCGGCATCGCTCTGGATATCTTAAGCAATTCGGAACAGCGATTCCTGGATTATAAGGCGATCGCATCCCGTGGTGAACAGTTTAATAAGATCATCGAAAAGGGGACTGCCATCGTGGATATCGGTGGCGGTAATATCCAGCTGTCCCTGTTTGACAAGGGGAGCCTGATCATCACGCAGAGCCTGAAACTCGGCGTGCTTCGTCTGCATGAGCGGCTGCAGAATATCCAGCCCAGAAGCTCGCAGGTGGAGGAACTGTTGGATGAGATGATCTGCGGGCAGCTGCATATCTTCAAAAAGATCTATATGAAGGACCGGGAGATCTGCAACCTGATCATCATGGATGACTATCTCTCCGGCCGTTTCACGGATGCGGTTACGGAGGCAGATGAAAACCGTGTGGCTACGGCAAAAGATTTCCTGGCATTTGCGGAGGCGCTCAAGACCCAGGGGCGAGAGGAAGTGGCCGATCGCCTGGAGATGGAAGAAGAGAGCGTGGACCTGTTAAAGATCTCCACCGGTATTATGAAGCGGGTGGTGGAGGCCTTTGACGCGGAAACCATCTGGGTGCCGGGAGCATCGCTCTGTGACGGCATCGCCTATGAGTATGCGGAGCGTAAGCAGTTCAAAATCGCGGAGCGTGATTTTGAGCAGGATATCATCGCATGTGCCGGGACCATCAGCAAGCGTTACCAGGGCAGTCATAAGCGCTCGGAAGCCATTGAGAGGATCGCGCTGGCCATTTTTGACGGAATGCGTGCGGCACACGGTATGGGAGAGCGGGAGCGGCTGCTGCTGCGTCTGGCGGCGATCCTGCACGACTGCGGCAAGTTTATCAATATGACCAATGTGGGGGAGTGTTCCCACGCGATCATCTTAAATACCGAGATCATCGGGCTGTCGCATCTGGAGCGCAGTATGGTGGCGGATATCGTAAAGTACAACCATACGGCATTTGATTATGTAGATGATGCACCGGGGGCACTGACTGTGGCAAAGCTGACGGCCATCCTGCGCATCGCCAACGCTCTGGATAAGAGCCAGAAACAAAAGATCACGGATATGCAGGCACGGCTTCTGGAGGATAAACTGCAGATCTGCGTGGACGCCGGAGAGGATCTGCTCTTTGAACAGGAACGATTCCGCACGCACGCATCGTTTTTTGAAGAAGTCTACGGCATCCGCCCGGTGATCGTGCATCACGAATAAAACGGGGGTATACAGGAGGGGTTACTTATGGATTTTACAAACACAGAATACTACACCAACCGTGAACTGAGCTGGGTGCGCTTCAATGAACGCGTGCTCTCGGAAGCGCAGGATCCGGAGATCGAGCTGTTTGAGCGCCTGAAATTCTTAAGCATTACCGCCAGCAACTTAGACGAGTTTTTTATGGTGCGTGTGGCATCCTTAAAGGATATGGTGCATGCGGGCTACACCAAGAAGGACATCGCAGGGCTGCGGCCGGAAGGACAGTTAAAAATGCTGAACGGTGTGTTGCATGATTTTGTGGAGCAGCAGTACCGTACCTATCATAAGCTGACGGAAGAGTGCAGGGCGGAGCATATCGTGCTGGTGGAGCATCACGAAGACCTGAATGCAGAGGATGCGGAATTTGTGGACCGCTATTTTATCGATCATGTGTATCCGGTGCTCACCCCTATGGCGGTGGATTCCTCCAGACCGTTTCCGCTCATCAAGAACAAGTCGTTGAATATCTGTGCACTGCTCTCAAAAAAGGGCAAGGAAAAAGAAAAGCATGAGTTTGCGACGGTGCAGGTGCCCAGCGTATTGTCCCGTCTGGTGCAGCTGCCTTCCGCAGAGGGTGAGACAAGGCTGCTGCGGCTGGAGGAAGTGATCGAGCGTAACATCAGCAAACTGTTTTTGAACTATGATGTGCTGGGGGCGTCGCCGTTCCAGATCATGCGGAATGCCGACCTGCCCATCGAAGAGGAAGAGGCGGAGGACCTGCTCAAAGAGATCGAGAAGCAGATCAAACGCCGACAGTGGGGCGAGGTCATCCGTCTGGAAGTGGAGAGCGGTATGGACAAGCGCCTGCTGAAGATCCTGCGCAGGGAGCTGAACATCTCCGAGGAAGATATCTACGAAATCGCAGGGCCGCTGGATCTGACCTTCCTGATGAAGATGTACGGGCTGGAAGGCTTTGATAAATATAAGCGTAAGCTGCGATCACCCCAGGAGGTACCGCAGATCCCGGCGGGATGCGATATCTTTGAAGCCATCCGTGGGGGCGATATCCTGCTGCATCATCCGTATCAGTCCTTTACGCCGGTGGTGGACTTTATCCGGCAGGCGGCCAGAGATCCAAAGGTGCTGGCCATCAAGCAGACACTGTATCGTGTGAGCGGCAATTCCCCCATCGTGGCAGCACTGGCGGAGGCGGCGGAAAACGGTAAGCAGGTGTCCGTACTGGTGGAGCTGAAAGCCCGTTTTGATGAAGAGAACAATATTGTGTGGGCACGCAAACTGGAGCAGGCCGGCTGCCATGTGATCTACGGTCTGGTGGGACTGAAGACCCATTGTAAGATCGCGCTGGTGGTGCGTATGGAAGAAGACGGTATCCGGCGGTATGTGCATCTGGGCACCGGCAACTATAACGATTCCACGGCGAAACTCTATACCGACCTGGGACTGCTGACATGTGCCGAGCCGGTGGGGGAAGATGCGACTGCTGTCTTCAATATGCTCTCGGGCTATTCGGAGCCGCTGCAGTGGAATAAGCTGTCTCTGGCGCCGCTGTGGCTGAAGAAGCGTCTGATCAAGCTGATAGAGCGGGAGACCAGAAATGCGAAACAGGGACGGCAGAGCGGCATCCGGGCCAAGATGAATTCGCTCTGTGATCCGGATGTGATCGCGGCGCTGTATGAGGCGTCGGCAGCCGGCGTGAAGGTGGACCTGATCGTCCGCGGTATTTGCTGCTTAAAGACCGGCATCCCGGGGGTGAGCGATCATATCCATGTCTATTCCATCGTGGGAGACTATCTGGAGCATGGCCGTATCTTTATCTTTGAGAATGACTGCGAGCCGGAAGTGTATCTGGCCAGCGCGGACTGGATGCCCAGAAACTTAGAGCGCCGTGTGGAGATCATGTTCCCGGTGGAAAATGCAGAAGCCAAGGAGCGTGTGCTGCACATCATGAAGCAGCAGTTTGCGGATAATGTAAAGAAACACGAGCTGTTGCCGGACGGTACCTATCAGAAAAAGAAGACGCCCAAGAGCGAGCGTTTCTCCTGCCAGAATGCCTTTATGGAAGAGGCGAGAGAGTATGCCCGGAAGCTGAGTGGCAAGAAGAGTAAGGATAACCGGCGGTTCATCCCGCTGGAATCTGACAGTATCAAATAAAGGAGTGTAGAAAACAATGAAGTACATCCTGGCATCGGGATCCCCGCGCCGAAAGGAGATCCTGACCAAAATGGGACTGGCCTACGAAGTGCTGGTATCCGAGGTATCGGAAGAGCACGAAGATCTGGCGCCGGAGCAGATCGTCCTGGAGTTGTCACGCAGAAAAGCGGAAGCGGTAGCGGCCCTTTTGCAAAACGAACAGAGCGACGAGGATACATGTGTGATCGCGGCAGACACCCTGGTGGCCATTGATGGTGAGGTACTGGGCAAGCCGGTGGACCGCAGGGAATCTTATGATATGATCGCGCGCATCAGCGGACGGGAGCATCAGGTCTATACCGGCGTGACGCTCATCAAATTGCCGGAGGGCAAGACGGACAGCTTTTACGAAGGCACCGATGTGTATGTCAAGGCGCTCACCGCGGAGGAGATACAGGCGTATGTAGATACCGGTGAGGGCGATGACAAGGCCGGAGCTTACGCCATCCAGGGCATCTTTGCAAAACACATCGACCATTACGCAGGTGATTACGACAATGTGGTGGGATTGCCGGCAGCAGCGCTAAAAAAACATTTAGAACAACTATAAATCATAAAGGAGAACAGACAATGGCAAGTGCATACGATGACAAAGTATTGGATGTGTTTTTGGAAAAGCAGGAAAAGCTCTTTCCGGAACCGGTAGCGGAGAATAGGGAAGAAGCGGCGGAGTTTCTGGAGGATTCGCTGGCAGTGGTAGTAGACAGCCTGCAGGCGGTGATGGACTACCTGGATGACGGCGGTATGGACATCGCGGAGATGAGCAAAGAAGAGATCGAAGAAGCAGAAGAGGTCTTTGCCATCGGCGACGGACGCTATCTCATCGTGGATGCGTGAGGATTCCTTTATCAAATCGAAAACAGAGCACAAAAAACGCCCCATCCGTCAGTCAATCGGATGGGGCGTTTTGTTGTTGGTATTTGCTGTTTTTTGGATTACATATATCTCATCAGACTGGTCAGATCGCTGAGATCGTATCCTGCTGCACCGGAGGTCGGATCGATGATCCACTTTCCGTTGACTTTGATCACATAGATACCATCCATCTTTGTGGTATCGTGGCCGTCTTTGCCCTCGATGGTGAGCTTCAGATCCACTTCATAACCGTCGGTGATCTTTGCATTTTCGAACTGATCTGCCAGCTTGCTCATGATCTGTGCTACCTGCTTGGTGTTCAGCTCGGTGTCGTACTTATCGTCGAGGGAGTCTGCGATGCTTTCATAAGTATCTTCGTCATCCAGTTCTGCCTTGCCCAGCATATCGGCGATTTCTTCCCAGCGATCCCGGATAGCATCCAGCTTCTTGTTGGAGAGACGGTCCGCATCTTTCCATTCTACGGAGATTCTCCAGTTTTTGCCGTATTCGTCTTCCAGATCATCCCACGCATCATCGAAAGCATCTTTGATGGTCTCTTCCAGTTCCTTCTTGGCATCGCCGCCCTTTAAGGTGCCCAGCAGGCTCTTGTAGGAGCTGCTCACAAAGGAAGGAGCAACACAGTCCACATATGCAGGAATATTGGTGCTCT
>JAFXQR010000217.1 GCA_017526985.1 Lachnospiraceae bacterium
ATACGATGAGGAAACGTATGCGGAGGATTTCGAAGAGGCCGGTGAGGAAGGGGAGTACATAGAAGAATACGAGGAATATGAAGAGGAGTATTCGGAATCCTATGAGGAGCCGGAAAACGGTGAAGCAGATAATGCAGAAGATCTTTATGAAGACACAGAGGATGGCTTTATAGAAGAAACTATAGAAAAAACAATAAAAAAAACAACGGAAGACTCTATAGAAGGATCTGCTGAAGACTCTATAGAAGATCCTGAAGAGTCGGAGTATGCGGAAGAAGTTGCGGAATCGGAGGAGGAAGCAGCTGCGGAGGAAACGGCCACCACAGGAGAGGCGCATGCACAAAAAGTCTCATCCGGAAAGCAAAGGAAAGCAGCGGGAGTAAGTCCTGCAGGGAAAAAGAAAGACGGAAGAAAGAAAAAGAGCGGCAAAACAGAATCGGTAAAGGCGCAGCACGCGCATGGCGAAAAAGCCGGGACAAAGCGTACGACCGGAAAGCAAGAGCAGAAAAAGAATGCAGGAAAGAGCGCTGTGGCACCGACTCGTAACGGTGGAAATTCCTGGCTTAAGATCGCAGTGGCGGCAATCCTGCTTTTTTCCGTGGGGATGACGCTTCTGATCCTGAAGAATTGGAAGGGAAACGAACAAAAAACGACCGGCTATATGTATGAAGTGGGTGAGAGCCTGAGTAATATCGGTATTGCCGGAGAAAGCGGCCTGATCGCTATGGCGGAAGCCGGACGGCTATCACAGACAAGCGAGGTTGACGATACACCGGTTGTTGGTGAGGAAGAGCCGATTACGGTCACTGCAGATGGGAAGATGGTGGAGGTCACCTTTACTTCTCTGGAGCAGGATCTGAAGATCAAGTTTATCGAGGCAGAGAGCCGGAGACTGGTAACGGGGGTGGCATTTGAAGTGCATCTGCAGCCGTCAGCCGGGGATGAATTGGTTTTGACGGACGCAGATCTGGACGGCATAATCTATGAAAAAGGAATCAAAAGCGGCGATTACCATGTAGTGGAGATCAAAGCAGACGATTATCAGTTTGTGGGTGTGCCGGATAATGTCAATGTACGGGAGAAGATTGCTTACCAGCAGATTGATGTGGCACAGGAAGTCAAGAAAGAATCGGAGATCAATGTAGCGGCCGAGGATACCGGTGTCGCGATCGGAGGAGCAGGGGCTCCGGTAGTCACTATGCCGGCATTGCCTACGGAGACCCCGACGCCGACACCGACTCCCAGCCCGACACTGGCAAACGGCGATACGGTAGAATGGGTGGAGTCCACCAAAACACCGGTGAGTGGCGGAGCCGGATACAAACCGGTGGCGAAAGATACGATCTCGGCACCTTCCTATGCTATGAGAAATGTTGTGGAAGTACAGAATATGGGATATGCAGCGGCAGCGGTTCCTTGTCCCGGGGCAGTTCGCACACTGGTACGTACGGAATCCGAACCGGTAGTAACAGATGGTGAAAAGACCGGAGAGACGACAGAAACGCCGACGCCGGAAGCTACAGCTACGCCGACACCGGAAGCTACAGCCACGCCGACGGCGACCCCGACACCTACGCCTGAGGCAACGGCTACTCCGACGCCTGAGGCTACGGCAACCGCTACACCGACGCCGGAAGCTACGGCTACTGCAACGCCGACACCGTCCGCCACATCTACGCCGACAGCAACACCGACATCGACATCGGAAGCCAAGCGGGTGATCCGGGAAGTGGTTTTGGATAAATCCGGTTTCAATCTGACGGTGGGGAATACCGAGACGATCACGGCAACTGCAACATTAGACGACGGCTCAAAATTGACGGAAGGCACAAAATTCAGCTGGAGCTCATCGGATTCGTCTGTGGTGAAAGTAGACGAAGCCGGAAAAGTAACGGCAGTGAAGACCGGCACGGCAACGATCACGGCAAGTTTTAAGGATGACAACGGCGACAGCAAGTCCGCCAGTTGTATTGTAAATGTGGTTTCGAATCCGAAGGAAGATACCTCGTCCAGATTGCGGGATAAAAACGGCAATCAGGTATATGTAAAAAATAGTGATGGTAAATATGTGGAAGCCACCTATGCAGATTACTATGCAAAATCAGAGTTTTACATTTTGGTGGATACAGAGTATACTTATACGGGATGGCAGGTGATCGACGGCAACACCTATTATTTTGACCGCAATGGCAAGAAAGTGACCGGCGAGCAGCAGATCCAGGGTGTGAAGTATGTGTTTGGCGCAGACGGTGTTTTGAAAAAGGATAATGCTACACCGACGGCGACATCCACACCGACACCGACGCCGACACAGGCAGCGGGCAATGATACGGTGACAAACGGTCCGGTGATCGGCATCGATGTGTCCAAGTGGAACGGAAACATTGACTGGAATGCAGTAAAGGCATCCGGCGTGAAATTTGTTATCATCCGTTGCGGTTATCGGGGATCTACTTCCGGCGTGCTGGTGGAGGATTCCAAGTTCCGGAGCAACATCCAGGGGGCGCAGGCAGCAGGCCTCAAGGTGGGCGTATACTTCTTCAGCCAGGCGATCAATGAAGTGGAAGCCGTGGAAGAAGCATCTATGACACTTGCGATGATGCAGGGTTATGGCGTGAGTCTGCCGGTATTCATCGATACCGAATTTACAACCAGCAGAAACGGACGCGCAGACGGATTGGACAAGGGGGCGCGTTCCGCGGTATGTCGGGCATTCTGTGAGACCATCCGCAGTGGCGGTTACACGCCGGGTGTGTACTGCTCCAAAGCATGGCTTGGGCCGTCCGTTGACCTGAATGTGATCGGAGGCTACAAGATCTGGATGGCACATTATGTGCAGCAGACGGATTATACGGGGCACTATGATCTGTGGCAGTTCACTAAGAACGGCAGCATTGCCGGTATTCAGGGCGCTGTAGATATGAACTATTGTTATATGGGATTCTAAAGAGGTGATGAGATGAAAGGTATTATTTTGGCCGGAGGTTCCGGCACCAGACTGTATCCGTTGACGAAGGCAGTATCCAAGCAGATCATGCCGGTGTATGACAAACCCATGATCTATTATCCGCTTTCCATCCTGATGCTGGCGGGCATCCGTGAGATCCTGATCATCTCTACGCCGCGGGATCTGCCGGTATTTCAGGAACTGTTTGGGGACGGCAGTCAGCTGGGACTGAAGTTTTCTTATGCGGTACAGGAGACACCGCGAGGTCTGGCAGATGCGTTTATCATTGGCGCGGATTTTATCGGTACGGACAGTGTGGCGTTGATCCTGGGCGACAATATCTTTTACGGACAGAGTTTCTCACAGCTGCTGCGCGAGGTGGCGGCCAGAGATCAGGGCGCTACCATCTTCGGATACTATGTGCGCGATCCGAGAGAGTATGGCGTGGTGGAGTTTGATGAAAACGGGATGGCACTTTCTATTGAAGAAAAACCGGAGCATCCCAAGAGCAATTATGCAGTGCCGGGATTGTATTTTTATGACAATGATGTGGTAGAGATCGCAAAGAACGTAAAGCCTTCGGCAAGAGGCGAGATTGAGATCACCAGTATCAATAATGAGTATCTGAATCGTGGTACCCTGCATGTGGAAACGCTGGGACGCGGGTTTGCCTGGCTGGATACCGGCAATCATGATGCACTTTTGGATGCAGCGGATTTTGTGGCAGCGTTCCAGAAACGGCAGGGCTTATATATTTCCTGTATTGAAGAGATTGCATATAAGCGGGGATTTATCACCAAAGAGCAGTTGCTGGCATTGGCGGAACCGCTGATGAAGACGGCATACGGACAGTACCTGACGGATGTGGCAAACGGTCTGTAAGCGCCTATGGATAAGCATGTCCGGAATCTGACAATTCTGGCGGTGGCATCGGTGTTTTTGCTGGCGGTGCTCCTGGTGTGGGCCTCTAACCGATCCAAGGAACCGGTAGGGGGACAAAAAGTTTCCGTACAGCCGCCGGTGCAGGATGAGGCATCGTATCGGGCATTTTTGGAAGATGAGTTTTTCTTTGACCCGGATCCGCAGCAGTCGGTGACGGTATCGGAAAGTGAGGTGCGTATCCCACGGCTGTATATGACGGCCAGCAGTATGATGCGGGATATCCGTATACAGATCGTGGATGAAGATGGCGAAGCGGTCAAAGGCATACCATTTTATGTCACAGTGGAACCCCTTGGGGAGTATAAAGATCTGGATCAGGACGGACTGATCTATGTGCCGGATATGAAATCCGGAGAGTATTTTCTGACGCTCGGTGCGGTAGAAGGGTACGAGATCCCGACGGAACCCATGCGTGTACGGGTCAAGGACCAGCTGGAATATACGGTTGTAGACGATATCATGTTTTATGTCTACGCGGAATCGGAAGTGGATCCGACGGTAGATGATACCGAGGTACAGGAAGCCGGAAACGATGCGGATGAGACGGAAGTGACCGGCAAATGGGAAGGAACCGATGCGGCATTCGGCATCGATGTGTCCAAGTACCAGAAAGAGATCGACTGGCAGAGAGTGGCGGCAGCCGGTGTGGAATTTGCCATCATCCGCTGTGGTTATCGAGGATCTTCTACCGGTAAGCTGGTGGTGGACCCCTACTTTGAACAGAACATCAAAGGGGCGACGGAAGCCGGAATCGAAGTGGGTGTGTATTTCTTCACCCAGGCGGTGAACGAAGTGGAGGCCGTGGAAGAAGCGTCCATGGCGGCGGAATTGTGCAAGGCATATCATTTGGACTACCCCATCTTTATCGATGTGGAAGGGGCCGGCGGACACGGTCGTGCGGATGCATTGGATCGGAATACCCGTACGGCGGTGGTAAAAGCTTTCTGTGAGACGGCGAAGAGTGCCGGGTATCATGGCGGGGTCTATTCCGGACGATACTGGTTTTATAACAACTTAAATGATGAAGAACTGCAGGATTATACGCACTGGCTGGCGGAATACCGGGCAAATCCTCTTTTCACCGGCAAGTTTAACATCTGGCAGTATACCTCCAGCGGTTCCATCGACGGAATATCCACACGCGTTGATCTCGATCGCATATGGCAATAATATGGTAATTAAAATATATTAAGGAGCATAAACAATGGGAAAGATCACAGTAGAAACATGCAAGATCGAAGGGTTAAAAGTCATCACGCCGAAGGTGTTTGGCGACGAGCGCGGATACTTTATGGAGAGCTATAATTTTATTGACTTTAAGGAAGCAGGCATTGATCAGGTATTCGTACAGGACAACCAGTCTTCCTCTACAAAAGGTGTTTTGCGCGGTCTGCATTATCAGATCGAGCATCCCCAGGACAAACTGGTACGCGTGGTCCGGGGCGAAGTATTTGATGTGGCAGTAGATCTGCGCAAGGGTTCTGCTACTTATGGTGAGTGGTTCGGTGTGCTCCTTTCCGAGGAAAATAAAAAGCAGTTCTTTATCCCGAAGGGCTTTGCGCATGGCTTTGTAGTGTTGTCCGACTATGCGGAATTCTGCTACAAGTGCAGTGATTTCTATCACCCGGGGGATGAGGGCGGTCTGCGTTATAACGATCCGGATATCGCGATCGAATGGCCCATTCCGGAAGATATGGAACTGAACATCAACGAGCGCGATCGCAACTGGCCTTCTTTTGCGGATTATCGCAGCAGGTAAGCAAATGTCGGAATTGATGAAAAATCGCCATCTGATCTGGAAACTGGCGAAAAATGATTTTAAGAAACGCTACGCAGGCTCCTATATGGGAGCGCTGTGGGCGTTGGTACAGCCGGTCGTTACGGTCGTGCTGTACTATTTTGTTTTTGAAGTGGTCTTTCAGACGCGTTCCCAGCGTCTGGCCGGAGGTATCGAAGCGCCTTATGTATTGTGGCTGACGGCCGGGCTGGTTCCCTGGTTTTATTTCAGCGAAGCCGTGAT
>JAFXQR010000218.1 GCA_017526985.1 Lachnospiraceae bacterium
CGGAATATCTCTTCTTTCTTTGCCAACACGATCTATAATCCCTTGCAAGCATACTTCTACATCATAATCTAAAAAGAAAACAGTATCACACGCAGCAATTCGTTTTTCATAGGTCCTACTGTAATCACCATCTATAATCCAGTTATCACGATTAACAAGATCATCAAGCTTTCTATCAAATTCATCTCTTGAAATATGTGTTCTATCCGGTTTCCACCAGATATTATCCAAATGATAAAGCGGCAATTTCGTTATTTTTTGAAGCTGTACGGCAAAAGTGCTCTTGCCACTGCCAGAGCAGCCGAGAATAATTATCTTTTTCATCCTATCTCCTTGATTATCCTGGAAATATAAAATCCAATCGCCCCTCAAAACACCGGGATCTCATCTTCATGTTTCATTGATTCTTCTACTAAACGGCCATATGCTCCCATAGTAAAGGCAATATCACTGCTTCGTATAGAAAGAAGCTTCATATCGAGTTCTATCTTCAAGAAACCCATCATTTCTTTACTCAGTTGAATCATTCCATCTTCTGTAATATCTACCCAGGTATATGATCGCCCCTTGTATTTAATAAAACTCCCCTGCTCAATCTTGTATTCTCTTAATTCAGGATTCTCCGTAAGGATATGTCCCAGTTTTGATGGTTCAAGCAACCCCTTACGTGTCACGCAAAATCCGCCTGTACTCTTACTCCCCGTGAATAAATACACTTTACCTTCGGAAGAAATGTCATATTCACCGACCGCCTGAGTCGGGAATTGAATATTACCATTTTCTCGAACAAGAGATTTTCCAAATATAAACTTTCCACCTTTGTTCATTTGAGGCATCTCCGGTCTCCTTATTTACCAATTCTGATGATAGCCGTAATTGCAAGTGGAAGATACATAAACGCCAGGTTCAGTCTCTGCCACAAGCCCTCGTTATCAATGATTGTGTTTTTGAATTCCTGCTTATCTGACATTACAAAAAGCACAAAGAAAACCATTGCTGCAGCAAAACATATAATACTAACTGTTCCCATCATACGATTCTGGTCTTTATAGTAAAGAATACCAAGCAATAACGGTACAAAAAGAAACAGCATAAAGCCTATAACCGAGCCTGCCCCATGAATCTTCGATGCAAGCGTCACAACATCCTTAGACTCGTTCACACTGAAAAAACATGTAAAGATGCACGCTCCTATCGCAAAGAATGCAACAAATATGAGCAAGATATTGGTAATCACCCCCGATATCGAACGAAAAGCGTTATTGATTGCCGGTAAAGCATCATAAACAGAATCCCTTCGATAAGCATCCAAATATTAAACGGATTTCTCACCGGACTTGATGGATTTCCCAATGCGCTGATAGACATCTTCAGATTGCTGTAATTTCTATAAAACATCGACAGGAAAAATGAAACAAGTAAATCTCCTGCCATAGCAATCAAGATGAAAATCCACCCATATGATTTCAAATTTTCCATAAGCATTCCTTATCCCGTTATATTCCGGTTTTATGTTTCCCCCAATCATCCAGACAAACGAGAATTTACCTTTTTCCTGTCCTGATATAAGTAATAAGTTCCTCTAAATCATCGAATTCATCATAGTCTCCCATAATTCCTTCACGATGATAAACGATACCCGCCTGTTCATTTCGTTCAAGGCAATCCAAAAGCTCCTCAACACCATACCTCCGAGCAAATTCAGCAAACGCACGTGCCTTGATCTTTTCTGCATATAGACCCTTTCGACATTTTGCAGGTTCACACTCGTAACAGCCGTTTAAATTATTATCTATCCCACATCTGCGAACCTCACACCATTCTGCGTCTTTACACCAAGACAGCTCCATGAATCCATCCCGTTTACATCCCTTGCAAGTTACATTCTCAGAACACAAGCAGCATGCCAACCCACAGCGAGCTATTCCTAATTCTCTTTTCATAATAACCTCCGCAAATACCGATTTGCCATGGTCTATAAACTGGAATATTATCTTACTACGGCGGCAGGGAATGATCCCTGCTTTACAATCGCCCTGCACGGATACAGCTTACGCCGTCTTTCATCACAAATTGTTCAGACACTGTCTGACCAATTCATTCATCAAAATCCATGTTCAAACTGTAAGGAAGCATAACTTACACTACCCCCTCCGATAAATTCTCAATCCAATAAACCTTTCTCAATTTCCTCAATCGTAGGTAAAGAACTCCTGAAGTTTTCAGGTATCACATTACTCAATTCATATTCTGAAATACCTATCGGTGTTTTCATACTGTTTACAGCGTATTGAGCAAGTATGTTATCTTTCCCTTTACATATCAGAAGACCGACCGTCTGATTGTCACCATCTCTTCGGAGAATGCCATCTACCGCCGAAATATATGTTCCAAGTTGTCCCATATCTCCGGGTTCAAAATCCCTTGTCTTTACTTCTATGACAACATAGCAATGATTGTTAATATTATAAAACAAAAGGTCGATGAATTGTTCCGTACTGCCCACTTCAAGACGATATTCCCTCCCTACAAAAGCAAATCCCATCCCAAGCTCGAGCAGAAACTTCTGAACATTTTCCATCAATGCATCTTTTAGTTCCTTTTCGTCATAACCCTCTCTGATAGTAAGAAAATCAAAATTATAAGGATCTTTTGTCATTGCCTGAGCAAGATCACTCTGTGGTTTAGGCAACGAAACAGAGAAATTAGAAATTGCTTTTCCCTCTCTGTCATATAAATTTGTATCCAGGAAGTTCAAAAGAACTGCTCTTGACCAATTGTTTTCCAGTGTCTTTTTCACAAAGAAATAGGCCTTCTCCGTATCCCCCTTGCATTTATCAATTATCAATTTATTATGTCCCCACGGAATGCAGAAAATAACCTGTTCAGAATCTACCCCAGGCTGGGGTAAATTTCCCTCAGCAAATTTTCCCTCAGCTTGAGGTAAATTTATAGCTGTCGGATAAAGTTCATAAAACCACTTCATATAGTGAAGGTTTGTTACCGAAAATGATTTCACATCCGGCAATTCCTTCTGAAGATCAAGGCTCAAGTTCTTAACAAATGCTTTCCCATAGTCATGCTCCCTTTCCCTGGTCGAAATATCATGACCTAACTGCCAGTAAAATCTAAGCATTTCGTCGTTTACCTTAATAGCTGCCTTTAGCTGGCTCTGACGGAACATTTTGCTGATATCACTTATCCACTTAGCATATTCCTTGTCTATTTTTTTAAGTTCGCTCATATGATTTCTCCCAAAACCGTCCTTCAGATTCATTTTGATAGAGTTATGTTTATAATCTACCAGCTACATATCCTGGAATTAAAACATACCTTCTTCCCTACCACACGCATTATACCATGAAAACCACCCATTTACAAAGGAAATGCAGGCGTTACAGGCGGCTCTCGCTGCCCGTAAAACCTGCTTTGGAAAGGATTTATGCGATCTCCTGAGCCTTCTTTTTGGCATTCTCGGCGACAGGATTGGTCTTTGTCTGTTCGGCTGCCTTTTCCTTCATCTCCGGAAGCTTCTGCTTGAAGGATACGCGTCCTTCATCACGGTCCGCCTTGTCTCCTCTTGCTGCAGCCTTCTCCGGGCTCGCGGCACGCTCTTCGGCAGTCTTTACATCCTTCTGCATCGTTTCCTTCTCCTGCCGGCGCTCTTCCGCCTTATCGGCACGCACAATACTGCGCTCCTCTGCGTCATATTCATAGACATGATCGGAAAGCCGCTCACCGGGAGCCACTTCATTCGCATTGACCTCTTTTACCATATTCTCAAGGGCTTCCAGCGATACGTCCGCGCTCTTGGGAACGATCAGACACTCATGGATACTCGACGGCAGGATAAAGAAGTCATCTCCGACCGCCTCACGCACCATATCCATCGCTTCCGGGCTTAAGAGCATCGCAGCGCCGTTCATCTTATCCTCATTCGTAAGGATGTACATCGTCGGTGCACCCTGTCCGGCCAGCACGCCTTCCACGATCTGATCCTTCATATCCTGCGGCATCTCCGGCGGCAGGCTCTGCATCATCGTCTCCCGGAGCATGCTCTCCATATCCTGGAACTGCGGAGTTACCAAAGTCTCCATATTCTGGGTGGCGATATCGTGCAGTTCCTCTGCCGTGATGCCATAAACCTTCAGAAGGTTATCCGTGATCGGCACGCTCGCCTTTCCGAACTCGTTATTCTCTCCCAGATCGACATAATAGACCACCGCCAGATCTTCTACCAGCTTAAAGGGCTTGCCCTCCAGATACTCCTTGTTCATATCCGCGCTGACCAGTTTTAAGCGGATGTTATCCTTTACATGGTCAAAATCCGTGATCCGGGATACATCAAACTCCTTTCCGTCATGGGATACCTGCGTGTCCGCTACGCTCTTCATCAGGTCTTCCAGCGAAGTCCCTGCCTCATACTCCTTAAAGTACTCGTTCAGATAGATCGTAGGCGTGATATTGCTGTCCTCCGTACGGATCACAAGTCCTGTCAGCTTCTCGTCATTGTTCTTCATCACTTCCTGAAGGCTTACCTCCGCATCCGCATACTTTTCCGGAAGGAAGTCCTTGATAAATCCCTGCACATACTGTGTAAATTCTTCAAAATTCATCCCTTCTTACCTCCCGTCTGCTGCTGCGACATCAGTGCCATCATCTTCTGCATATACGCCGTATAGCGCTTTCTCGCTTCCTCATCGTTATATGAGGATCTGTCGTAGGAATATACGACCTTGCTCTTGTTCTCTTCCATTTCAAAATCTCCTTTCGTATATCCCCCGCCGCTTTATTGACGGGGGATGATCGTTATTACAGCACCTGATCCTTGTGCTGCGCGCCCATTCCCTGGGCAGGGGGCTGTACTTCTGCTTTCTTCTCCTCCAGCTTATCCTTAAAGGAATCACGGTTCTGGGACTGCTCGCGGCTTGCTTCCATCAGCTTCTTGAGGTCCTTGTTTTCAATAGACGCATACTTCGTCTTAAACAGCTTCTTGCCATCCTCTCCGACTCCGGCTGCCTCGCTCACCGAAAGCGTTGTCTTGCCCTCTGCAGGGATCTTTGCCCACATGCTCTTGCCGCCCTCATTCTCCTTCACCATATCGCGGGGGAGTACGAAACTGGGCCAGCTCTTGCCCTGCTCCTGCTCCGTAGGGATACTAATCCGGGCGTATTCCTTACCGTCCTGTCCGGTAAACTCCTTCACGTGTCCCGTAGCGAAGTGGATCGCGATCTCGCTCTTGTCCTCATGCTGGGGCTTGCTGTCGCCCCAGTTCAGTCCACCGAGCATATCCTGCGCGCTCTTCGTCTCCTCCTGCTGCATGCCTGTCTTTGTTTCTGCCATGATAATTCTCCTTTCTCCGGTCTTTTGCCGGTTAAAAAATTAAAGGGTTCCGGACTGGCATTTTCCGTGAACCCTTATACACTGATTCCGTTGCGCTTAACCTTACGCACACTTCTTAACAACAAATACTGCTACGCCTGCGACCGCCGCAATAGCGGCTACTACCACAAGGATCTTCTTCACTATTCTCACCTCCTCACTTTTTCTTTTTTCCGGTATCCTTCGGGAATTCCATACGGTACTTCATCCCGACACCGTTCTTTGTTACACCGTCTTTCTCATAGGTGTATTTCTCCACCCCGTCAGGGATAAGATACGCATCATAGGTCTTGCCGGCCTTTGATTTCAGTCCTTTCTTAAAGATCTTCTTACCTGCCAGCACATTACGGATCTCGACCGGCGTGAGCGTCTGCCCCATTGCTTTCTGTATGCTCAGCCCGCATTTCCCGGTACAGAAGGCTCCGTATTTCCCAAATGCCACTTCCTTTCCGCAATTCGGGCAGTGCCCCAGAACTTCAGACACGGGGCGGAACATCTGCTTTTCTTCTTCCGTTACGGAATGATAAGTACCGACCAGTTCCCGTACCATATCTTCAATGGAACGCATAAACTCAAAAGCCGTCTTCTCTCCCTTAGCGACCAGCGTCAGATCGTTCTCCCATTCTGCCGTGAGCTTTGCTGATTTCACCTTATCCGGAAGGATCGTGATCAGCTTCTCCCCATCCTCTGTAGAGATCAGCATCTTCTTCTCACGCCTTAAGAATCCGTCTTTGATCAGTTTCTCAATGATATCCGCCCTGGTAGCCGTAGTGCCCAAACCTTTACGCTCCGCTTCCTCACAGATCTCATCTGCCCCGGCATGTTCCATTGCCGTAAGGATCGTGGCTTCCGTGAAATGCGCAGGCGGCTTTGTAAAGCCCTCTGCCACATCGATCTGAAGATTGTCATAGGAGTCCTTTAGTTCTTCAAAGACATCCTCCTGCGCTGCCTCATCAACATCTTCCGGCTCTTCCTCCGCCAGTTCTTTATTCAGGCGGTATCCGGCCTTCATCTGTTCTTCGTATGCTTTCCAGCCTTTCTCCAGTCCGCGCTTTCCCTTTATGGTGAATATGATCCCTCCGCAGTCTACCTTTGCCGTCATGCTCTCATAACGGTACTTATCTGCCGTTGCGCAGAGCAGCCTGCAGGCGATCAGGTTCAGGATCTTCATCTCATCGACCGACAATTCCTTCAGATCCGTGTTTTTGATCTTCATCGTGGGAATGATCGCATGGTGGTCCGTCACCTTTTTACTGTCCAGCACTCCGGAAGTATCCGGCACATAAGGCGCTCCCGCATTCATAAGAATGTTCTCCATCACAGCTTTACAAACATCCCTGACGGTCTGTCCCATATCGTCTGATAAATAGCGGCTGTCGGTTCTCGGATAGGTGACCAGTCCTTTTTCATATAACGCCTGTGTCAGATCCAGCGTCTGTTTTGCCGTAAATCCGAATGTCCTGTTCGCGTCCCGCTGCAGGGATGTCAGATCATAAAGCTTCGGTGGCCTGACTGTCTTTTCCTCACGCACTACATCACGGATCACGGCTTCTTTTCCGATACAGCCCGCAGCTGCATTTTCCGCTTCTTCCTGCGATGCATACTTATCCGATACTGCCGTATAACCGCCCAGTTTCATCTGTATCGTGTAATACGGTCTCTTCTTAAAACTCCGTATCGCCACCTCCCGGTCCACGACCATGGCAAGCGTAGGCGTCTGTACCCGTCCGACCTTTAAGGTTCTGCCCTGATAGAGCACGGTAAAGAGTCTCGTTCCGTTAAGCCCTACCAGCCAGTCGGCACACTGCCTGCATCTTGCGGAGTTATACAGGTTATCCAGTAAACTTCCGGGCTTTAATTCCTCCATGCCTTTTAGGATCGCGCTGTCTTCCATGGAGTTGATCCAGAGCCTGCGGATCGGTTTATCACACCCTGCCTGCTCATATACCAGACGGAAGATCAGCTCTCCTTCCCGTCCGCAGTCTGTTGCTTCCACCACTTCCGTAACCCTCTCATCATTCATCAGGCTCTTTAAGATCCCAAACTGTTCCTTCGTATCCTCCTTTACCTGATACTTCCACTGTGAAGGAATGATCGGGAGTGTCTCATACTTCCATTCCTTATAGGCTTCGTCATAATCCTCCGGATAGACCGGCTCTACCAGATGCCCGAAACACCAGGATACGATCCGGCCATTTCCTTCCAGATATCCGTTCTTCTTTTCCGTAACGCCAAGCACCCTGGCTAAAGTCATTGCCACGCTCGGCTTCTCCGTAATGATCAGCTGCATTTATCCTTCCTCTCTTTCCTCACGGTCATCATCCCGGACCATAACCTCATCCGCATCGTCGTTATCATCCTCGTCTTCATCCTCATCGTGGCGTACTTTAGGCTTCTTGTTCCCCAGTTTGAGATATGCCAGCGCGCCGCCAAAGAGCAGGACGCATCCGCCTACCATCAGCAGGGTCTTACTGTTTCCGCCCCTTTTCTCCTGTACGGGCTGTGCATCCGGTGCCAGTTCCTCTTTGGAAGGTGTCTGCGCGGTGCCCGGCTTATTCCCGACCGTCAGCGTATGCTCCGATACAACCGCCGCATTCTGGGGCAGCACCTTTTCCTCATCATCCTGTACGAAGTTTAAGATGTCGGCTTCGCCTGCCTGTGTTAAGAGGTATGCGTTGTTCTCGTCCTCCGAACGGTCAATGATCATATAAAAGGTCTTTCCGCTTGCCGTTCCGATCGTATATACTTCCTTGCCAAGGGGAAGGGGATTCCCGTCCTCATCCATCAGCATCCAGCGCATCTCTTCGATACGGTTGAACATATCGCTGCCGGAGATCTCCACTTCATCCGTGGAATACTCCAGTACTGTTCCGATGCTGTGTTTCTCATCCGTAGGGATCGCCACTTCCGGAAGGTAATGGGACAGGTCGCTATCATCATCTGTCTTCACATAAGGGTTCTCCACGGTATAGGTATCCGAGATATTGCCGGCGTGGTCCGTCACCTGGATCTTGAAATCCGCGTAGGTCGCATCGAACTGCTGCAGGCGGATCGTGATATCCCCGTCGGGTACATCCGCAAAGGTGTATCCGTTCACATAGATATTTTTGATACCGGATACCGCATCCTGTGCCTGGATATGCAGTACGCCGCGATTCACTGCCGCGATCAGTGTAGGAAGTTCCTTATCAAAGCAGCTCAGTTCCAGGCTGTTCTCATAGGTCTTTCCTTCCGTATCCTTTACACGCACCGATACGGTCCCGTTATCCGTTGCCAAGTAGGTCATGGTATCAGATATATCCGTCCACTTCCCGTCATCCTGCTTTGCTTCGATCGTCTTGATCTCCACGCCGCTGTCCGGCTTGATCTTTACTTCCACATTTACTTCGCCCTGCGCGGAAACCCATCCGTCAGGGCCTGTGAGCGTGATCGTCACATCATCATCCGCCGCATAGGCACTCATGGGCATCAGGATCCCTGCGATCATAGCCCCCGCAGCGATCACGCCTCTTAACTTATTTGCTGTCATTTTTGTTTTCCTCCTTTTCCGCACCTGCCGGTGCCGCTTCTGCTTTTCGTTCTTCTGCCCGCTTTAACAGCGCCGCATTTTCTTTCTCTTTAAGGGCAATCAGGCGTGCGAGATCCTCCGCCGTGATATGGTGCTTCTGGGCCGTTCTCCAGAGGTCGTTCTTATCTGCCTCTTCCATATCATGCCCGTACTTTTCCATCTCGGCTTTGGCTTTCTCCATTGCCTCTTTCGCCCTGTCGTAACGCTCCTTCATTTTTTCCCTTGTCATTTCATCCTCCTCTCATACACTCCTCCTTAGTAGTGAACAAAAAAGTGCGGATTGTAGTACACGCCGTCATAACTGATCTCGAAGTACACATCACCATTGGTAGTTCCCAAAGATTCCTTCAGTTCCACCGTACTTCCCACCGAAACACTTATAGAGCTGATTCCGGCGATCGTTGCTACATATCCGTCCTCATGTGTGATCGTTACATAGTTTCCATATGCACCGCTTCCGACAGCCGTGACTGTACCGGAGCACATTGCCTGGACATTCGATCCGCTTTCCACATGGACATACACGCCCGAGTTCTGATACAGACCTGCCGGCGACGATTGGATTCCATAAGGTTCCGTAATGCCATTACTCCAGCCTTCCACCGGTGCCGCAAATCTCTGCAGCGCTCCCTTTGTTTCCATCAGCCTCTCATAATGCACCATCTGCTCCGCGTTAAGTCTCTCTGCGATCAGATCCTCTAAAGGCGTCATCGTGATCTCTGCCGTCAGTGTCGTGATGTAATAAGTCTGCAGCGTATAGCCGCCATTTCCGTCTGGTACGTAGGTTATATAAGGTCCCCGCTGCGATTCCGTGAAGGTCAGCTGATACATAAGCGCTGCCAGCTCATCCACTTCAGCTGCGACTTCCTCATATGTAAATATTCCGTACTTTGCCGAAAAATATGCGATCAGCGCAAAAGGATCATGGACCATCGGCCCGCCAATCACATGGTATTCGTCATAACCGGGATATGTGGTCTGCATCGTATCGATCTGATACTGCAACAGGGCTTCCTGGTACTGCATTTCCAGTTCAGTGTTTTCGATATCGATCGGCTTTGACTGATAAGTGCCTTCCGCTACTTCCCCGGACAATGCCGCAGCACCAAGCGCGCAGGATCCCAGCAATACGAAACAGATCAAAAACAGGAGGAGTATCAGCAGTATCACAACAACCGCCGTGGAATGTTTTGCCGCCAGCTCCTGTATCTTCCTTGAAACTTTAGTCGCTGTCTGCTTAACCTTCTCCTTCTCACGGACTTCCTTGGCATACTGCTTATGGATCATCCGCTTCTGTGCGGCTTTCTTTGCCTGCATCTCCTGTGAACGTCTTGCCTGTTCTTTCTTTGCCTGCTCTGCAGCCTGCTTTCTTGCATTGGCGTTTACCTTATATGTGCCGTCATCCTTCTTTTTAGGTGCTTTAACCTTTGCGCTCTTCTTCCCGGAACTCTGCGCAGCTTTCCCTTTCCTCACTTCGGCAGCTGTCTTTTCCTTGATGCTGCGCTTCTGATAAAAGTGATTGCCGATCTTCTGCGTCAGGCTCTTTCCCTTACGGACAAGTTTCTCTGATATCTCTTCACCATCATCCGTATCGTAAAGCCCTTCCTTCATCACGCCCGCAGCAGTCATAGCCGCCGTCATCTTCTTCTGGATCCCGGCCCGCTCCGCTGCCTTCTTCGTCTGCATCTCACTTCTGGATAACAGCTGTTTATTCTTTGACCTGGATACCTTCTTGCTCCTGCTGTTCTTTGGCGCATCCTTACTGACAGCGTTTCGTACTTCCGACTCACCCTTAACACCGGACACGCTCTTTACGTTCGGCTTCATAGTGGTTCCGGCAACAAACTCCCTGTATTTGTTCTGTGCGATCCTTTTGTTTCTTTTCTTCCTCGCATCATCGGCATCCGCGTCAGGATTGTCTCTCCGGTCGTTTGTAAGCGTCGGTTTCTGCCTTCCACGGTCTTTTCGTTTACCGCTGCCTTCCTCAGCCTTTTCTTCCGCTTTTTCCTCTGTTCCCTCTTTATCCTTTATGTCCCTTTTGGTGACATTACGGCTTTCAGGTCTTAACGCGGAATCCTTTGAGATATTGACATTGCCGGCTTTTCCGGTACCGGTCATGTTTCTGCTGTCGCCGACCTCATCCCGGTCGATCTTCGCGCTGTTAACATTCAGGGTATCCGCACGGATCTTATTCTCCGATGTGATCTTATCTGCCATAGCCTCCTCCTTAAGTCTCTATCAGCTTGGTCGTCATCACCTTATATGTGCGTGTATGCTTCGGATAACGGTTCACGAACGGGATGATCATGCCGTTATAACTGATCAGGCCTTCGCCGGGTCCTGCGTTATCCACATGCGCCAGCTGTGCCGGTGAGATATTCAGTTTCTGGGCTAAGATCTTCTGATCGTCCTTTGACTGGTTCAGCATCAGAACAAAATCGCTGTTACCAAAGATATTCTCTACCTGCCTTGAGATCAGCAGGTCATTCACATTCTGTGTGATACCCGTAGGGATACCGCCCCACTTACGGAAACGCTTCCAGATCTCCACGGAATACTGCGCTGTCTGCGGCTGTCCCAAAAGTAAATGGAACTCATCCACGTAATAGCGGGTGCTCTTCTTTAAGGCCCTGTTGACCGATACACGCGTCCATACCATGTTCTGGATGATCAGCATGCCCAGCTTGCGGAGCGTTGTTCCCAGCTCTTTGATGTTGAAGCACACCACCCTGGCATTGATATCCACG
Organism: Lachnospiraceae bacterium; assembly: GCA_017526985.1. Taxonomy (GTDB): domain Bacteria; phylum Bacillota; class Clostridia; order Lachnospirales; family Lachnospiraceae; genus NK4A136. The sequence goes on from JAFXQR010000218.1 coordinate 11,698, forward strand.
TTTGTCCTGTGGTTAAAGACATTCTGCGAACCGGTAACATACATCTTTAAGGAGCTTGCCACCCTGCCGGCCGCTGCGCTTCCTTTCTTTTCCAGTGCCAGTAATGCATTCAGGAAGTCCTCAAGGATCGGCATGTTCTCTTCCTTCGGATCGTTATAGAGATATTCCGTATAAATTTCCTTTACGCACTGGTCGATCGCAGCCACTTCATCACCGTCCAGTTCCTCACCGCGCGGCTTGCGGACAACCATTTCGCAGAAGGAGATCAGAAACTCCGACTTATCCGAGATGATCGTCTCCACATCTTCCACTTCGCCATCCACACG
>JAFXQR010000219.1 GCA_017526985.1 Lachnospiraceae bacterium
ATTCATCCTGTACTTTCATTACTTCAGAGGACAATTCTTTTGGCATACGGATGTTCATAAGCGACCTTAAGATTCGTCTTTTATCTTCCGTACTATTTGGAGTCTGTAATTCCTTATATTCATCTGAATCTGCCTTGAACTCTTCTACAAGATAATCAAGACGTTCTTCCTGAATTAGATCAGGTAGAGGCATCCGGCTAACCATATGCAAAACCCTTTCTTTTCGGTGTTCTCTTCCTTGATTGTACCATATCACTTCGTATTACGATAGCATCCGAGACAGAAAGCGGTCCTTTTTCCCGCTTCCCGTATAACCGAACCAAAATACCGCAATGCCGAGGCATGCATATAGGCTTCTCGCAAGCACATACCCGCCCCGAATCACAAACGGTGTTTCGGAAGCCTCAAAACTTTCCAGAAGTCCGGACACCGTCTCATAATAGCTTGCACCCGCGGCATCAAGCAGATAACCGCCGCCGATCCCCGCTGCCGCAAAAAGCGATACGGCAAGCAGCAAAACGATCAGTACATAGCCAAAGGCAGGATGCAGATTCCCCGCCACCGTTCCGAAGCCAATGATCAGAATAGCGCACGGCAAAGCCGTCAGCAAAAAGGCTGCCAGATATGCTCCGATCCGGATCGTTTGGAACAGCGTCTGCAAGAATACACAGCCCAGCAAAAAGATCAACAGACAGCTCAGCAGGAAAAAGACTGTCACGATCAGGCTTCTGACCAGATTCAGCTTTTTCGGCGAAATCCCCGTTACATTCGTAAGTACCGCAACATTTTTCCTTCCCGCATTGGAGGTAATCAAAATCAGCAGGGACAACAGGAAGGTCCAAAGCACCCCGCTGCCCATATATTTCCCGAAGCTCCATCCGGAAAACGGCGCCGTATCCGATACGCCGAGGATAATATCCGCCGAAAGAAGATAATAGGAATACAAAAGGTTGATCAGCAAAAGGATCGGTACATAGGGTTTGCAAAGAATGATCTTCGCTTCATACTTTATGATCTTTTTCATAGTTCCAGATCCTCCTTTTCAAGTCCCGCTGCATTTAAGAAATCTTCAAAGGTACAACACCCTCCGTTCATGTAATACTCATTCCTTCTCGCATACAGCTCCTGTATGACCGCATCCATTTTTTCCTCACCCAGGATCTGCTCTGCCTTTAAAAGCATCAGCGGCATACGGCAGTACTTGTTATCCGTACCTATTGAGGAAAGAATGCTGTTTTTATAACTTTCCGGCAGCTTATCCAGATACCCGGGATTGCGGAGATAAAAATTGTTGTTCTGCTTTTTCACGACCTCTTCCCATACATCGCTGTAATACTTTTTCGCATAAAGGGCGCCGTACTTTTCCTTCACGATCCTGTAAGTGGTATAAACCGTCATGCCCTCACATGACCAGAGTCCGTCATCATCAAAAGGAAGACCCAGATCTCCGAGAAACAGATGCACGATCTCATGCATGAAGGTTTCGTTCCCGTTAGCCCCATCTTTTTGATCGGAAAGATTTTCCGCAGAAAGAACCGATTCATCGATCACGGCGTTTCCGTCGGATGCATAGCCGCCGCCAAGCTCCGAACTGACAAGCTCGATGGTGATCCGGTTTGTCTCATCCGTATTCAGGGTTCCGATATGATCGTCGCAGTATCGCAGCACATCACTTGCGGCCTCATCGAGTTTATACTTTCTGATCGCATAACCGTTTTTCTGATTGTATGCCAGCTTGACCTTAGCCTTGTCATAGTCTATGTCACAGATTTCATTAGGCGAAGACATGATGATCGCATAGTCGTTATAGGTTTCCCAGCAAGTGATACCTCCTTCCTCATCTTCCACTTTTTTCATCTCAAACCCGTCTGCCAGCGGAACATGCGAAGTCGGAACATGAATACGCGTTTTACTGGTATAGGGTGCATTGCCGACGCCTTCCATTCCCACGATATCCGCATGCAGATAGATATAGTCAGGACCCACCGTTCTGTTTGCGCAGGAATACTCCCAATCCTTATAATTAGTTCTCGACTGAGTCGGATAGCCTTCAAATTCGCAGACCAGTTCTCCGGTGGATCCCTCCGGCAGCCGGAAAGCGGAATATACGTCCGACAGGCTCGTCTTCAGAGCATCCTCTTTACGAAAATGCGTGGTAAAGTCCACCTCCTCTCCGTTAAAGGTAAGGTGCTTGATTTTAATCCCCGCATTATGATAGATCTCAAGGTCCTGCTTTGCAGTCTCTTCGATATCCAGCTTGTAGGTGCCTCTGATCGTTCCTCTTACCGTATCGAAATAATAGTCCCTTTGAACATGACTGCACTCTGCCGCCAGATCCCAGCTCGTCTCGAAGACATTGCCGATATCTTCTACAACGAGCGGTCCGTGATCGATAAAGGGCTGCCCGGCGACCATAAAGGCAGCGATCAGGGCGCACAGCACGGGAACCGTCAGCCTGAGCGGTTTTTTCAAGCTGACCAGAAAAGATCTGACCGGTCCGTATTGGTATTTTCGGATAAAGAGCGAAGCAAGACTCCAGATACAGATACTGCACAGTAAAAGGATGATCCTTGTATAGATCAGGATCCTGAGTATTCCGGCGCTTCCGACCGTATCGGATACCGGAAGCTCCTGCGGAAGATTCCATCTGACAAATATGCTATTTTTAAACGCCGGAGTAAACTGGACTGCCGTCAGAATACCGAACACAAGAAGCGAAACGATCGTGTTTTCGGAAAGCCTGTAAAGTCCTTCCATCAGGAAAACCGTCATAACAATTCCGGCAAGCATCAGGATCAGCGGGTAAATGATATAGGTCTTCCATTGAAAGAGATAATCCATTTTTTTCATGCACACAGGCAAAAATACAAGCATGCATAAAACCGTATCCAGTATGGCAACACCCAAAAAAGCCATGATCCGTGTAAAGGAATGCTTTCTTTCGTCCATAAAAGCACTCACCATTTCACGGCTGTTATTCTTTTTTTCTTTGTCTGCGCTCGCAAGCACATAAATGCCCCAAAGGATCGAGCCTGCCAGACTGCCGATCACGAAGGGTCTGTAGATATATTCATTGGTTCCGGATGCTATCACATCAAAACCATCGTTCATAAAAATCCGAAGCTGTCGCTGCAGATAAGGCACGAAGCAGAGTGCAATGGAAATGATATGGCATAACATCAATATGTATGTCGTCTTCTTTTTCATCAGGCGAATAAACTCCGCCCTGATCGCTTTTATCAGCTGGTTCATATTTGTTTATCCTTTCTATTTTACTTCACAGATCTGCTGATATTCGTACATACTTCCATGTACGGACATACGGACGGAAAGAATCACGACCGGCTGTGTGCGGCAACCGTGTACAGATAGGCATCTTCGAGGGTCGGCTCGCATTTTTCCACATAATCCGGAAGGTTTTCCCCGACGATGCGGGTCAGCACTCCGTTTCTGGTATTGACCTTGGAGACGATCTCACAATCCTCCGGTATTACCTCGTCGAGACTTCTGACATAGGAACCTACATGATCCACGGTACTGTCGATCAGATCCGAAGGCGCTCCGTCAAACAGGATCTTGCCGCCGTAGATCACCAGCACCCTGTTGCAAACGGCCTGCACATCATCCACGATATGGGTGGAAAGAAATACGATCCGGTCCCGTGACATTTCCGAAAAAATATTCCGGAATCTGATCCGCTCCTCCGGATCGAGACCGACCGTCGGCTCATCTAAGATCATCAGCTCCGGATGTCCCACAATCGCCTGGGCGATCCCGACCCGCTGCTTTTGACCGCCGGAAAGATTTCCGATCCGGATTTTCCGTTTGTCCTTAAGCCCGGTCTGCTCAAGTGCCCACTCGATTTCCTCTTTGTCTTTGATACCCTTTAGTGCCGACATATAATCCATAAACTGCCATACTGTCAGCTCATCATAAAGCCCGAATACCTGCGGCAGGTATCCGAGATTTCGCTTCAGCATGCTTTCCTGCGACAAAAGACTTTTTCCGTCCAGCTCTATCTTCCCTCTGGTTTCGCGAAGCGCCGCCGTCATCAGTTTCATCAGCGTGGACTTGCCGGCACCGTTCGGTCCGAGTATGCCCACAAAATCCGGGCTTTCCACCGAAAAGCTTACATTCTGCAGTGCTTTCTTTCCCGACGGATAGATCATCGTCACATCCTTAACATCAATTTTCATTTCCGTTCTCCTTATTCAAGAAAATAAAAACAGGCAGGACCGCATATCGGTTCCTACCTGTTTGTTGTATCATATTTTATCTGTAGTGTGTCTGTATGGAATGTGGAGTTTTCGTGAAGTTTACGGTTTCTCTTTCCTGTTTTCTTCCGAAAGCTTTTGTTTTACCGTAAAAACCACCCCTGTGTTTTGGTTTTTAATCTCGTATACCGCGCCGCACATCTCAAACACCATACCGGCTATGTAAAGCCCGAGCCCGCTGCCGTCCTTATTGCTTGCGTCCGCTCTGTAAAAGGCTTCGAACAGATGCGGCAGATGCTGCTCATCAATATGCGCCGGACCGTTTTCAATCGTAAGCGTTACATCCTTTTCCGTACGGCAAAGGCTGACGCTGATGTTACCTTCAGCCGGCGTATAGGTAATGGCATTTCCGAGGACATTGCCGATCGCTTTTTTCAAAAGCTTTTCATCGCCCCGGAACGGAATGCGGTCCGGTACCTCATAGGAAAGCGCCAGCTTTTTTTCCGTAATCGGTTCATCGTAAAATGCGACCACCTCATCAAGCAGTGCATCGAGCATTACCGTCTGCGCATCGTCGTTTGCGGCCACATCCATATGGGCGACAAGCAAAATCTCATTGATAAAATCGAGGAGTTCCCGTAGCGTAATGCGGCATTTTTCGAGGTATCTGTCCCGGTCCTTATAGACCCCGATTCCCTTCTGCATCCCTTCGATCTGTCCGATGACAACGGAGATCGGCGTCTTCAATTCATGGGATACGCCGGAGAAAAAGAGCATGCGCCTTCTCTCTTTTTCCTTTTCCAGTGCGATTTCATTTTTCAGATACAAATTTTTGTCGTTCAGCTTTGTGAGCGCGCCGCTCAGCTCGTCCGAGAGCGTATTCAAACTCTTTGCCAACGTCCCGATCTCATCATCCCGCTCATCCGGACAATACCAGCCGAAGTCCTGCTCCGCCATCCTCTGTGCAATTTTGCTCATCCTGACAATCGGCTTCTTTGTATGATAGGAAAAAAGCTTTGCACAAAGAAGAGACAGGAAAAACACAAGCACGAGCACAATCGGCAGACTCTTTTTGACCGCACTGCGAAACATGGCTGTCCGCTCATCGCTGTAGGTTACAAGAAGCACGAATTCGCGGTCGGAATCACAAAACTTCAAAGGATAGATCAGGGTCTCTTCGCCTTGCTCCCGCGACGCTCCGTCTGCTTCCGCAAGCTGTACATAGGCACCGCTTGTGCTTGCAAACCGGTTGATTTCCTGCTTTGCCGTTTCGGTTTCCCGGTTCAGACATCTTGCAGCAAGCGCCTCCGATTCTGCCTTGATATAGGCTCTGTTTTGCTTTGCGCCGGAATACGGGATAAAAACGGAAAACAGAAACAGTAATGCGGCGATCACGATACAGGAGCTTATGAAAAAGGCTAAAAACGCTTTGATCGTCAGATTTTTCATGTCTTTTCCACCAGCTTATAGCCGATTCCCCTGACCGTCTCAATGCAGTCGGAATCTCCCAGTTTTTTCCGGATGTTCTTGATATGCGTATCTACGATTCTGGTATCTTCGTAGTATTCATAGTCCCAGAGCTTGGAAAGCAGGCTTTTTCTGGTAACGACCTTTCCCTTTGCGAGAATCAGTTCATACAGGATTTCAAATTCCTTCAGTGTAAACTCCAGCGTGCTGCCGTCTGCTGTCACCGTATAGGTGTTTTTATCCACGGACAGCTGATTGAACCAAAGTACCTGCTCCGGCTGTTTTTCCGCCCTGCGTAAAATCGCCTCAACCTTGCTTGTGATGATCGGCATGGAGGTGGTTTTGGAGATATACTCATCCACCTTCATCTGATAGCCGCGCAGCTGGTCTTCCTCACTGAATTTTGCCGTCAGCATAACAATCGGAACCTCGCTCTTTTTGCGGATCAGCTCGCAAAGCGTAAAACCGTCAATCTTCGGAAGCATGATATCCAGTATAATGAGATTAAACTCTCTGTTTTCAATCGCATCGAAGGCTTTCAATCCATCGCTAACAGCCGTTACCGCAAAGCCTGCTTCGGATAAATAGTTTTCCAAAAGCTCTCTGTAATCTTCGTTGTCCTCTACTACCAGTATTTGTTTCATTCATTTCTCCGCGTGAAGTGATGTATTTTACCAGTAGTATAACTCATCCTCCTCGGAAACGCCAATATTAAAACATTCTACTCCGTCTTATTGATCACCGCTATAGCGCAGGGCATACGTCCGTCAACCACATGATACGCAACATCCGTGTATCCCTTTTCTTCAAAGAATTTCTTGTATGAATCAAGATCAAACTGTCTTTTGAAATCTGCTCCGAGAAGAGTAATGAACTTAACCGCTGCTGTTCCCGTTCCCTTTGACATATTGATATAAGTCGGAATGATGATCTCACCTCCCGGCTTAACTACCCTTTCCAATTCATGAAGTGCCTTCTCCGGGTCAGGCAGAAGATGTATCACATTCCCTGCTACCACCTTATCAAATCGCCCATCCTTGCATTTTATATTTGTGATATCCGCTTTTTTGAATGTTATGTTCGGATACTTACGGCACTTCTTCGATGCCCGGCGAAGCATTCCGGGCGCAAAATCAGTCGCTATAAGTTTCTTGCACTTTTGTGCAATATATATGCTGATAGCTCCGGTTCCGCACGCGCATTCCAACACCGTATCCGTCGGCTCTATAAACTCCGCAACCTTTTTCCCTGTTCCACGATACACCTTACCGTTATATATGTTCTCAAAAAGATCATATATAGGTGAAATCTTATCCCAAAACATATTATTCAATCCTCCTTTGCGCGTTATTATACTGGAAGTTATATCACAGTAAACCTTCAGAAGCCAGCATGAAGAACATTTGTCGCTTTTCCAGTCCAAGAAATCGCAGTGTTTTTTATCATTGAGTCCGGTACTCAGACAAGAATATACCCTCTGAATCCGCGCACAGAATAGTAGGAATCCGCGCCGTTGTGAAAAGTGAACACGGTATCATAGCGGCGTTCGCAGAACAGCGCGCCGCCCTTACTGCGGATATCATCTGGTGTAGCGATC
>JAFXQR010000220.1 GCA_017526985.1 Lachnospiraceae bacterium
AACGACCACTGCCTCCGGTTTCTCCACGAGTGCTTTGGCGATCACCTCTACTAATTCTTTCATGGTATCCCCTCCAAACTCACATATACGAATCGACAGTTATCGTAAAAAATTACTTCTCGATGTTTGCGAGTTTGAAGATCTTGCCTACGGTCTCGGTCGGCTGTGCGCCGTTTGCCAGCCACTTCTTTGCCTTCTCTTCGTCTACCTTGTAGGTGGAAGGATCGGTGTTCGGATCAAAAGTACCGATCTCGTCGATCACCTTACCGTCACGAGCATTGCGGGAATCTGCAACCACGATACGATACAACGGTTTCTTCTTCTTACCCATTCTTGTTAAACGAATCTTTACTGCCATTTTGTTTTTCCTCCCTTTTCTTTTGGAATCAATATAGTTTTATTGTTTATATTTGATATCACCACTCACCGGATCTTTAAAACAGTGCGTATAGTGTATATCTCGTTTGTTACTTAAAACGGAAACCTCTTACCGCCGAATCCGCCCATTCTGCCACGCTTGCCCATACCGCCAAGCATTCCCGGCATCTGTTTCATCATCTTCTGTGACTGTTCAAACTGCTTGATGAAACGGTTGACTTCCGCGATATCCACACCGGCGCCCTTTGCGATACGGTGTTTTCTCTGGGGATTGAGCAGCTTCGGATTAGCTCTCTCCTGCGGCGTCATGGAAAGCACGATGGCTTCGGTGCGCTTCAGCGCCTTCTCATCGATCATTCCCTCGATATCATTCATCTTGCTGCCCATTCCCGGGAGCATGGATAAAATGCTGGTAAGGCCGCCCATATTCTGCATCTGCTTCATGGACATCAGGAAATCGTTAAAGTCGAATTTGCCTTTTTTCAGGCGTCCGGCCATATCCTTTTCCGCTTCCGCATCCAGCGCCAGATTCTGTTCCGCTTTCTCGATCAGGGTGAGCACATCGCCCATTCCCAGGATACGGCCTGCCATACGATCCGGATAAAACTGCTCCAGATCAGAAAGCTTCTCGCCCATACCGACATACAGGATCGGTTTGCCGGTCACTGCTTTGACGGAAAGTGCCGCACCACCTCTGGTATCGCCATCCATCTTGGAGAGAATGATACCGGTGACACCGATCTTTTCGTCAAACTCCTTTGCCACATTGACCGCATCCTGACCGGTCATGGCATCTACCACCAGCAGTGTCTGATGTACTTCCACATTTTCTTTGATGCGGATCAGCTCCTGCATCATATCTTCATCAATATGCAGACGGCCTGCGGTATCCAGAATGATCACATTGTGTCCGTTCTTTTCCGCATAAGCCAGTGCTTCTTTGGCAATCTCTACCGGCTTGTGATCTGTGCCCATGGAGAACACTTCCACTTCCTGCTTCTGCCCGTTGATCTGCAACTGCTCGATTGTCGCAGGACGATAGATATCGCAGGCTACCAGCAACGGTTTCTTGCCCTTTAATTTCAGTTTACCGGCGATCTTGGCAGTAGTGGTGGTTTTACCTGCACCTTGCAGACCGCACATCATGATCACGGTCTTTGCCTGTCCCGGTTGTAACTGCAGCTCCGTGGTCTCCGAACCCATCAGGCTGGTCATCTCTTCGTTTACAATCTTTATGACCATCTGCCCGGGATTTAAGCCGCTCATCACCTCTTCGCCGATGGCGCGCTCTTCCACAGTCTTCACAAACTGCTTCACCACGCGGAAGTTCACATCCGCTTCCAAAAGCGCCATCTTCACTTCCTTCATGGCCACTTTTACATCAGCTTCCGTTATCTTACCCTTCCCGCGAAGGTTCTTGAATATATCCTGTAATTTGTCGCTCAGGCTCTCAAATGCCATACATTTTATCCTTTATTGTGTTATGGTGTATATTTCCATTTATTCTTCCAGCGCTCCGGTCATCTGTTCGATCAAGGCCATCAGATCCCCTGTCCGTTTTGCGTCCAGACGGATCTCTCCGTCTTCCGATACGGCACTGGCCAACATCTCCCGTACCTGTTCCAGCCCCTCTGTCTGCGCCCGGTACTGTTCGATGAGTCCCAGCTTATTTTCGTACTCCCGCAATGTATGATCGCAGCGTTTCAGCAGATCGTGTACCCCCTGTCTGGTGATCCCGTACTGTTCGGCGATCTCTGCCAGAGACAAGTCCTCATATACCGCCGCTCTGCAGATCTCCTGCTGGTGTTCGGTCAACAGCGGTCCGTAAAAATCCAACAATATGCCCTGTTCCACGATCTTTTCCATAACAATCGCTATTATAGCAAATCCATCGTGGCTGTCAAGTATTTTTTCTTTACACCGGATATTTCCTATATTTTCTTATTGTACTGCAAGCGCCGGTGCCAGTTCTGTCCAGGCCTGAACGATCAGGATATCTTCCGGATAAAGTTGCATCGCTAATTGAACCACTGCTTCCAGCTCCGCATAGGAATGGTTCCGCACATACCTTGCCAGTTCCTCCGTAATCTCTGCCCGATAAACACTCAGAGATCCGTAGACGGTCTCATCCACGCCGTAATGTACCGGCAGTTGCGCGCTCACTCCCATATACCGGTGAAGCAAAAGCACCGCTTTGTCCGCCGTCAGCACTTCGGCATTGGTAAGGGTCCTGGCAAACATATCTGTCAGAAATACACTGTCATCTTTAAAAACATAATCTGCGCGGGTATAATGTCCCGAACCGGCCTCCACCGGTCCGTCATCCAGCAGGTTGATATTAAAGAAGGCCGCCGGATCATAGGTCAGCGTGATCTCATCAAATGGCGTTTCAATGGCGATCCGTCCGATATGTGTCGCGTTTGCCGGCAGCCGCTCCGCAAGGCTCTGTCCCAGGGCACCGTTTTTTTCCGGCAGTGCTGTAGAAAAACCATTCGGTACGCTCTCTCCTGCCTGTGCATATCCCGTCCAGTCCACGATCTGTGAAGCCGGGATCAGTACATCCGAAGTATAATGGTTTTCCATGACCGGCGCACTCAGATCACAGCACAAACCGATGGGCGAAAGCGCCTCCCACTGCGCATAATCTTTATTCGCAGGCATATTGTTTTGTATCCCCGCAAAAGTCGCACTCACCTGTCCGGCGATCGGAAACAGCGGTGTGTCTCCCGGCTGTGCTTTTCTTAAGGATCTTGCATTCCATTGGTCCACCTGCGGAAAGTACCGGGTAAAAGTATCGTAGGGGTTGACCATGGCATAATTGGCCACACACGCGCAATTCCCCAACTGCAGCGCATCCAGCATCAGCGCCGTATATCCGCCTGCACTGTTTCCGGCCAGCGCGATCCTCTGCGAATCGATCTCCGGCAGATGCCGCAAGGTATATAACGCGGCATTATTAAACACCAGATCATCTTCCAGAAGCGAACTGTTGATGGTTCCGTACAGATCCCGCGGCGAAGCCACTGCCCAACCATGTTGCAGATAATTCACCGCCTCTAAGGAATACTCCCCCGCCTCATAATGTGGTACATAGACCAGCGGCACTGCCTGCGATGTATCCGCCGGGAAATAGATTTTGATCATCCCATAGGCTACCACACCTGCTTTATTAATATACGGCACCACCATTTCCTGTTCCGTTACGCCTTCCTGATAGGCGATCCGCCAGTTATTCCAGGACAGACCGGAAAGGATCCGCTTCAGTTCCTCCTGCTGCGGATCCGTCACCTCATTCTCCGATATTGTGATACTATCCTCTCCTGAATTAGTCTCTTCTGCAACTCCTGTTCCATCGATCAGTGTCTCTTCGTCCCCCGGAGCTGCACAGACCGGATACGCACCAAGCAGTACACCGCATCCGGCAAGAGCCATCAGGATCTTTTGTACTTCCTGTTTCATCTTCTGAACAACATACTCTCTTTCTAAATCAAACTTTTTAAGCAGATTTTTTTTGAAATCCTTATAATTCTGCTTTCAAAATACGGGGATCTTTGTTCTGTTTTGCCAGATACAGTTTTTCATCTGCCTGGTTCAGTGCCTGCTCCAGTGTCTTCGTATCCTGCGGTCTCACCACGCAGGTACCTGCCGACACCGAAACCAGATAAGGCTTATCGCTGTATTTGTTAAACTCATCAAAAGCTTCCTTCAGACGGCCCTGAAACTTTGCTTCCAGTACAATATCGCTCTTTACCGCGCAGGCAAATTCATCTCCGCCGATACGGCTGATCACGGCTCCGCCCGGCATCACATCCAGCAGCAGTCTTGCCACCGCCTGCAGCGCGTAATCCCCGTCATCATGCCCGAAACGGTCATTGACGATCTTCAGATTGTTCATATCAATAAATACGATCATACAACTGCTGCGCTCGGATTTACATTTTTTCAGCAGCTCCTCCGCCTGATCCGTAAAGCCTCTGCGGTTCAACAGCCCGGTCAGCTCGTCCGATTTGGAAAGCTGATCCAGCTGCGTATTTTCTTTTTGTGTCACTTCCAGATGAGACTCCAGCTGTTTCTGTATTGTTGCATTGATATTCAGAATATGCAGCATATGTGCCGCTGCTCCCAGCTGCCCGGCCGCAAACTCTCCATCCTCATACATCCGCTCCGACAGATCACAAAAGATAACGCCGTAATTTTCCTCTCCGAAATAAAGCGGTAGCAGAACCGCGCTCCAGCGTTTATCTCCAAGAGCTTCACTGGAAAAAATCTTTGTATACGGAATCTTCTGATACTCTTCCGGCACCAGACCGGCCACACCATTCTCGCAATAAGCCCTGCAAAGATATTCCTTCTGCACCGGAAATACATCCCCGTCTTTGTGTATAATCGTTTCATGATACAGATACAGACAGGCATTCTTTACATCCAGCCAATCGAGACAGTTGAGCATCGACAGATAACTGCTTTCCGAACTGCAATTGAAGTTCATGGTCGAACGCACAAAATCCCGCATCTCCATCTTGCGGATATCCTGCTCGTGTTCCACGACATTATACCGCTTATCCACCGCGATCACCAGCCGCCGGTAGATCTCCGTAAGCAGTTCCCGTAACTGCGCTTCATCTTCCGGATCTGCTTTCCGCTTTTCCAAAGCACGCTTGCTCTGCAGTTCGATGTAGTACATCATTTCATCCAGATCCATATAACTCATGGCATCTGCTTTAAACAAAGCATCGATGCGCTTCAGAATGGTCTGCTTCGATAGCGACAGAAGCAGATGTCCCTCGATGGAATTCATCACCTCTTCCATAGCTTCGGAAAAGAGCTGATATAGTTCTGTGGATTTCTCTTTGCCGTGGATATTGACATAACGGTAAAAGATATGTTCAAAGTCTTCCCACAGCGTCTCTTTTTCGCCAACCGTAAAATGCACCGGTTCCTGTTCCTTCTCTCCCAGAGACTCCCGAAGCACAAAACGCGACGGCAGTGTAAAATTCTCGATCACTTCGCCATTCAGTTTTTTATAAATAGCTTCCGTTGCCTGCCGTCCCAGCATTACCGGATCCGCTGCCACGGTAGCCAGCGGCGGATTCATAGTCAGACTGCGCTGCTCATTATCATAGCCCATGATCTTGACATCGGTGCCGGGACGGATGCCCATTTCCTGCATTACTTCATAAGCCGCATATGCCATGGCATCATTGACACAGAATAAACCGTCCATTCTCGGATTGTCCAGGATCAGCGCCTTGGCCGCCTGTCTGGACGCCACAGAATCTCCCAGATCCCCTGTCGCACGCATCGTGGATTTAAACGGCAAATTGTGTTTCCGAAGTGCTGCCAGATAAGCCGCTTTCCGCTCCTGCTCATCTGTATTCCCTTCCGGCCCGTCGAGAATACAGATATGTTTGCACCCTGCTTTGGTGATCATATACTCCATACCTTCGGTTACTGCATTTTTATTATCATAACTGATACATGTATAGCCATCAAAGGTAGAAGCCACAAATACATTCGGAATTTCCCTATACTGTTCCAGAAAATGCATTAATTTTTCTTCTGTTGTCATACAGCCGATACATCCCGCGGCGATGATCAGTCCGTCAATATTGTCTTTATGGATATGAGAAAAGACCGTACCGTACTGGTATTCATAACGATACTCCGGACATTTGGAAAAATCACGGAACAGATATTTGCCGGGCAGCACCACCACATTCATATCCAGTTCCTGTGCTTCCCTGTTGATACCACGGCACAGATTTACCGTGAAATTATCCGTGATCCCGCTGACAAACACACCAATCGTATATCGTTTTTTATCGCTCATAATGTAACTTCCCCTATACCTTCTGCGTACATCCTCTTTCCGATGTACCTATACTGTTCATAATCCGTTTTATTATATCATACTTACTCCCCCGAATGCAAACACCCCAAATTTAAAAAACCTCCCCCCGGGAAGGGGGAAGGCTGATACTTTTTACTTATATATTTGCTTTTTCCTCATCCGTTAGTTTTTCGATGCGGATCGCGCATACCTTGTATTCCGGTATTCTTGCGTATTTATCCAGTGCCGCATTGGTCAACACATTAGCGTTGCCGTCCGGGAAGTGGAACGGCATCCATGTCTCTCTCGGAGATACCTTATCGCCCACCCTCGCCGTTGTCTTAATAGTACCGCGCCTGGAGGTTGCCCGGATCAGCTCGCCGTTTTCGATGCCCAGTCTCGCCGCATCCTCGGTATTGATCTCGATATAGCTGTGTCCTTCACGCTCCATCAGTCCCGGCGTTTTTCCGGTCATCGCTCTGGTATTGTAATGGTATAGGATACGACCGGTCATCATAATGAACGGATATTCCTCATCCGGCAGTTCGGCACTCGGGATATATTCCGCCGGATAGAACCAGCCCAGACCTCTGGTAAATTTGCCCACATGCATGATCGGGGTTCCCGGATGTTTCTTATCCAGACACGGCCACTGCAATCCGCCCTCACGATCCAGTCTGTGATGGCTGATGCCGCCGAAGCTAGGGGTCAGCGATGCGATCTCGTCCATGATTTCTTCCGAAGTCAGTCGCGGTTGTTCATAGCCCATACGGTTCATCAGGTCGATAAAGATATCGGTATCCAGACGCATCTCGCCTTCCAGGGTCACCGCCTTGCGCACTCTCTGCACACGCCGCTCCGTATTGGAGAAGGTGCCTTCCTTTTCCGCATAACTGGTACCCGGCAGCACTACATCCGCCAGTTGTGCCGTCTCCGTCATAAACAGATCGTCTACTACCAGGAAGTCCAGACTCTCCAGTGCTTTGCGTACATGATGCTGATCCGCATCCGTCACGATGGGATCCTCACCGAAGATGAACAATCCTCGGATCTCTTTTTTGATGGCTGCGCCGAAGACATCGGTCGCAAATACGCCGGGCTTTTTGTTGAGTTCCACGCCCCAGGCCTTTTCGAATTTCTCCATCACCGGTGCATCCGTGATCTTCTGATATCCCGGGAAATGTCCCGGCATAGCTCCCATATCGCATGCCCCCTGCACATTATTCTGTCCGCGCAGCGGGTTCACGCCGCAGCCGCTTCGGCCCAGTTTTCCGACCATCATGGCCATATTGGACATGGACATAACACCTTCGGTACCGGTAGAATGCTCCGTCACACCCAGACAGTAGATGATGGGAGCCTTCTTCGCCTTGGCATACATCAGCGCTGCTTCTCGCAAATGATCCGGATCAATATGGCAGATCTCTCCCACCCTCTCCGGTGTATATTCCATCACGATCTTCTTTAACTCTTCAAAACCTTCCGTACGGTTTTTGATAAATTCCTCATCGATCAGGCCTTCGTTAATAAAGACATTCATCATCCCGTTGGCAAACGCTACATTGGTACCGGGTTTTAGCTTCAGATGGATGTCTGCCTGTTTGGACAGCCCGATATCACGCGGATCCACCACGATCAGGCGGGTGCCTCTGGCGACTGCCTGACGGATCTGC
>JAFXQR010000023.1 GCA_017526985.1 Lachnospiraceae bacterium
CGGAATTAAAGACGGCCATCACGAATATATCCCACGATCTGCGCACCCCGCTGACAGCAATCTGCGGATATCTGGATATGCTGGAGAAGACGGAGGAAAAAGAAAAACAGGATCGTTACATCGCGATCATGAAAGAACGGGCCGGAATGATGAAACAGCTGACGGAGGAGTTGTTTAAGTATTCCGTGATCATGTCGGAGGAAGAAGAACTTCCCACGGAGACGGTGTATATCAACCAGTTGCTTGCGGAATGCATCGGTGGATTTTATCCGGTGCTGAGTGAGAAAGGGATCACACCGGAGATCCGTCTGACGGAGCGAAGGGTCGAGCGCAGCGTTAATAAAGCGGCGCTGACGAGAGTGTTTACCAATCTTTTAAATAATGCTGCAAAATACAGTGACGGAGACCTTACCGTGATCTTAAACGACAGCGGAGAAATCACATTTACGAATCATGCAAAAGGGTTGTCTGCCGTAGAGGTGGAGCAACTCTTCGATCGTTTCTATACGGTTGAGGCGGCGCATCATTCTACAGGGCTGGGACTTTCCATCGTGCGAACATTAATGGAGCGGATGCATGGCAGTGTCAATGCAACCTATGAAGAAGGATGTCTTTCCATCCGGATCGAACTGGGAGAGGAGAAAATGGATGACAGTAAGCGCGGAGCATAGAGATAAATCTCCCCCTTGCATTTTTGGGAAGCATACAGTACAATGACATTGTTTCGTTCCGATGTTTAGCACGGAATGAATGAAAAATAAAATACGGATATGTGACTGACGGAAAGCCCGGAATACGGGAAAGTGGAGTTCACCACATGGAGCATATCTTTGGAAGAAAGAAACCGACCGTCTGGGTACCATGTGGTTCCCGGACGGTTTTTGTATTTACAGAGACATAATATTTTTATGGGGAACCAACAATGTAACCTTTAACCGCGGTGTGATGCCGCCAATGCTTTTTAAGAAAAGGAGAAAGAGCATGAAGAAAAATGACATTGTGGAACTGTTGAAGAACAATGCGTATCCCGGACGCGGGATCATCCTGGGCGAGTCACCCAGCGGAAAGTATGCAGTAACGGCATATTTTATTATGGGACGCAGCGAGAACAGCCGTAACCGTGTGTTTGTTGAGGACGGCGAAGGCATTCGTACCCAGGCTTTTGATCCGGCAAAACTGTCCGATCCCAGCCTGATCATCTATGCACCGGTACGTGTACTGGGCAACAAGACTATCGTGACAAACGGCGACCAGACCGATACGATCTATGACGGAATGGACAAACAGCTGACCTTTGAACAGTCCCTGCGCAGCCGTGAGTTTGAGCCGGACGGCCCGAACTACACACCGCGTATCTCCGGTGTGATGCACATCGAAGCCGGCAAGTACAGCTATGCAATGTCCATCTTAAAGAGCAACCAGGGCGATGCATCTGCATGCAACCGCTTCACTTTTGCTTATGAGAATCCGATCAAGGGTGAGGGCAGATTTATCCACACTTATATGAACGACGGCAATCCGCTGCCTTCCTTCGAAGGGGAACCGGAATGGATCGGCATCCCGACCGAGGATATCGATGAGCTGACCAGCACCCTGTGGGATGCGCTGAACGAAGAGAACAAGGTGTCTCTGTTCGTTCGCTACATTGATATCGCCAGCGGCAAGTACGAGACCCGTATCGTGAACAAGAATAAGTAAAACAGAAAAGGAGTAGTATCATGAAAGAATTAGAATTGAAATATGGCTGTAACCCGAACCAGAAACCGTCCAAGATCTTTGTGAATGACGGACGCGAGCTGCCGATCGAAGTGCTGAACGGCAAGCCGGGCTACATCAACTTTATGGACGCATTCAACGGCTGGCAGCTGGTGAAGGAGCTGAAGGCAGCAACCAATCTGCCGGCAGCAACTTCCTTTAAGCATGTATCTCCGGCAGGCGCTGCCGTAGGCATCCCTCTGGACGATGTGCTGAAGAAGATCTACTTTGTAGATGAGACCATTGAGCTGTCTCCGCTGGCTTGTGCATATGCAAGAGCACGTGGCGCAGACCGTATGTCTTCCTTTGGTGATTTCATCGCACTGTCGGATGTCTGTGATGTGGTTACCGCAAAACTGATCAAGCCGGAAGTATCCGACGGTATCATTGCACCGGGATATGAGCCGGAAGCGCTGGAGATCCTGAAAGGCAAGAAGCGCGGTACCTACAATGTGATCCGGATCGATCCGTCCTACACTCCGCAGCCGGTAGAGCACAAGGATGTATTCGGCATCACTTTTGAGCAGGGCAGAAACGAGCTGAAGATCGACAAGGATATGCTGAAGGATATCGTGACCGAGAAGAAGGATCTGTCTGAGCAGGCCAAGATCGATATGGTGATCGCCCTGATCACTCTGAAATATACCCAGTCCAACTCTGTATGCTATGCAAAGGGCGGACAGGCTATCGGTATCGGTGCAGGACAGCAGTCCCGTATCCACTGCACACGCCTGGCAGGCAGCAAGGCAGACAACTGGCTGCTGCGTCAGTGCCCGAAGGTGCTGGATCTGCAGTTTGTAGATGGTATCAGCCGTGCAGACCGTGACAACTCCATCGATCTCTATATCGGTGAGGATTATATGGATGTGTTGGCAGAAGGCGCTTGGCAGAAGATCTTCAAGGTGAAACCGGAAGTGTTCACAAAGGAAGAGAAGCAGGCATGGCTGGCACAGGCTACCGATGTGGCGCTGGGTTCCGACGCATTCTTCCCGTTCTCTGATAATGTAGAGCGTGCAAGCCGTTCCGGCGTGAAGTACATCGCGCAGCCGGGTGGTTCCAAGCGTGATGATCTCGTGATCGAGGCTTGCAACAAGCTTGGCATCGTAATGGCATTCACGGGCATCCGTCTGTTCCATCATTAAGATAATTCATTATAGACCAAAGGGACGGTTCTCTGGCTCTTTTTGAGCCACAAGAACCGTCCCTTTTGCATGTTTTAATATAATTCTTCCATATTTTTCAGAATGATCTTTTTGCCGAAGATAACAGCAAGGATATCCAGAACGAATAAGAAGATAAGGATCAGTAAGTGCAGCGGCAGGATCCTGAGGGGTGTCAGTTCAAAAAGCAGGAAGGTAATACCGCAGACAAAGATAGCGAGCACCATGATCACGGCCATATTAAAGAAACTGTTTAAATTGCCACGTAGGGCGCTGTATTCGTCATCCCACAATGTAAAGGGAGCCGCGGAGTCCATGGACATTCCGATCACAATGGAGAGGATCAGTGCGCAAAGAGCCAGGGCGCAATAGTACAATGTCCAGGGGACGGACCAGCCGACATAGAAAGAAGCGATGATCACGGTCAGGACCAGGGCGGGATAGGTAACGATGAGCGCGACAGCTGCTTTGGCATACAACTGCGTTTCATAAGGAACGGGGATGTACTTGATGAGGTCTACATGGGCGCCTTCTCTGGTGAAGGCGGTAGAGGACAGGCTGTTGAGCGCCGAAGCAACAAACGCCGTGAAGATGATCACCAGCAGCAGGATCAGAGCGGCTCTGGCATAGCCCTCGTGGTATAGCTGCAGAAAACGCTGAATGTTCTCGTTGTTTTTCGAAAGTGAAAACAGGATGATGACACCAACCGGCCAGAGCAGATTGATGTAAAAACAGTTGGATGCGTAGGCACGGGTGCGTAACAAAACTTTTATCTCTTTGCGAATATACGAGGAAAAGACAGAAGTTGAATTTAGTTTTAATTTATCCGTATCGACTTTGCTCTTGCGGGTGCCCAGTGCTCCGGCCGTATACAATCCTTCCTGGTAGAGCAGGTAGCCGAGGAAGAGCATGATCCCTACGACCACAGCGTTGCCCAGAAGATAGAGTAACAGGGACAGCAGATCGCCGGAGCCGATGGCTTTTCCGAGTAAAGGTACCGTGAAGAATAAAATGTTGCAGAGTTTCAGAAACAGATTTTCGCCGCCGGCAAGGGAATCCATGTAATTATTGACATTAACACCACCCATCCCTCGGAAGGAAAGCAGGAAAATTGCAACAAAAACCAGCAATAATACCGTAGACATATGATAAAAGACTTTTATGTTTCTGACCTTCTTTAGAATGGTTATTAAAAGTAAACTTAATATCGTACAATATGCGAGCGGCAGTAATGGAGTGACCAATGTTCCGATCAGAGCGGAAAGGATCTGTACCGGACCCAAAGCAGTACCGATCCCGTAGCTTTGTGCAGCAGCCACAAAGTGTCCGATGAACATTGCAAAGAGCACCATAAACTCCATGATGCTTTCGGCCATATAGGTATGCCAGAATTTTGCGGAGAGCAGCTGCCAGTGGGAAAGCGGCAGTGTCACCATATGTTCGCGGTCGGAAGAGAAAAACAGCACATTAAAGACCACCAGCATACTGAAGATCATGGAAAAGGCTGATATGATGTGCACCTCGGAAAGCAGGGCATTGATCGTATGCTGCTCCACCATCAGGGCCAGGGACATGATATAGGTGATATATCCGACGATCAGGCAGCAGGGCAGCATGATACAGGTAAACGCGATCAGTCCGAAAGCAGCATACAAGCTGCCTTTGATCCCTTTTTTGGGAGTGGGCATCTCAAAGTTGGCACGGTATACATTGAAAAGAGTACGGACATTGCTCATAGGGGACTCCTTTATAAACATACAAGTGAGGTCTACTCGCCTTTTTTATAACGGATCATTTCCAGGAAGATCTCTTCCAGATCCTGGCCCGGATGTTCTGCGGACAGGTTCTCTACGGTTCCTTGGTATAATGAATGGCCATAGTTCATAATGATGATATGATCACAGAGTTTTTCTGCCACCTCTAACACATGCGTGGAAAATAACACACAATTTCCTCTGGCGGCATGCTCCCGCATCATCTGCTTCAGTTCGTAGGCAGCTGATGGGTCCAGACCGGTCATAGGCTCATCCAGGATCCAGGCCGGAGGATTGTGCGTCAGGGCGGCGATGACCATCAGCTTCTGACGCATACCATGAGAGTATTCCCGCATGAGTGTTTCCAGGGCGTCGGACATTCCGAAGCGGGCTGCCAGATCCTTGACCCGCGGCGCCCGTTCTTCTTCCGGAATCTTATAAATATCCGCAACAAAGTTGATATACTCCAGACCGGTCAGCTGCAGGAGTACATCCGGATTGTCCGCGACATAGGCAAAAGATTGTTTGGCGGCAAGCGGCTCTTTGACAATATCGTGCCCTGCGATCAATGCGCGGCCGGTGACGGGGCGCAGGATCCCAGTCAGCATTTTGATCACCGTGGTCTTTCCGGCACCATTCGGTCCGGCAAATCCGACGATCTCGCCGGCTTTGATCGAAAAACTCATATCATCAACTGCTTTGGCATCGCTGCCGTAGATCATACTGAGATGTTCTGCCTGAATCAAAATTTGGTCCTGAATAGATGTATTTTCCATATACAGATCCCTTTCGATATGCCTTGAATGCTGAAAATGAACGATGAAATTGAATAAAACTATTATAAAATAGGAATACGTTTTTGTCAGTAAAAACCAGGTGGGATTTTTGTGAGTTTTTTGTGTCCACATTTTCCGGCAGGTATTGAACCGGTCGTCAAAATCGGATATAATACACTCTATATGGATTTGAATCAGGATATACCCTGCGAAAGGGGGATCCTAAAGGGCAGTACCTTATGAAGGGGGAAGAGACATGGCACTACAGAAAAAGATGTTTGCTGCGCTGAAGTATATTGTTCCTTCCGATATGGAATACTTTCTGGAAGAGATGAGTGCTGACGGAAAAATTCTTAGACCGGTAGGTGAGGGTGGCCTGTTTTATTATGAATTCACCGAGGAAAAAGCGCAGAAAGCCAAGTATGTTGTAGATCACAGCACGATGCCTAAGGCATTATATATGCAGATGGCTATTGATAAGGGCTGGGAGTTCATGGGAAAGAGCTTTAACTGTTATATCTGGCGGCAGCGCTATGATGATAAAAATCGCCCGGAGAATTTTGCGGATCAGACCGGCGTGCAGAAACATTGTCTGCATCAGGGGCTGGTGATGTCTGCAATGGCTCTGGTGTGTCTGGCGCTTGCGGTAGCGATCGTTTATTTCCTCCGGGCAGAGCGGATGCAGGGAATCACAGACCATACCATACAGTATGTGATCATGCTGGCAACCCAATTGCCGTTCCTGATCTATTTCGCATGGGCCGGACGAAAACTGCTGTTTGAAGCGGCGCGTCTGAAGGATGTGATCGCCAGAAATGCGATCAGAAAGAGAACGCCGGTGGCTCCCTCTGCAGAAGAAGAAGCATAAAGCAGATAGAAAATTGAATTTGGAAAATAAAAACAAGCGCCATCATCAGCGCTTGTTTTTTGTGTAGGAAAAGTAGGAATACATAATACAATTACGTAAACAGAGGGGAGCGACAGGAATATTAGTATACAGATAAACATAATATAGGAGAACCGGGGAGTGGAGAAGCAGAAAGGACAGATAACATAATAATTTACAGAATGAAAATAAATTCCTGAATAAATAAAAATACAATACATGTTGACCGAGAGTCAAAAAAGCCATTTTTGACTGAAAGAGTCTTGACGAGAAAAGATAAAAATAATATAAAATTCGGTTTGCCATAATTAGAGATTCGACGAGATCAGAAAAGAGAAACAGAGGTATACATAAATTATAGAAGCTTACATAAAATTATCTTTGGATCAGAGGGTTAGAGTGACATAATCTGCAAACATAAATAGTTGACAGAAGCGGATTATAGCTTGAAACGTATGTTCCCATGTGTTAATATTAAACGCATGAGTGCCCAAGAAAAAAAGACAACCGAGCCGGATGCTGCTGATGTTTCGTTTGGCGCAAGCGATGTGGCTGAAGATAGTGAGACCACTGCGTTGATGGATGCAGTGGAGGCGGAGCAGCAACCGGTGAAACCGGGTTTTGTGATCCCGATTTCCGTGCGGCAATTGGTGGAGTTTATGCTGCGGTCAGGAGATATTGACAACCGGCATACCGTGTCGCCGGAAAAGGCAATGCAGGAGGGGAGCCGGCTGCACCGGAAACTGCAGCGCAGCCAGGGGCCGGAGTACAGCGCTGAGGTGGCGCTGAAGTATGAGTATGTAACGGAACGGTATGTGGTACGGATCGAGGGAAGGGCAGACGGTATTATCAACGAGAGCCTGGCAAAGCCTCAGGGACCTGATATTCAGGCGAATCAGATAACATTAAATCAATATTTAATAAATGAGGAGTTTGATCAGATCACGATCGATGAGATCAAATGCGTCCATAAGAAGCTGGAGCGGATGACAGCACCGGAGCCGGTTCATCTGGCTCAGGCAAAAGTGTATGCGTACATTTATGCCCTACAGCACAAACTGCCTTTGATCCGTGTGCGTATGACCTATTGCAATGCCGAGACGGAGGAATTGAAATACTTCTTTGAAGAATATGCCTGGAACGAGATCCGGGACTGGTTTGAAGAGCTGATGCAGGGGTACCGGAAGTGGGCGGATTTTACCTTTGACTGGCGGGAGACCAGACAGATATCGATCGGAGGTCTGGAATTTCCGTTTACCTACCGGGAGGGGCAGCGGCAGCTGGCGGTGTATGTGTATCAAACGATCCGGGAACGGAAAAAACTGTTTTTGGAAGCGCCGACGGGGGTCGGAAAGACGGTGACAACCATGTTTCCTGCCATCAAGGCAATGGGAGAGAATCTGACGGACCGGATCTTTTATCTGACAGCAAAGACCATTACCCGGACGGTAGCTTGTGATACGCTGCAGATCATGCGGAAGCAGGGGCTGCGGCTGAAGAGTATTGAGATCACAGCCAAAGAAAAGATCTGTCCGTTGGAAAAGGCAGAATGCAATCCGGAAGCATGCCCATATGCGAAGGGGCACTTTGACCGTATCAATGACGCGATCTATGATGCTATCACGGGTTATGACGGGATGGATCGGGATACGGTCAGCGCGATCTCTGAAAAGCATCAGGTCTGTCCCTTTGAGCTGAGTCTGGATCTGAGTCTGTTCTGCGACACTATTATCTGTGATTATAATTATGCATTTGATCCGCATGTGGCACTAAAACGATACTTTGCAGATGGCAACAGCGGCGAGTACACATTTCTGGTAGATGAGGCACACAACCTGGTGGATCGCGGCAGGGATATGTATAGTGCGGCATTGTTTAAAGAGGATTTTCTTTCTCTGAAACGGACACTGAATGAAGTGACGGAAAAAGCGGCGAGTGGCGAACTGAAAAGTAAAAAGAAGACCAAAGGGATCCCGTTGCTGTTCAAAGTGATCCGCGGGCTGGATAAATGTAACCGGGAATTATTGCGCCTGAAACGGGACTGCGAAAAGGTAAATGTCCTGAAGGAGATCGATGCCTTTGCCGGCCTGGTGCAGGGGCTGAATACTTCATTGACGGAGTTTCTGGAGGAAGAGGAAAACACCGGCGTGAAGGATGAGGTGCTGGAATTTTATTTTCTGATCGGGCACTTTCTGACCATCTATGAGAAACTGGACGAAAACTACCGCATCTATACGGAACTGATGGAAGACGGAAAGTTTATGGTAAAGCTTCTGTGCGTGGATCCGGGAAAGAATCTGGCAGAGTGCATGGGAAAGGGGCGCAGCAGTATCCTGTTTTCGGCAACGCTGCTTCCGATCCAGTACTACAAGAAACTACTGGGCGGCGAAGCAACAGATTATGAAGTGTATGCAAAGTCTTCTTTTGATAAAGACAAGCTGGGTGTATTTGTCGGAAGGGATGTGACAAGCAAATACACCAGAAGAAATGCCAATACCTATTTTAATATCGCACGCCATATTTCCGAGATCGTATCTGCCAAAGAAGGGAATTATATGATCTTCTTCCCTTCCTTTGCCTTTATGAAGGAGGTGCAGCAGAGCTTCGACCAGTATTTTCTGGAAGAGAGGGCCGTTGAATGTCTGGTACAGAAGGAACGGATGAATGAAAGCGAGCGGGAAGAATTTCTGGCGAGATTTACGAGAACCGGATTGGTAGCGCTGGACGAAACCGGTAAAACGATGGCGCCGAACACGCTTTTGGGATTCTGCGTTCTGGGCGGGATCTTTTCGGAAGGGATCGATCTGAAGGAGGATGCCCTGATCGGCAGTATCATTGTGGGAGTCGGATTTCCGCAAATCTGCAGCGAGCGGGAAATCATCAAAGAGTTCTTTAATGAAAAGGGCTTTGATTATGCTTACCGCTACCCGGGGATGAACAAGGTGCTACAAGCGGCCGGCCGGGTGATCCGTACGGAGAAGGATCAGGGGATCGTGGCACTTTTGGACGAGCGTTTCCTGGACTATTCCTATCAGCGGCTGTTCCCAAGAGAGTGGCTGGGGTACTCTGTGACCAATGTAGGCGGCATCGGCAATGCGGTGAGCGCTTTTTGGGAGACGGTATAGATTTCGGCGAAGTGATAAAAGAAAAAGCGTGCAGTCTCGGGCAAACTGTGGTATGATAATGGATTATGAATAATTGATAGGAGGAGAACTGCTATGTGGGCGTATGAGAGCGTATTCTATCAGATTTACCCGCTGGGATTCTGCGGAGCACCGTTTGAGAACGACGGTGTGGCACAGTCCAGGATCCTGAAAGTGCTGGATTGGATCCCGCACATCAAAAAGCTGGGATGCAACGCGATCTATTTTTCGCCGGTCTTTGAATCCGACACACACGGATACAATACCCGGGATTACACAAAGCTGGATACCAGGCTTGGATCCAACGAGGACTTTGCACGAGTCTGCAAGGAACTGCATAAAGAGGGTATCAAGGTCGTCCTGGATGGTGTGTTCAATCATGTTGGACGCGGTTTCTGGGCATTTCAGGATGTGTTGAAAAACAGAGAGTCTTCTCCGTATGTGAGCTGGTTTAACCGCATCGATTTCGGCGGCAATTCCAACTATAATGACGGCCTTTGGTATGAAGGCTGGGAAGGCAACTACGATCTGGTCAAGCTGAATCTGCGTAATGAAGATGTGATACAGCATATCTTCCATGCAGTTGAGGGATGGATCAACGAGTTTGAGATCGACGGCATCCGGCTGGATGTGGCTTACTGTCTGGATCACGAATTTCTGCGCAGACTGCGGGAGTTTACGGATAGCAAAAAAGAGGATTTCTTCCTATTAGGAGAGGTGCTGCATGGGGAGTACGGGCGTATGCTGAATGAGATGCATCTGCATTCGCTGACTAACTACCAGTGCTATAAGGGCATCCATTCCGGTTTCAATTCATGCAATATGTTCGAGATCGTGCATTCGCTGATGCGTCTGTTCGGGCCGGAAGACTGGACGGTCTGCCGCGGTGCACACCTTTTGTCCTTTGCGGATAATCATGATGTGTCCCGTATCGCATCCCTGATCCAGGATCCGAACTGCCTGCCGTTAGTCTATGCAATGGTATTTGGTATGCCGGGCATCCCCTGCGTTTACTATGGCAGTGAGTGGGGCACGAAGGCGGACAAATCCCAGGGGGATCCGGCACTGCGGCCTTCCTTTGATGCGCCGGAGTGGAATGCGCTTACGGACTATATCGCAAAGCTGGCTGCGGCAAAGAAAAACAGCAAGGCGCTCAATTACGGTGGCATGCGCAATGTGCTGCTGCAGAACAAGCAGTGCATCTTTGAACGAAAGGTCGACGGCGAGCGAGTCATGGTGGCGATCAATATGGACAGCAATCCGTACTGGGCGCACTTTGATGCGGGATGCGGACAGGCAACGGACCTGATCACCGGGCAGTTGCATGATTTTGGCGGCGGCAGCGAACTGCCTCCCTACAGTGCGGCGTTCTGGCTGATGGAAAGATAAATATCTAATGTAATTATTTATAGGTAGCAATTTATATAGAAGAAAGAGGAATCATACAATGGCAAAAGAACTGGCAAAAACTTATGACCCCAGCGGGATCGAAGACCGGCTGTATCAGAAATGGCTGGATAAGAAGTACTTCCATGCGGAAGTAGATGAGAGCAAAAAACCGTTTACGATCGTGATCCCGCCCCCAAATATCACGGGGCAGCTGCACATGGGACATGCGCTGGACAATACCCTGCAGGATATTCTGATCCGTTTCAAGCGCATGCAGGGCTACAATGCGCTGTGGCAGCCGGGTACGGACCACGCTTCCATTGCAACGGAAGTCAAGATCATCGAAAAACTGAAAGAAGAAGGCATCCGCAAGGAAGATCTGGGACGCGAAGGCTTCCTGGAGCGTGCATGGGCATGGAGAAAAGAGTATGGCGGACGCATCGTATCCCAGTTAAAGAAGATGGGATCGTCCTGCGACTGGGACCGTGAGCGTTTCACCATGGACGAAGGCTGCAACAAGGCCGTAAACGAAGTGTTTGTAAAGATGTACAAAAAAGGCTACATCTACAAGGGCTCCCGTATCATCAACTGGTGCCCGGTATGTAACACTTCCATTTCCGATGCGGAAGTAGAATACCAGGAGCAGGCCGGACATTTCTGGCATATCAAGTATCCGATCTTAAACGATGACGATACCGAGAGCGGCGAATATCTGATCTTTGCCACCACCCGTCCGGAGACCATGCTGGGTGATACTGCAGTGGCGGTACATCCGGAGGATGAGCGCTACAAGCATCTGATCGGCAAGAACCTGATGCTGCCGTTGATGAACCGCAAGATCCCGATAGTGGCAGACGAATATGTAGACCGTGAATTCGGTACCGGTGTAGTAAAGATCACCCCGGGACATGACCCGAACGACTTTGAGGTGGGCAAGCGTCATGATCTGCCGATCATCAACATCATGAATGATAATGCAACGATCAATGCAAACGGCGGCAAGTATGAAGGCATGGATCGTTATGAGGCCAGAGAGGCTATCGTAAAAGAACTGGATGCTATGGGCTTACTGGTAAAGATCGAGGACCATGTACATAATGTAGGTACCCATGACCGCTGCAAGACGACGGTAGAGCCGCTGGTAAAAGCGCAGTGGTTCGTAAAGATGGACGAGCTGATCAAGCCGGCGCAGAAAGCGGTAAGAGAGGGCGAGATCCGTCTGGTACCGGAGAGCATGCAGAAGACTTATTTCAACTGGACCGACAACATCCGTGACTGGTGTATTTCCCGCCAGCTGTGGTGGGGGCACCGGA
The DNA here is from genome assembly GCA_017526985.1 of Lachnospiraceae bacterium. Classification (GTDB taxonomy): domain Bacteria; phylum Bacillota; class Clostridia; order Lachnospirales; family Lachnospiraceae; genus NK4A136. Next base: position 12,177 of record JAFXQR010000023.1, read on the forward strand.
TCCCGGCATATTACTGCGATAAGTGCGGCGAGACCGTTGTGGCAAAGGCGGCGCCGGAGAAGTGCCCGAAGTGCGGTGAGACACATTTCACACAGGATCCGGACACTCTGGATACCTGGTTCAGCTCTGCTTTGTGGCCATTCTCGACGCTGGGCTGGCCGGAGCAGACAAAGGAACTGAAATACTTCTATCCGACGGATGTGCTGGTAACGGGGTATGATATCATCTTCTTCTGGGTTATCCGTATGATCTTCTCGGGGTACGAGCAGATGGGCGAGAAGCCGTTTAAGACGGTGCTCTTCCACGGGCTGGTAAGAGATGACAAGGGCCGCAAGATGAGTAAGTCCCTGGGCAATGGCATCGATCCGCTGGAGATCATCAAGCAGTACGGCGCGGATGCGCTGCGTCTGACTCTGGTGACCGGCAATGCGCCGGGCAACGATATGCGTTTCTACTATGAAAAGGTAGAGGCAAACCGTAACTTTGCGAATAAGATCTGGAATGCGTCCCGGTTCATTATGATGAATATGGAAGAAACGCAGCCGACCAAGCCGGAAGCAGCAGATCTGAAACCGGCAGACCACTGGATCACTTCCCGTGTGAACCGCCTGATCAAAGATGTGACGGAGAACATGGAAAAGTACGAGCTGGGTGTGGCAGTACAGAAGATCTACGACTTTATCTGGGATGAGTTCTGCGACTGGTATATCGAGATGGTGAAACCGCGTCTGTATGCGAAGGACGATGCAAAATCCCGCAATGCGGCTCTGTATACCTTGAAGACCGTGCTGATCGATGCGCTGAAGCTGTTGCATCCGTATATGCCGTTTGTAACAGAGGAGATTTTCTGTACACTGCAGGATGAGGAAGAATCCATCATGGTTTCCGACTGGCCGGTATATGATGAGGCAAGAAACTTTGCGAAGGAAGAAACAGAGATCGAGACCATCAAGGAAGCTATTCGCGGTATCCGTAATGTGCGTACCGAGATGAATGTGCCGCCTTCAAAGAAAGCGCAGGTATTCGTGGTGTCCGATTCCGAAGAGAAGCGTGGGGTATTTACCGGCAACAACGACTTCTTTAAGGCTCTGGCTTATGCTTCCGAGGTGATCGTGCAGGCGGATAAGAGCGGTATTGCGGACGATGCGGTATCTGTAGTGATCGCGCATGTCAACATCTATATGCCGCTGGGTGACCTGGTGGATCTGGAGAAGGAACTGGAGCGTCTGAAGAAGGAAGAGCAGCGTCTGGAAGGCGAGCTGAAGCGTGTCAACGGTATGCTTTCTAATGAGAAGTTCGTTTCCAAGGCTCCGGAAGCCAAGATCGCGGAAGAAAAGGCGAAGCTGGAGAAGTACACCAAGATGATGGAACAGGTGAAGGCACAGATCGCAAACCTGGCCAAATAATTTTACAAAGATTTATACAAGTAAAATTTCACAAAAAATACAAAAAACGGGAAAAATTAGTGCGGGGGCATTGATTTTTCCCGTTGATTTCTGTATAGTGTTTTTGTATGTGTGAAAGTGGATTGATGAACGGAGTGGTCGAAGTTGATCATATTTGAAGAAGAATTGAAAAAATTCAGCAGGAGTCTGGAGATCGCAGACACGGAAGATGCTGTATATAGTGAAGACCTGACGGATATGATGAGCATTTTTATCAATCTGGCCAATGATTATGATGAAACGCCCGTAGATGTAAATGTAGACGCTGATGACGAATAGGAGATAAGGGGATGGAGTGTTACAATTGTGGTTTCCCCTTGTCGGAGTTGGGATATTGCACCAGCTGCGGAGCGGATGTGCGCAAATATAAAAAGATCATGTATACGGCAAACCGGCTGTATAATGATGGTCTGGATCGAGCAAGCGTGCGGGATCTTTCGGGAGCGATCAAGTCCTTGCGGGGCGCGCTGCGTTGTAACAAAAACCATGTGGATGCCAGAAATCTGCTGGGACTGATCTATTATGAAATGGGCGAAGCAGTTGCAGCGTTTGTGGAGTGGGTGATCAGCAAGAATATCCGGCCGGAAAAGAACCTGGCAGATGAATATATCAATATGGTACAGTCGGACAAGGGACGGCTGGATACCATAGGGGCCACACTGAAGAAGTTTAATGTGGCACTGGATCTTTGCAATCAGGGCGAGCGCAGTTATGATCTGGCGGTGATCCAGCTCAAAAAGGTGCTGAGCCTGAATCCGAAATATGTAAAAGCCCGGAAACTGCTGGCTTTGTTGTATCTGCACAAAGGGGACTATGATAAGGCACTGAAGGGGTTGGAAGCCTGCCGTGACATAGATTGCGGTGATGTGGATACCCTGAGATATCTGCAGGAAGCAGAACTTGCCGTGTATGGCGGAGACCCGGCGGGCGGGAAGAAACGCAAGGAAAAGAAACCGCAGCCGGCTGCGGTAGCGTTCAGCAACGGGAACGAGACGATCATTCAACCGGTAGGGCATAAGGAAGTTTCAGGCCTGACGACATTACTTCAGATCGGTATGGGCATCATCGTGGGTGCATTGGTGACATATTTCCTGATCGTACCGGGAAGGGAAGCAGCGGTTCGTGCCCAGGGGAATGAACAGCAGGCGCTCCTGAGCGAGCAACTGGATGCCAAAAATGCTGATATTACAGATATGAATGCCCGTATACGGGAGTTGGAACAGACCATTGCAGATCAGCGGTCGGAGTTGGAGGGATACACCGGAGCGAATGGTGTACTGATCTATAACGATCATCTGCAGGCGGCGGCCAGTGCATATCTGGATGAATCCCAGGGGGAGATGGCAGTAGAGCAGTATCTGGGAATGATACCGGAATCCTATCTGGAAACGGCATCACCTGAGTTCTGCGAGTTGTATGCGCAGTTAAAGGCGGAGATCGGTGATTCTGTGGCAGACAGTTACTATGATGCCGGCTTGGAAGCATACCGTCAGCAGGATTATACGGTAGCGATCAACAGTCTGGAGAAGGCATACATGTACGATCCGGATAATGATGATGCATTGTATTATCTGGGCGTATGCTATTATGACAGCGGCAATGTGAGTACTGCAGCAGAAAAATTTAATGATCTGCTGGCACATTTCCCGGATAGCGCGCAGGCGGAAAAGGCCAGACAGCGACTGGAAGAGATCGGAGAATAAGACGCTTTAACAGGAACTATATTTTTAGAATACTACTTCTTTTAATAATCCATATGAGGAGGAATAAAAAAAGATGAAGACAGTGAAGGTGAAGCAGAAGAAGAACGAGGAAAAGAAAGATATTGCCGGACGTATTGTCGGTATTATCTTTTTGGCAATCCTGATCGCGGTAGGGTATTATATGTTTGATATGTTCCGTACCCGTAAGATCACTTCCGACAATATTGCCGGAGACTGGCATCATACGGCAGAAATGAACGAAAAGAAGACGGACCACTGGGTATTTAACTCTGACGGAACTGCAATGAGCTATGTGCTGAACAATGAAAACAAGATCCAGGAAGATAAGAAGACCTATACCTATTACATCCGCATTGCGCAGGATCTTCATCAGCAATATATTGAAGAAGGTATTCTGAAAAAGACGGAAGACGGATTCTATGTGGATCATAACGGCGTTAAGTACACGACATTGGATGAGGATAAAACGCAGGCAGAGCTGGTGGTGACTACTTCCGGTGTCCGGAAATCCGAGCAGCAGACCTATGCGATCCGTGTAACATTGTTGTGCAAGGTAGAGATGGATATCATCTATATCTATGACCGTTTCACAACGGATACCACACGTTTGACCAAGAATCTGTTCTGATCGGTTGGTAAGAAAAAAGAAAACACGAAATACCCTTGCAAGGTGCTTGAGTGCGGCGTGCAAGGGTGTTTTTTTCGGCTCGGAGTATGAGAAAGCAGGCAATGACAACAACAGAAAAGGCAACAAAAAGAATAACAGAAGAAAACACGCATGCCCCAACGGATCGTGCGCAGCAGTTTAAAGAAGGGCTACGGGACGGCGTGCCGATCGCGCTGGGGTACCTGGCGGTGGCTTTTACGCTGGGCATTCAGGCAAAAGAAGCAGGAATGGGGATCCTGGAGGCGACCGTAATGTCACTGGTAAATGTGACTTCTGCAGGGGAGTTTGCAGGGCTGGCGATCATCGGATCGGCATCCTCCTATCTGGAAATGGCGCTTTCGCAGCTGATCATCAATCTGCGTTATATGCTGATGAGTTTTGCACTGTCCCAAAAGGTGGAAACGACACTATCCGTGCCGCATCGTATGGGGATCGCTTTTGGCGTGACGGATGAGATCTTTGGTATCTCTGCGGGCCGGGAGGGGCGTTTGAGCCCGTTTTATAATTATGGTGCCATGAGTATTGCCATACCGGGCTGGACACTGGGAACGGCACTTGGCGTATTGATGGGCAATGTATTGCCGGAGAGTGTGGTAAGCGCGCTCAGTGTGGCACTGTATGGCATGTTTCTGGCGATCATCATTCCGAAAGCCAGAGAAGACCGACATGTCCTGATAGCGGTGATCGTTGCAATGGCAGCCAGCTGGATCTGTACAAAGATCCCGGTGGTGCGGGAGATTTCCGCAGGTACGCGGATCATATTGCTGACAGTCGTGATCGCACTGCTTGCGGCGATCGTATTTCCGGTGAATGAGGAGGGAGATAACCATGACAGACCTGTGTCATAATGTGTGGATCTATATTGCGGTCATGGCGGTGGTCACATACCTGATCCGTATGCTGCCGCTGACGCTGCTGCGGAAGGAGATCAAAAACAAGACGCTGAAATCCTTCTTGTATTATGTGCCGTATGTGACGCTTTCGGTCATGACATTTCCGGCTATCCTGTATGCCACCAGAAGCATCTGGTCCGGCGCGGCGGGGTTCTTAACGGCATTGTTCTTTGCCTATCGGAAAAAGAGCCTGCCGGTGGTAGCGGTATGTGCCTGCGCTGTGGTTTTTCTGCTGGAATTGGCAGGGGTATGAGCGGAACGGCACAAGCACTTGAATTTTTTCGTATTTTATGGTATAAATATTGTGTTTTTTGGTGAATACAGAACTATTGGAAATTGCAACAGATAAGAGAGTTTTGAAGTGGAAGAGAAGAATCAGATCTATCATGTCGGCCTGGATATCGGTTCGACAACAGTAAAAGTAGTCGCCATCGGTCCGGAAGGAAAGGTGGTATATTCGGAGTACCGCCGCCATCATGCGGAGGTGCGTCAGGTATTGGAACAATTGCTGGGAGAACTGGCGGATACCGTCGGCAATCCGCAGTGTACCATAGAGATCACCGGCAGCGGCGGTCTGCAGCTGGCAGAACGCCTGCACATTCCATTTGTGCAGGAAGTGGTGGCTGTGGTCGGTGCCGTACGGCAACTGTATCCGCAGACGGATGTGATCATCGAGCTGGGTGGAGAGGATGCAAAGCTGGTATATCTGACCGGTGGTGTGGAACAGCGTATGAATGGTATCTGCGCAGGCGGTACCGGTGCATTTATCGACCAGATGGCATCGCTTATCCAGACGGATGCGGCAGGACTGGATCTGCTGGCAAAAGATGCGCATGCAAAATATCCCATCGCGGCACGATGTGGCGTATTTGCCAAGACGGACATCCAGCCACTGATCAATGATGGTGTGGCCAGAGAGGATCTGGCGATCAGCATTTTCCAGGCAGTAGTAGATCAGACCATCTCGGGTCTGGCTTGCGGACGCCGTATCAAAGGTAAAGTAGCATTTCTGGGCGGACCGCTGCATTTCCTGCCAAGATTGCGGGAGCGTTTTGCGGATACTCTGCACCTGAGTCCGGAAGAGACCATCGTACCGGAAAATGCGCATCTGTTTGCGGCCCATGGTGCGGCCATTCACGGACAGCGTGGCGGCGCAGTATCCCTGGAGGAGATCCGGGAAAACTTAAAGCATGTGGGTACCGGTATGGAGTTGGAGCACCTGCAGTGTTTGTTTGAGACGGAAGCAGATCTGGAAGCATTCCGGGAACGCCAGCGCAGCAACCGTGCGCCGGCGGGGGATATCAAAGAGTATCATGGCAACTGTTTTCTGGGCATCGACGGCGGTTCCACAACGACCAAAATGGCATTGCTGTCGGAAGACGGGAAGCTGTTGTATTCCTATTACGGAAATAACAAAGGTGACCCGGTAGGGTGCGTAAAAGAGGCTATCCGCGGCCTGGCGGAAGTGATGCCGAAGGATGCAAAGATCGCACACGCATGCTCTACAGGGTACGGTGAAAAACTGTTAAAAGAAGCATTCGGGCTGGATGAAGGCGAGGTGGAAACCATCGCGCACTATTATGCGGCACGATTTGTAGATCCGGAAGCAGACTGCATCATCGATATCGGCGGCCAGGATATGAAATGCATCCGTATCAAAAACGGCAGCGTGGATTCCATTCTGCTGAATGAGGCGTGCTCATCAGGCTGCGGATCGTTTATTGAGAATTTCGCGGATTCCATGGGATATACGGCGAAGGCGTTTTCCGAGCTGGCACTGAAGTCAAAGATGCCGCTGGATCTCGGAACCCGTTGTACGATCTTTATGAATTCCAATGTAAAGCAGGCGCAGAAGGAAGGTGCTGCTGTAGAGGATATTGCGGCCGGGCTTGCTTATTCGGTTGTAAAAAACGCTCTGTTCAAGGTTATCCGTATGACAGACCCGAAACAGCTGGGCGAGCATATTATCGCACAGGGTGGTACATTCTTAAGTGATGCGATCCTGCGTTGTTTTGAACTGGTATCGGGGCGGGAAGTGATCCGTCCGGCAGAAGCAGGACTGATGGGCGCGATGGGTGCGGCGCTGATCGCAAAGGAGCGTTGGACGGGTGGTGTATCGTCCATGTTGAGCTTTGAAGAGATCGCGGATCTGACCTTTACCACATCCCAGTCCCGCTGCAAGGGCTGCCAGAACCGTTGCCGTCTGACCATCGGACAGTTTTCCAACGGACACCGGTATATCACCGGTAACCGCTGCGAGCGTGTTGTAGGGGGCGGCGGCAAGAAGAATGACGCGCCGAATCTGTTTGAATATAAGCGGAAGCGTATGTTTGATTACGAACCTTTGGATGCGGTAGAGGCGCCCAGAGGTGTGATCGGTATTCCGCGTGTATTGAATATGTATGAAAACTATCCGTTTTGGGCGACCTTCTTCAAACATCTGGGATTCCGTGTGGTATTGTCGCCTTTCTCGGATCAGAAGCTATATCGTTTGGGCATGGATTCCATCCCCAGCGAATCGGAATGCTATCCGGCCAAGATGGTGCACGGACATATCGCGTGGCTGGTGGAGCAGGGGATCGATCAGATCTTCTATCCGTGTGTGTTCTACGAGCGTAAAGAAAATGCCAACGCGCAGAATCACTACAACTGCCCGATGGTCATTTCCTATCCGGAGAATATCCGCAATAATATGCAGATCATCACGGAGAAGAATATCAACCTGATCTCTCCGTTTATCGCCTTTACGGATGAACAGGTGCTGACAAAGTGTCTGGAAAGCGTTATGGCAGACATTTTTGCAATTGGAAAAAAAGAAGTCAAAGAGGCGGTACATGTCGGCTGGGAAGCGCTTTTGCAGTGCAAGAAGGACATAGAAGAGGAAGGCCGCAAGACCGTAAATTGGCTGAAAGAAACAAAGAATCATGGTATCGTACTGGCAGGCCGTCCGTATCATCTGGATCCGGAGATCAATCATGGTATTCCGGAAATGATCCAGGGGCTGGGCTTTGCTGTACTGACGGAAGACAGTGTGGCAGGACTTGCGGATGTGGAAAGCGGTCTGCGTGTAACGAATCAGTGGACTTATCATGCGAGATTGTACGCGGCAGCGGAATATGTGGCTACGCAGGATGTGCTGGATCTGATCCAGCTGAATTCCTTCGGCTGCGGTCTGGATGCCGTTACGGCAGATCAGGTGCGGGAACTGCTGGAGAAACGTGACCGTTTGTATGCATTGCTGAAGATCGATGAGATCAGCAACCTGGGTGCGGCGCGTATCCGTGTGCGTTCCCTGGCAGCGGCGATCCGTTCCAGAGATTGTCAGGAGCGTCCGAAAAAGATCGAACCCGTGGAATATCCGCGTGTGGAATATACCAAGGAAATGAACGACGCGGGATATACGATCCTGTGTCCGGAGATGTCTCCTCATCATTTCGAACTGGCAAAGACAGCATTCCAGACATGCGGTTATCGTCTGGAACTGATGAAGAATGAGAATCACAATGTCATCGATATGGGACAGCGCTATGTCAATCATGATGCTTGCTATCCGGCGATGATCGTGACCGGTCAGATCATGGATGCAGTGTCTTCCGGTGATTACGATACAAAGCGACTGGCGGTGATGATGGTACAGACCGGCGGCGGCTGCCGTGCGTCCAACTATGTGGGCTTTATCCGTAAGGCGTTGAAAGAGGGTGGCTACGGACACATTCCGGTCATTTCGTTGAATGTAAACGGTATGGAGACCAACTCCGGTTTCACTCCGTCCGTGACTTTGTTGTATAAGGTGATGCAGGCTGCGATGTACGGTGATCTGCTGGCCAATATGCGCTATCACGCCAAGGCTTACGAGGTGGAAGAAGGCGCAACGGAAGCTATGTATGACAAGTGGCAGCAGAAGTGCATCGAGTCGATCAAGAAGCACAGCAGTATGCATACTTTCTATAAGCTCTGCCGTCAGATGGTCAATGATTTTGATACCATCGAGCTGCGTACGGATATCGTAAAGCCAAAGGTCGGTATTGTCGGTGAGGTACTTGTGAAGTATATGCCTCTTGCGAATGAGCATCTGGCAGATCAGCTGGAAAAGGAAGGTGCGGAAGTGGTCATGACCGAGATGATCACCTTCCTGGAGTATTGTTTCTCCGGCGCGATCTATCGCGGAAAGAAGCTGGGTAAGAGCAAGAAGGCGGCTATGGCCGCACGCTTTGGTCTGGGACTGGTGGACAGCATCAAGAAGAAGACCGATAAGATGCTGGAAGACAGCAAACACTTTACTCCGGCGGGGCGCTTAAGCCAGATCAAGAATTTTGCTATGGAGATCCTGCAGCAGGGTAACCAGACAGGTGAAGGATGGTATCTGCCGGGCGAGATGATCGAGCTGATCCATCAGGGTGTAAATAATATCGTCTGTGTGCAGCCTTTCGGATGTCTGCCGAATCATATTGTAGGTAAGGGCGTAACCAAAAAGGTTAAGGAGAAATATCCGGAAGCCAATATCGTAGCGATCGACTATGACCCTTCCGCAAGTAAGGTGAATCAGCTGAACCGTCTGCGTCTGATGCTGGAAGTAGCCCAGGAACAGCTGCGGGCATCGGAAGGAAAATAGAAAAAAGAGTATCAGTCAATATAACCCAGAAGGGAGATGAATCGATTGAGCAAGCAGCAGAGAAGGAACATCATCATTGTGTCGATTCTGTTTCTGGCAGCGATCATTGCAGGAATTGTTATGATGCCGCAACCGGAAAAGCACGAGACGATCAAGGCTGCCATGCGTGACGCTGTTTTGCACGACGAGAACAAGATCGATTTCTTTGGTTTTGCCGTGGATCCGTCCCTGGTATCCGGCTACATCGTTACGGGAGTGTTGCTATTCCTTGCGCTGCTGATCCGGATCTTTGCCATCCCGAAATTTAAGATGGTACCGGGGAAGTTTCAGTTTCTGATCGAGCAGTGGGTAGGCATCTTTGACGGGCTGGCAAAGACAAACTCCCCCCATAAAAACGGCGCGTTGGGCGCGTATATTTTCGGCGCGGGTACCTATATCTTTGCGGGTACCATGTTTGAATTCTTCGGCATTCAGGCCATCACCACCGAAGGGCACAGTATTTCTTTGCCGGCACCGCTGGCGAATATCAACGGTGCGATCTGCATGGGCTTTTTGTCCTATCTGTTTATTTTATCCGGCGGTATTCTGGTGAATAAGATCAAGGGCGTGGGAAAAACTTTAAAAGAGTTTTCCCTGCCGGTTTCTATGACATTCCGACTGTTCGGCGCACTGCTTTCCGGTATGCTGACCACGGAGCTGGTGTACTATTACATCAACTTAAGTTTTGTATTGCCGGTGATCGTGGGGCTTTTGTTTACGGTGCTGCACGCATTGATCCAGGCCTATGTCCTGACCATGCTGACCAGCGTATATTACGGAGAAGTGACCGAGGTCAGTGAAAAGAAAAAGGAACCGAAAAAGAAGAAAAAAGACATTGAAGTCACAGAGAGCGCAGTATAAAAAAGATTAAGTATAGAGCAAGAATAGATAACGGAGGGTAAGAAAAATGAGACAGTTAAAGAAAATGGCAGTTATGTTGGCAGCAGTGATCCTGCTCATCGGTGCGGTGGCTTCCGTAAGCGCATTGCAGGCAAAAGCGGCGGATACTGCGGAGACGGCGGCAAGCGCGGAAGCAGAAGCGCCGGCAGATAACAGCACCGGAATGAAAGCGCTGGCGGCATCCATCGCCATTGGTCTGGCAGGTATCGGCGGTACCATCGCGATGGGTATGGCGATCGCAAAATCCAACGAAGGTGTGGCACGCCAGCCGGAAGCGGCAGGTAAGATCCAGACGCAGTTGATGCTCGGTCTGGTATTTATCGAGACGGTTGTTATTTACGCATTGATCGTAGCCATCCTGATCGTCTTTGTATTATAAAACCGGTTGTTGAATCACTATTCGGAGGAATTGGGTTATGCCGTTGGGAATAGATTTTACACAGATATTGCTGCATTTTTTCAATGTGATCATACTGTTTGTCGGCTTGTATATCCTGTTATACGCGCCGGTGAAGGCTTTTATGCAGAAACGCAGCGACTACTACGCGGATCTGGAGAAGGATACCAAAGCAGCGCTGGAAGAGGCGAAAGCAAAAAAAGCAGAATATGAGGAAAAGCTGGCAGCTGCTGATCAGGAGATCGAAGAGAAACGCAAAGCTGCCAACAGTGAGATCGCGGCGATGAAGCGGGAACAGAACGAGGCTGCCAGAGAGGAAGCCAGAAAGATCCTGGAGAGCGCAAGAGAAAACGGTGAGAAGCAGAAGATGATGATCATCAGCGGTGCCCGTGAGGATATTGCGCACATGATCGAGGAGGCAGCGCGTAAGGTAATGGCGGGAGAAGAAGCCGGCGATCCTTACGAGGATTTCCTGCGGAATGCGGAAAGGAGCCACGCAAATGGCCACAAGTAAGATACCAAAAGCCGTTCTTTATGCTGCAGTCGAGCCCACGGCGCAGCAGCAGGAGGGGCTTTTACAATTTCTGGAAAAGAAATACGGCAAGGCGTATGAGCTGGACTGGTGCGAGGATGAGAGTACCGGCAAGGGCTTTCGGCTGGTGGTGGGAGACGAAGTGTATGATCACACCAGGGAAGGCCGCTTTTTGCAGTTAAAGGAGAGACTGGGTGAGCTGCTGCTGGCGGATGAGGAAGAGGATGTGATCACCCTGTTTAAGTCCTCCATTGACAGCTGGAATGCCGAGACGGTTGCGGAAGAAGAAGGCACGGTACTTTCCGTAGGGGACGGTATCGTATTTATTGATGGTCTGGGCGGTGCGGAATACGGGGAGATCGTGGTATTTGAATCCGGCGTAAAGGGAATGTTTCAGGACATCCGGCAGGATACCATGGGCGTGATCCTGTTTGGTGACGACAGTGAAGTGCGTGTGGGCAGCCGTGTGCGCCGGACCAAAAAGACGGCAGGTATCCCTTGCGGAGATGCGTTTCTCGGTCGTGTGGTCAATGCGCTGGGCGAGCCGATCGACGGCATGGGTCCCATTGTAGCGGATGATTACCGTATCGTGGAGGTACCGGCAGCCAGCATCATCGAACGCCAGTCTGTGGACACGCCGATGTATACCGGCTTGCTTACGATCGATTCTATGTTTCCCATCGGACGGGGACAGAGAGAGCTCATCATCGGGGACCGGCAGACAGGCAAGACCACCATTGCGGTGGATACGATATTGAATCAAAAGGGCAAGGATGTGATCTGCATCTATGTGGCGATCGGACAGAAGGCCGGTAGTATCGCGCAGCTGGTCGGAAACTTAAGGAAAAAGGGCGCGATGGATTACACGGTGGTGGTCAGTGCGACGGCCAGTGAACCGGCACCCATCCAGTATATCGCACCGTATGCGGGAACATCCCTGGGTGAATACTTTATGCATAAGGGTAAAGATGTGCTGATCGTATACGATGATCTGTCAAAGCACGCCATAGCCTATCGTGCGTTATCCCTGCTGCTGGATCGTTCTCCGGGACGTGAGGCCTATCCCGGTGATGTATTTTATCTGCACTCCCGACTGTTGGAGCGTTCCGCGCATTTGTCGGATGCACTGGGGGGCGGCAGCATGACGGCGCTTCCCATTGTGGAGACGCAGGGTGGGAATGTGTCGGCCTATATTCCGACCAATATCATATCCATCACGGACGGGCAGATCTTTTTGGAAAGCGATCTGTTCTTTGCGGGACAGAGACCTGCTGTAAATGTCGGTCTTTCCGTATCCCGTGTGGGTGGCGCGGCACAGACCAAGGCAATGAAAAAGGCGGCAGGTTCGATTCGTCTGGATCTGGCGCAGTACCGTGAGATGGAGATCTTTACACAGTTTTCCAGTGACCTGGATGAAACCACCCGACGGCAGTTGATGTATGGACAGGGACTTATGCAGCTGCTTAAGCAGCCCCAGGGACATCCGTTCGCGTTGCATGAGCAGGTGGTGATCCTGGTGGCGGCGACAGCGCATGTGATGCAGGATGTGGATCCGCAGAAGATCCTGGATTTCCGTAAGGACCTGCTGGCATATTTTGAACAGAAAAAAGCATCCCTGATGCAGCAGATCGATGCAGAGGGAACATTATCGGATGAACAGAAGGCGGAGATCATAGAGACGGCAAAGGAGTATCTTGAGCTGTGGCAAACGGCAGGGAAATAAAAAACCGCATCGGAAGTGTGCGCAATACCAGAAAGATCACGAATGCCATGTATCTGATCTCGTCGTCGAAGCTGCGCAGGGCCAGAGAGGAGCTGGCAAAGACGAGACCGTTTTTTGTGGCAACGGAGCATGAGATCAAGCGGATCTTTCAGAGCACATCGGAAGTGAGATCGCGATACTTTTATCCACCGACCGGACCTACAAAGGCGGAGACGGTGGCGTTTCTGGTGATCACTTCGGACCGCGGTCTGGCAGGCGCATATAACTATAATGTGATCCGGCGGGCGGAAGCGGAGATCCGCAAGCGGGAAAAGGTACGCCTCTTTATCATCGGCGAATATGGGCGCAGATATTTCCGGCATCATAACGGACCGGTGGAGGAGACCTTTTATTACACCGCACAGGATCCCACATTCCGCAGGGCCAGAGAGATCAGCAGCAAGCTTCTGACGGAATATACGGAAGGGCGTTTGGACGAGATCCGTATCATTTACAGCGATATGGAAAACGATATGGTCTGTAATGTGAAATGTGTGCGCATGCTGCCCTTTGAGCGCAAGATGTTTCTTTCGGAAGAAGAGGCGGAGCACAGTTCGGACCAGATGTATAAGTTTGAACCGTCGGCATCAAAGGTGCTGGATCAGATGATCCCTTCCTATGTGGCTGGTTTTGTATACGGTGCGATGGTAGACAGTTTCTCATCGGAGCAGAATGCGCGGATGAACGCCATGCATACGGCAACGCAGAATGCGGATGAACTGATGGGGGATCTGCAGATCGAATATAACCGCGTGCGGCAGTCGGCGGTCACACAGGAGATCACGGAAGTGGCATCCGGTGCCCGGGCACAAAAAAAGAAGAAAAAGAAAAAATTCTAGTCGTTGATAGGAGATGATACATTGCATACAGGAAAGATCATACAGGTTTCGGGACCTGTGGTGGATGTACAATTTGCAAGAGGGCAGATGCCGAAGCTGCGGGAAGCGCTGACGGTAGAGACATCAAGCGGACAGCGTGTGATGGAAGCGGCCCAGTTGATGGAAGACAATATCGTGCGCTGTATCATGCTCTCCAAGAGCGAGGGCCTGCGCCGCAGTATGGAAGTGACGGTGACCGGCGATTGTATACAGGTACCGGTAGGGGATCCGACCATCGGCAGAATGTTTAATGTACTGGGCGAGACCATCGATGGCGGGGAGACGATCCCTGCGGAGGCGGAGCATTGGGGCATCCATCGTCCGGCACCCTCTTTTGCGGAGCAGAGTGTTTCCGTAGAGATCCTGGAGACCGGTATCAAAGTCATTGATCTGCTGGAACCGTATGCGCGAGGCGGTAAGATCGGTCTGTTTGGCGGTGCGGGTGTCGGCAAGACCGTGCTCATCCAGGAGCTGATCCACAATGTGGCGATGGAACACGGCGGTTATTCCATCTTTACGGGCGTAGGTGAGCGCAGCCGTGAAGGAAACGACCTGTGGAATGAAATGAAAGAAAGCGGTACGATCGACAAGACCGCGATGGTATTCGGACAGATGAACGAATCGCCGGGGGTGCGTATGCGTGTGGCGCTGACCGGATTGACTATGGCAGAGTATTTCCGTGATGTGCAGCATCGCGATGTGCTGCTCTTTATCGATAATATCTTCCGTTTTGTACAGGCGGGCTCGGAAGTGTCGACACTGTTGGGGCGTATGCCTTCCGCGGTAGGTTATCAGCCTACACTGGCGCAGGAGATGGGACAACTGCAGGAGCGTATCACTTCGACAAAGGACGGTTCGGTTACTTCCGTACAGGCAGTATATGTACCGGCAGATGACCTGACCGACCCGGCACCGGCAACGACTTTTACCCATCTGGATGCGACGACCGTACTTTCCAGAAAGATCGCGGAGCAGGGTATCTATCCGGCGGTGGATCCGCTGGCGTCCACATCCCGTATCCTGGAAGCGGATATCGTAGGAAAAGAACATTACGAGACGGCCCGAACGGTGCAGGAGTATCTGCAAAAATATAATGAACTGCAGGATATCATTGCCATCTTGGGCATGGACGAATTATCCGATGCGGATAAGCTGGTGGTATCCCGGGCAAGAAAGATGATCCGTTTCCTGTCGCAGCCCATGTTTGTGGCGGAGAAATTTACCGGAACCCCGGGTGTATATGTTCCGGTGGCGGAGACCGTGCGCGGTTTTCAGGAGATCATTTCCGGCGTACATGACGATCTGCCGGAGGCGGCATTCTATAATGTGGGCACCATTGATGATGCCATAGCAAAGGCAAAGACACTGTAAGTATGAGTGAGATAAATCATTTTTATCTGAAAATCTATGAATCGGACAGCGCCTTCTATGAAGGGGAAGCCGAGATCGTTGTGGTACCGGTGGAAGACGGTGAATACGGTGTGATGGCGAATCACGAAAACGCTGTGGTAGCTGTGGTACCGGGCATCATGCATTACCGGCCGAAGGGTGGAGAGATGTGTTATGCGTCTGTCGGTAACGGTATGCTCCGGGTGGAGAAGAATGATGTGCTGGTGTTGGTAGAGACAGCGGAACGGCCGGAGGAGATCGATGAAGCCCGGGCGCGCGCTGCAGAAGAAGAAGCCAGGGAAGAGATGCTGCGGAAAAAGAGCTATCAGGAATACCGGATGGCAGAGATCCAGCTGGAACGCGAACTGGCCAGGCTGCAGCTGCTGAAATACAGAGACAGCCGTCTGGGGGAATAAGGTGGACAAATCCACGCGGATATGGTAAAATTTTTTTTAACTTCGGGAAAGCAGGAGGGCATTCTTATGGCAGATCTGGAAAGACAGGCAGCAGAACTGGAAACCTTGATGCATTCGTTATCTTTTGCGGATGAGGGTGCAGGTGTGGTACAGACAGCAAATACAACGATGCGTCAGAAGGATGTAGATTTCCTGGTGGCGATCCTGCAGGAATTGCAGGGGTATCGTGAGATCGGTACGGTGGAAGAATGCCGTGCGTATAAGGAAAAGGCGCTTGGCTGATCCCGGAAGAGTTCTTGGAGATCTGTTCGTGATAGCGCAAGAAGAGTAAAGCGGAAAGGGCAGGTGCGATGCAGAACCTGCCTTTTATGTTGTAGGGAGCAGTAATGTCGGCACAGATGAAGAAATCCCTGGCGGTGCAGGGGAGCATATTGGCCATTGCCGGGCTGATCACCAAGGTGATCGGTTTTATTTACCGTATCCCGATGTCAAATATTCTGGGAAATGTCGGAAACGGTCTGTATTCCGTGGCATTTGGTATCTATAATATTGCATTGACCCTATCCTCCTACAGTATGCCGCTGGCGGTATCCAAGCTGATGAGCGCGAGACTGGCCAAGGGGCAGTATAAAAATGCCTATCGTTTGTTCCGCTGTGCGCTGATCTTTGCCATCATTACCGGAACCATCGCATGCTGTGTGTTGTTCTTCGGAGCAGAGGTTCTGGCAGCTTTGTATGAAAAACAGGGACTGGAGTGGCCACTTCGTGTGCTGGCACCGACGGTCTTTGTGGTGGCACTTCTGGGCACCTGCCGCGGCTTTTTTCAGGGACACCGCAATATGGTGCCGACGGCGGTATCGCAGGTGATCGAGCAGATCGTTAACGCGATCGTGAGCGTGGCAGCGGCATGGTTTTTTGCAAAGATCGCCACGGAACGATCCGGTGCGGTTGACGGCAATGTGCCTGCGGCGGCAGCAGCGGCAGGTGGTACGCTGGGAACCTTTGCGGGGGCATTTATGGCGCTGCTTATGTTCGTGATCCTTTCTCTGGGACGGCAGAAAGCCAGAAAGATCGAGCTGAGTGGTGAAGATCTGGCCGATGAGGATTACGCACTGCTCGTCAAAGCCATTCTGCTGACAGTCTTTCCGGTCATCTTAAGCCAGACCATTTATCAGATCGGTTATACGCTGGATGATCTGTTCTTCGGCAAACTGATGGTGCAGAAGAACTTTGAGGATATCGTTGCTGCTATGCCGGAGGCCTTTCATTCCAAAACATTTCAGAAAAATACAACATGTGAGAATATCGTTACCAGTATGCAGGGCGTCTTTAATACCCAGTACAATCAGATGGTAAACCTGCCGGTGGCGATCGCAACGGCTATGGCTTCGGCAACATTGCCCAGCATTGTGGCATCTTTTGCAAGAGGGGAGATCGATCGCGTTAAGGAAAAGATCTCGTCTGTACTGAAGATCAATATGCTGATCGCCATCCCGGCAGCGGCAGGACTGGCAGCTTTGGCAGAACCGGTGATGGGTGTTCTGTTCCCGAGACTGGGCGAATATATGCCCGTAGCGGTGATGCTGCTTCGTACGGGTTCTGTCGCGGTGGTCTTTTATGCACTGTCCACATTAACCACTTCGATCCTGCAGGGAAGTGACCGTATGCGGCTGCCGGTGATCCATTCGGCGATCTCGCTGACGATCCATGTGATCCTGATCGCCGTCTGCACCAGGTATACCAACCTGAGTGTGTATGGACTGATCATCGGAAATGTTTCGTTCCCTCTGCTGGTATGCACCTTGAACTGTCGTGCGGTGGCTAAACGGGTAGGTTATCGTTTTGAGTGGAAAAATACATTTTTGAAACCGGCACTGGCCTCTGTTGTAATGGGAGTGGCGGCGTTTGCGGTATATACAATATTGCGACCGGTACTTGGTATGTTTGTAGCTATGATCGCGGCGATGGCAGCAGCGGTTGCGGTCTATGGCGGGATGCTGATGGTGCTGAAAGCAGTGACAGTAACGGAACTGCGTGCAATGCCGCTGATCGGAAAATTCTTCCGAAAAAAATAATTGTTCACTGGGGCTTTGAATAATATGAAACTAAGCGATTTAAAAAAAGGCGAAAAGGCAAGGATCACCGAAGTTGGCGGAGAGGGTGCTCTCCGGCAGCATTTTCTGGATATGGGACTGATCCCGGGGGCAGATGTGGAACTGGTGCAGTTTGCGCCCATGGGAGATCCGGTGGAGTTTCGTGTATACGGATATGAACTGACATTGCGCCTGGCGGATGCGGAACAGATCGGCGTGGAGAGCGTCAAAGAGGTTGCGGATGCAGGGACGCAGAAAAAGAGCATCGTGAGGAAAGCGGAGCATCCCGGTTTTGGCGAGGAAGGTCGTTATCACGAAAAGGAGACGGAAAATCCACTGCCGGAAGGAACGCAGCTGACCTTTGCTCTGGTGGGCAATCAGAACAGCGGTAAGACCACGCTGTTTAACCAGCTGACCGGATCGAACCAGCATGTAGGTAATTTCCCCGGGGTTACGGTGGACCGCAAGGATGGGGAGATCCGTGGACAGAAGGGGACACTGATCACCGACTTGCCGGGCATTTATTCCATGTCTCCCTATTCCAGTGAGGAGCTGGTCTCCAGAGATTTTGTGCTCAAGGAAAAGCCCAGGGCGATCGTGAATATCGTGGATGTCATGAGCATCGGGCGCAATCTGTATCTGACGATGCAGCTGCTGGAGATGGGGCTGCCCATGGTTGTGGCTCTCAATATGATGGACGAAATGATCGGTAACGGCGGCTATGTAGACATCAATGCCATGGAAGAGATGCTGGGTGTGCCGGTGGTGCCGATCTCGGCTGCGAAAAACGAGGGCGTGGATGAACTGGTGCATCATGCACTGCATGTAGCCAAGTATCAGGAAACGCCGCAGGTGCAGGATTTTTGCGACAGCACAGACCATGGGGGAGCAGTTCACCGTTGCATACATGCAGTGATGCACCTGATCGAGGATCATGCAGCGCAGGCCGGGATCCCGCTGCGTTTCGCGGCAACCAAACTGATCGAGGGCGATGCGCTGATGCTGGAGGCACTGGCGCTGGAGCAGAACGAAAAAGAGATGCTGGAGCATATCATGCTTCAGATGGAAAAAGAGCGCGGGCTGGATCATAGCGCGGCAATGGCAGAGATGCGTTACGCCTATATCAACAAAGTGTGTGAACGCTGTGTGGAAAAGCCGTCAGAGAGCCGGGAGCATATCCGCAGCCGGCGCATCGACAAGGTGCTCACCGGAAAATATACGGCCATTCCGGTATTTGTATTGGTGATGGCAGCGGTATTTTTCCTGACCTTTGGTCTGATCGGACCTTTTTTGCAGGATCTGCTGGCGATGGGGATAGAGAAGATCGGAGCACTGGCAGATGCGGCGATGGAAGCCGGTCAGGTGAATACGGCCGTACGCAGCCTAGTGATGGACGGGATCTTTGAAGGTGTGGGAAGCGTGGTGAGCTTCATGCCGATCATTGTGACCATGTTCTTCTTTTTGTCGATCCTGGAAGACAGCGGTTATATTGCGCGTGTGGCTTTTGTGATGGATAAGCTGTTGCGTAAGCTGGGACTCTCCGGACGTAGTATCGTGCCTATGCTCATTGGTTTTGGCTGCACGGTGCCGGCGGTGATGTCCACGCGTACCCTGCCGTCTGCAAGAGACCGTAAGATGACCATATTGCTTACGCCGTTTATGTCGTGTACCGCAAAGCTTCCCGTATATGGTTTCTTTGTGAGTGCGTTCTTCCCGGAATATAGCTGGATGATCATCACCGGCCTGTATCTGCTGGGGATCGTGACGGGGATTGTGGTATCGCTGGTGTTTAAGAAAACATTATTCCGGGGCGAGGCGGTGCCGTTTGTGATGGAGCTGCCGAACTATCGTATGCCGGGAGCAAAGAATGTCCTGCAGCTTTTGTGGGAGAAGGCGAAGGACTTTTTGCAGAGAGCTTTTTCCGTGATCCTGATCGCGACCATTGTTGTATGGTTTTTGAAGAGCTTTGATTTCCGTTTTGAGCTGGTGGAGGACCCGCATGGCAGCATGCTGGCGGTGATCTCCGGCTTGCTGGTTCCGCTGATGCATCCGGTGGGAATGGGAGACTGGCGCATTATTACGGCGCTGGTGAGTGGTTTTATGGCCAAGGAAAGTATGGTATCCACTATGGAAGTACTCTTTGCACCGGCAGGCATTGCAGATGCAGTGTCCCGGGCAACGGCTGCGGCGATGCTGGTCTTTTCGCTGCTCTATACCCCGTGTGTAGCTGCGGTAGCATCCATAAAGCGGGAACTCAGTACCAAATGGGCAGTCTGTGTGGTAATCTGGCAGTGCGGTATCGCCTGGGTGGCAGCTCTTTTGGTGCGTCTTATCTGCGTTGTGATCGGAATGTAATATAAGCAGGATCCGTAAGTTCTTTATTTATTCCGGATTTCATTTTCCAAAACAACATCAGATGAAAAAATATGATCCCAAGGCTTGCACTTTGCTTGCACTTGGGATGTTACAATGTGCTGTAACAGAATGGGGATCAGCACGGGAATGGTACGATAGAGGGGGGGCGTGCCATTGCTATGAGGGAGGATAATTGAATGCCGAAGGAGTATACAGGGGTCAATCTGAATTGCCGGTATGTACCCTCCATCTTTGATGATGAGGCGGTGAAGAAAGAAAAAGATACCGTTATCAGACATATGGACCAACTGCTGGGAAATTTTGCTACGAGGCTGAACAAGACACCGGAGGGGAGGGAAGCTTTTGAATTTTTCAGTGGTAAAGGATTTGTGGGTGGAACGAATATCGGCTATATAGTGACGGAAATGCTGCGAAAAGCAGGGATCACGAAGGAAGAGGTACCGACGGTCAATGATATGTTGGAAGCCGGCAATCATGTGATCATTCGGGATGAAGAGGGAAAGCTGACTACATTTACCGATAGGTTTTTTCGGAATGATACGGTAAAAGAACTGGCGGAACAGGAAACGAATGACAAGAGTTTTTGCGGACGCGGAATGCTTCTGGCAGCATTTATGGGGGCATTCTTTGCGGAGATGAATCATCCGGAGCTGAAAAATTACCGTGTTGCTTTTGGGGAGAAGACACCGGAGAAGGTAGCTGCCTATGTATCCGATGGCAGAAGTCCGGTAACGGCGATCGTTGATGAAGTGTCCCATAAGGAATTTGACAAAAGTATCGACAGCTATAATGAAGCTGCGATGGAAGTGGGCATCGATCTGGAGCAGACCAGAAAGAATTACAATACAGCGCAGAAAGCCTATGATGAGGCAATCGAAAACTATACAAAGGTGATGACAGCATTTACGGAGAAATATCCTGAAGAAGTGCCGGTGCCGGTCAAGCCGATAGAAAAGAGCAGTTTGCGTCGTTTCTTCAATCGGATCGGACTGGCAAGACATTCCAAAGAGTATGATGCGGAAATGAAGACATACTATATGCAGGCGGAAAAACGCGGGAAGTACGATGAGAATGTCAAGTTACTGCAGGATGCGATCAAGGCGGTAGAGAGAAAAAACAGCGAGATGCATGCGGTAGAGCAGCAGTTTAATTTTACTTCCCGAAAAGACGGAGAAACTATGAAGGAACAGAAAGGCAGGATCGAAGCAAATGAAAAGACGGTCTATGTGATGCGTTCCATGACGGTGATCCCGAAAATGTCGGAATATGCAAAGAAGCTGGAAGAAAAACAGACGGCGAAGCGGGTTTCGGACTGTCTGTCGGATCCCGCGATCCTTCGTGAGGTTGAGAACAATTCGGCTATGACCTTTCGTAAGGGTGGTCTGGTATCGATGATGCACCTCATCAACCGGAAAGGGAAGGACAGCTATACGGTGCTGGCGGCGGATATGATGGCCATCAATATGCCGGAGGCTGTACAGGATGCGAAGAAGCAGATGCAGGGGCGGCAGATGGCACCGGCCAAAATGAGGGATACGGCCAAAATGTTGCTGACAAAGCGCTACGAAGCGGAAATAAGAAAGAGTGAATCCCTCTTCCATAAGACCTTTCATATGGTGGCAATGCCGGAAAATGTACAGAGGGTCATGGATGCGGTGCATTTTGAGAACATTGTGAAAGAACGGCTGCGCACTGTGGAACATAGATCGTATGAAGGTGATGTGATGCTGCCGAAGGTGAATAAGCATAATGTCGGTGATATGACGCATCTGCTGATGAGCAGTTTCAAGACCGATATTAAGGAGGGATTTGACTTCAGGAACAGTCGGTGGTATGATAGGTACCGACAAAAGAATAGCAGCAGATGATCTTCAGGGCGGGGTGTGATTCCCCACCGGCGGTAGAGCCCGCGAGCGGTGTTTTGTTCATAAAGCATTGCAGGATCCGGTGAGATTCCGGGGCCGACAGTATAGTCTGGATGGAAGAAGAGAGAAAAGAGTGTATTTTTGATGTATTCGCCCCGATTTTTTTCGGGGCGTCTTTTACTTTTATAAACGGGTTTTTATGAACGGATTGATCGAAGAGAAAAAACAGTATATGCGGCGGGCAATCACACTGGCCTGGGGCGGTATGGGATATGCAAGCCCTAATCCCATGGTGGGAGCCGTGATCGTAAAAGACGGACGTATCATAGGGGAGGGATTTCATCACAGATGTGGGGAACTCCACGCAGAACGGGATGCTTTTGCGCATCTGACGGAAGATGCTGCGGGAGCCGAGATGTATGTGACACTGGAACCTTGCTGCCATTATGGCAAGCAGCCGCCTTGTACTCTGGCGGTGGTGGAGCATGGCATTGCGAAGGTCTATATCGGATCCCGGGATCCCAATCCGCTGGTATCCGGAAAAGGTGCCGCATTTTTACGAGAACACGGCATCGAAGTGGTGGAAGATTTTTTGCGGGAAGAGTGCGATAATCTGAATCCCGAGTTCTTTCATTTTATCTCTACAGGAAAGCCGTATGTGGTGATGAAATATGCCATGACGGCGGACGGAAAGATCGCCACAAAGACAGGGGATTCCAGGTGGATCACGGGGGAAGCGGCGAGAAAGAATGTGCACCTGGAACGGAGCCGGTACGCGGCGATACTGGCCGGCATTGGCACGGTGCTTGCCGATGATCCGATGCTGAATGCAAGAATCGATCGGGCAGAAACGACGGAGGGTTTCCTGAAACCGTATGATGTGAGCCTGCCGGATCCGGTGCACCAGCCGGTGCGCGTGATCGTGGATACACAGCTTCGTATCCCGATGGATTCCAATATCGTAAAGACATTGCAGGACTACCGGACGATCATTGCCTGCGGAGCCGGTGCCGCGGAAGAAAAGAAACAGCAGCTGACTGTGGCAGGAGCAGAGGTGGTCGCCCTTCCCGGGGAAGACGGAAAAGTAAGCCTGACGAAGCTCATGGAATATCTGGCGGAAAAGAAGATCGCCAGTGTTTATATCGAGGGTGGCGGGACTATCCACGAAGCGGCAGTGAAAGCCGGGATCGTAAATAAAGTAAGTGCCTACATTGGCCCGAAAGTATTCGGCGGCAGTGCGGCAAAGACACCGGTGGAGGGATGCGGTTTTTGCAAAGTGAGCGAGGCGATGCAGCTGCGGCTGACCCGGGTGCAAAGACTAGGTGAAGATGTATGGCTGGAATATGAGGTGAAGGAATAATGTTTACGGGTATCGTAGAAGAGACGGGAAGCATTGCACGAGTGGTGCAGGGAGGCATGTCCGGAGAGATCAAAATAAACGCCTCTTTCGTTTTGGAAGGGACAAAGCTTGGCGACTCCATTGCAGTAAACGGTGTGTGCCTGACGGTGACGGGATTGTATGATGATGGCTTTACGGCGGATGTGATGCCGGAGACCTTAAGGCGCAGCAATCTCGGAATGCTGAAGAGCGGGGATCAGGTGAACCTGGAACGGGCGATGGCAGCGGACGGACGCTTCGGCGGGCACATCGTATCGGGACACATTGACGGCACCGGAGAGATCGTCTCACTTCGAAACGAAGGTAACGCTGTATGGGTACGCGTACGGGCGAAGGAAGAGATCCTGGAACTGATCGTGGAAAAAGGATCGATCACCATTGACGGCATCAGCCTGACGGTGGCAGCACTTGGGACGGACCACTTTGAAGTATCCATCATACCGCACACAGGACAGCAGACGACACTGCTGAAAAAGAAACCGGGAGATAAAGTGAATCTGGAGAATGACATCATCGGTAAATATGTGCGGCGGCTGATGGGAAAGGATTCCGGAAAGAGCGGTATCACAGAGGATTTTTTGGCAGAACATGGATTTTATTAAATAACGGAGATGAGCAAAATGGATTTTCAGTACAACACAATTCCCGAAGCGCTGGAAGCGTTAAAGAACGGAAAACTGATCATGTGCACGGACGATCCGGACCGGGAGAATGAAGGCGATCTGATCTGTGCAGCGGAGTTCGCGACCAAGGAAAATGTAAACTTTATGGCGACTTACGGAAAAGGTCTGATCTGTACGCCGATGTCCAAGGAGATCGCGGACCGATTAAACCTGCCGCAGATGGTATCGGAGAATACGGACAATCACTGCACGGCCTTTACGGTTTCCGTCGATCATATCGACACGACCACGGGCATCAGTGCGGAAGAGCGAGGTTTTACCTGCCGGAAGCTCTGCGATAAAAACACCAGACCGTCGGATCTGCGCCGGCCGGGGCATGTTTTCCCACTGACAGCAAGACATGGAGGCGTGCTGGTGCGTAATGGTCATACGGAGGCAACGGTGGATCTGTGCCGCCTGGCCGGACTGACCGAATGCGGACTGTGCTGCGAGATCATGCGGGAAGACGGTACTATGATGCGTACCGAAGAACTGCAGGCCATGGCAAAAGAACACGGACTGGTATTCATTACCATTGCGGATCTGCAGGATTATCTGCGCCGCTATGAAAACCATATGATCCTGGAAGCATCTGCGAAACTGCCGACTTCCCACGGGGAATTCCGCATCAACGGTTATGTCAATGATATCAGCGGAGAACATCATGTGGCACTGATCTGCGGAGAGATCGGAGACGGCGAGGACATTTTATGCCGTGTACATTCGGAGTGTCTGACCGGGGATGTGTTTGGCTCGGCCAGATGTGACTGCGGTCCCCAGCTGGCCAAAGCTATGGAGATGGTGCAGAAAGAAGGACGGGGCATCATCCTGTATATGCGGCAGGAAGGGCGCGGCATCGGTCTGATCAATAAATTAAAGGCATACGAACTGCAGGAGAAAGGTTTTGATACGGTGGATGCCAATATCAAACTGGGATTTGCACCGGACCTGCGGGAATACTGGAACGGAGCGCAGATCCTGCAGAATCTCGGTGTAAAGTCGCTGCGACTGCTCACCAACAATCCGGAGAAGATCTACGGGCTGGAAGGATTTAACTTCAAGATCAAGGAACGCGTGCCCATCGAGATCGAACCGGGAAAATACGATGAGTTTTATCTGGAGACGAAACAGAAACGTATGGGACATATTTTCCAGCAGATCAAACTGGGATAAGAAATCATAAATCATAAAGGAGAGAAGAAAATGAGCATCAATCTGATCGAAGGGAATGTAGTAGCGAAAAAAGGACTGCGTGTAGGTATCGTAGCCTCCCGATTCAACAGCTTTATTGTGCAGAAGCTTCTGGACGGTGCTGTGGACGGTCTGGTACGTCACGGCGTGGAAGAGAAGAACATCTCTGCTATGTGGGTGCCGGGAGCATTTGAGATCCCACTGGCAGCCAAGAAGATGGCAGAGTCCGATAAGTACGATGCCGTGATCGCAGTGGGTGCCGTGATCCGCGGTTCAACAACACACTATGATTATGTGTGTGCAGAAGTGTCCAAGGGCATCGCGAGTGTATCCCTTTCCGCAGGCAAGCCGGTACTCTTTGGTGTGATCACCACGGAGAATATTGAGCAGGCCATCGAGCGTGCCGGTTCCAAGGCAGGCAACAAAGGTTATGACTGCGCGCTGGCTGCCATCGAAATGGTTAATGCGCTGGAGAAGATCTGATCCATGGTCCGCACGCTGATTTTTGATTACGACGGGACCATCCATAACACAAAGCATCTCTATGGTGAGGCTTTCCGAAAAGCATATGCATATCTGGTGGAGCATAAGCTGGCGCCGGAGAAGGTGTATACTGACGATGAGACCAGCATATATCTGGGGATGACAAAGCATGAGATGTGGGAGACCTTCCGGCCGGATCTGTCGCAAGAGACCAAAGATTTCTGCGGCAATATCATCGGCAAAGCTATGGACGAATATGTGCTGGAAGGCAGGGCAATACTGTATGACCATGCCTTGCAGACATTGCGGGAGTTAAAGGCGCGGGGGTATCATCTGCTGATCCTATCCAACTGCCGTATCTCCTATATGGATGCGCACCGGAAAGCCTTTTCGCTGGACGAAGTGTTCGATGATTACTATGTGGCAGAGGCCTATGACTTTATTCCGAAAGAAGATATTTTTCTGCGGATCCGGGAGAAATATCCGGGGGAATATGTTATTATCGGAGACAGAGATAAGGATATCAGAACGGCGCTGGTGCATGGTCTGCGATCCGTTGGTTGTACCTATGGCTTTGCGGCGCCGGGAGAACTGGATGCGGCGGAGATCCGGATCGGAGACATTACGGAATTAACCTCAATTTTTTGACGAAAGACCAGGAGGCAGGGATATGCGTACAATGGATTTCAAGATGGAGCGCCCGGGGCTTTTGGAAGCAGGGCAGAAAGTGACGGTGACGGAGGGTCTGCTTCCGGGCAGTTACTATTATGTGATCGACCCGTCGCTCGCAATGTCGGCCAATTTCAAACTGAAAGACCGGCTGTATGTGACCGAGGGTGTGGTGGAAAAAGTGGAAGAAACCCCGCGTGGGTTTTATGTGACCGTACAATTTGATGACGGGAAATAACAGAATAAAAATATAGGAGGAAAAAACAATGATCAAGACCATCAGTACAGACAAGGCACCGGCAGCGATCGGACCGTATTCACAGGCAAAAATAGCAGGGGATACCCTGTATGCCTCCGGACAGATCCCCATCAATCCGGCAACCGGAAATGTGGAAACAGAGGGCATCGAGGCCCAGGCAGAGCAGGCCATCAAAAATGTGGGTGAGATCTTAAAGGCAGCAGGCACGGATTATGCAAGTGTCGTAAAGACCACCTGCTTTCTGGCGGATATGGGAGATTTTGCGGCATTCAATGCAGTATATGAGAAATACTTTACCGAGAAGCCGGCAAGAAGCTGTGTGGCAGTGAAATCCCTTCCGAAGGGTGTGCTGTGCGAAGTAGAAGTGATCGCATATCTGGGATAATACTTGCCAAGCCGCTGTATTTGTTGTATAGTTTAGCTTGATTTTCAGGAAAACCATATATTTAAGAAAAGAGAGGAACAGATCATGGCAAAAGAAAAAGTAATCCTTGCTTATTCCGGCGGTCTGGATACTACCGCCATCATTCCGTGGCTGAAAGAGAATTTCGACTACGAAGTCATCTGTGTCTGCGTTGACTGCGGACAGGCAGAAGAACTGAACGGCTTAGAGGAGCGTGCAAAGTTCTGCGGCGCTGAAAAGCTGTATATTCTGGATGTGACTGACGAGTTTGCAGATGAGTATATCGTTCCCTGCGTACAGGCACATGCTGTATACGAGAACAAGTACCTTCTGGGTACCTCTATGGCTCGCCCGCTGATCGCTAAGAAACTGGTAGAGATCGCTCGTAAAGAGAATGCTGCTGCTATCTGCCACGGCGCTACCGGTAAGGGCAACGACCAGATCCGCTTCGAGCTGGGTATCAAGGCACTGGCTCCGGATCTGAAGATCATCGCTGCATGGCGTAATGACAAGTGGACCATGGATTCCCGTGAGTCCGAGATTGAATATTGCAAGGCACACGGCATCGACCTGCCGTTCTCCGCAGACTCCAGCTACAGCCGTGACCGTAACTTGTGGCATATCAGCCATGAAGGTCTGGAACTGGAAGATCCGGCAAATATGCCGAATTATGATCATCTGCTGGTACTGGGCACGACTCCGGAGAAGGCTCCGGATGAGGGCGAGTTTGTGACCATCTCCTTTGAGAAGGGTATTCCTACCGCAGTAAATGGCGAGAAGATGAAGGTATCCGATGTGATCCGTAAGCTGAATGAGCTGGGCGGCAAGCACGGTATCGGTATCATCGATATCGTTGAGAACCGTGTCGTTGGTATGAAGAGCCGTGGTGTATATGAGACACCGGGCGGAACCATTCTGTACGAAGCACACCAGCAGCTGGAAGAACTGATCCTGGATCGTGAGACCACCAAGACCAAGCTGGATATGGGCAATCTGTTTGCTCAGATCGTATACGAAGGCAAGTGGTTTACACCGCTGCGTGAGGCAGTACAGGCATTCATCGAGAGCACACAGAAGTATGTGACCGGTGAAGTGAAGTTCAAGCTTTACAAGGGCAACATCATCAAAGCAGGGGAGACCTCTCCGTACTCTCTGTACAATGAGAGCATCGCTTCCTTTACTACCGGTGATCTGTATGACCATCACGATGCAGAGGGCTTTATCAACCTCTTTGGTCTGGCCAGCAAAGTGCGCGGCATGAAGCATCAGGAACTGAACAAATAATTTTTGATACGCTATATCATAGGACAATCTCTGATCTCAAAGACATTTCAGGGGTTGTCCTGCTCTTTTCTGAAATTGACTGAATAAAAAGGATATGAATGTTATACAGATTATTGCCGTCTATCTGGCGGTTTTGAATATTATCGCGTTTGCAGCTATGGGGGCTGATAAATGGAAAGCGGCGCATCATGCGTGGCGCATTCCGGAAGCGGTCCTTTTTCTTCTGGTGATTTTGGGCGGGAGCCTGGGTGGTTTTGTTGCCATGCATCTCTTTCGGCACAAAACAAAGCATTGGTATTTCCGCTATGGTTTTCCGGTGATCCTGGCGCTGCATCTGATCGGTGGCGCATACCTGATCGGATCGGGAAATATTACGATCATGTAGAGGCATATATGAAAATAATCATTGTCGGCTGCGGCCGGGTGGGATATGACCTGGCGAAACAGCTTTCCGAAGAAAAACACGATATCACGATCATTGATACCAACGGCGACAAACTGGAACGCACGCTGGCGGTGCTGGATGTACAGGGTGTGGAAGGAAACGGTACCTCCTACCGTGTACAGTTGGAGGCCGGCGCCAGGGACTGCGATTTCATGGTGGCGGTGACCGGACAGGATGAGGTGAACCTGCTTTGTTGTCTGATGGCGAAAAAAGCCGGCAGCCGTCACGCCATCGCGCGTGTACGAAACCCGATCTATAACGAAGAGATCGGTTATCTGACGGACGAATTCGGTCTTTCCATGACCATCAATCCGGAGCTGGCTTGTGCGGAGAATATCGCGAAACTGATCGAGGTGCCCAGTGCGCTGGATATTACGACCTTTGCCAAAGGCCAGATCGACCTGATCAAACTGCCGATCCCCAAAGACAGTCCGATCAATGATATGACGGTCTACGAATTTTCCAATCATACAGGACATACCACTCTGATCACGGCTATTGAGCGTGATAAACAGGTCATCATCCCCAACGGCCATACGGTACTGAAAGGCGGGGATGATATGTATGTGATCGCCCGCACCAGGGAGATCCATAAGTTGCTTCCGAAGATCGGGATACCGTCGAAACCGATCCGCTCGGTGTTGATCGCAGGCGGCGGTACTACGGCTTATTATCTGGCGCAGAAACTGTCGGATCTGCCTATCGATGTCAAGATCATTGAGATCGACCATAGCCGTTGCGAGGCTTTAAGCGAGCAGCTGCCCAAAGCCATGATCATCAACGGCAACGCAACGGACCGGCAGCTTTTGATGGAGGAAGGCATCACGGAGCGGGATGCTGTGGTTTCCCTGACCAATCTGGACGAGGAAAACATGGTGCTGTCACTGTTCAGCAGCAAGATCGGAAACGCCAAGACGATCACCAGACTCAATACGATCGCTTTTGACGAGGTACTGGCGGATCTGCCCATCGGGGCAGTGGTCAGCCCGAAAGG
The DNA here is from genome assembly GCA_017526985.1 of Lachnospiraceae bacterium. Taxonomy (GTDB): domain Bacteria; phylum Bacillota; class Clostridia; order Lachnospirales; family Lachnospiraceae; genus NK4A136. The sequence continues at coordinate 41,954 of JAFXQR010000023.1, forward strand.
GATCACGACCAAGATGATCCTGCAGTATGTGCGTGCCTTGCAGAATGCGCACGGGAACAATATCGAGACCCTCTACCGTATCCTGGGCGGGCGTGTGGAAGTGCTGGAATTCCGGGTACGGAAGGATGCAAAGGTAACGGATACTCCGCTGATGGATCTGAAACTGAAAAAGAATCTGCTGGTCTGCGCGATCATGCGCGGACGCGACATCATTACCCCCGGCGGTAAAGATGAGATCCATGCGGGAGATCGTGTGATCATTGTGACTACGCAGCTCGGACTGAAAGATATTAGTGAGATTTTGGCATGAATTACGGAATGATCCTTTATCTGCTGGGGCGTGTGCTGGAGATCGTCGGTCTCATGATGGCATGTCCCCTGGTGGTATCCTTATATTATCACGAAAGCAACGGTATTTTGTTTCTGATCTGCGGCGGTGTTATGCTCATCGTCGGCGGTTTGATGTGCAGTCTGATCAAACCGAAGAAAACAGCCTTTTATGCCAGAGAAGGATTTGTCATGACTTCCTTAAGCTGGATCCTGTTGTCTGTGACCGGCTGTCTGCCGTTTTATCTGAGCGGGGAGATCCCCTCTTTTATCGATGCATGGTTTGAGTGTATTTCCGGTTTTACTACCACCGGAGCTTCTATCGTTCCGGCGGTGGAGGACCTTTCCCATTGCATGAATTTTTGGCGCTGTTTCATCCAGCTGATCGGCGGTATGGGCGTTCTGGTATTTATGCTGGCTCTGATCCCTTCTACCGGCGGACAGGATCTTTATATCATGAAAGCGGAAAGCCCGGGACCGAGCGTGGGTAAAATGGCACCCAAGGTACGGCAGACGGCATTTTATCTGTATATCATCTATTTTGCGCTGACGGCGCTGGAAGCCATTTGTCTGAGGATCGCCGGGGCACCGGTGTTTGACAGCATCTGCACGGCGTTTACTACGACCAGTACCGGCGGCTTCGGTGTGCGCAATACGTCTCTTATGGACTACAGTGTTCCGGTGCAGTATGTGGTTTCGGTCTTTCTCTTTTTCTCGGGACTGAACTATAATTTCTTCTTCTGTCTGTGGATGCGCAAGTGGAAGGATGCGTTCCGTTCGGAAGAAGTCAATCTTTATACCGGGGTCTTCTGGTGTTCTGTAGTGCTGATCACCGTGAATATCGTCCTGAATAATCATTACGGATGGGAAGAAGGTTTCCGGCATGCGTTTTTACAGGTAGGATCGATCATGACAACAGCCGGGTTTTCTTCGGCAGATTTTGACCGGTGGCATTCTTTTTCCAGAGAGATACTGATCCTGCTGATGCTGGTGGGCGGATGTGCAGGTTCTACCTGTGGCGGCATCAAGATCTCCCGTATCCTGATCTATCTGAAGACCGTACGGAAGGAACTTTCCCAGCTTTGCCATCCCCGCAGCGTGAAAGTGCTGAAGATGGAAGGAAAAGCGATCCCGCATGCGGTGCTGCGTTCGGCCAATATCTTTCTGATCACCTATGCTTCGCTGTTTGTGATCTCCATGCTGCTGATCAGTCTGGAGGGGTTTGATTTTACGACGAATTTTACTGCCGTTGCTTCGGCGATCGGCAATATCGGACCGGGCTTTTCGCTGGTCGGACCGACGCAGAATTTTGCCTTTTTTTCACCCGTTTCCAAGGCGGTGCTGATGTTTGATATGCTGGCAGGAAGACTGGAACTCTTCCCGCTTCTGGTACTGTTCAGCCCGGAGACCTGGAAGCGGAATTAAGTATTACCCTTTGCCTTCCCCCCCTGTTTGCGGGGGGAAGGTGGCCGCAGGCCGGATGAGGGGCTCCCGGCAAACCATTCATCTCACCCGGAGCCGGCCAGTAAAGACAGTTTTCTCGCTGTGCCTCCGCAAGAAGTTTGTTCGCCCTGCGCATCCCCACCAAACCGACTCGCCCTTGCAAACTTACTTGCTCGTGCCTAAAAAGAACGGGGCACGAGCTGCGTTTCGAACAGTTGCTGCGGGCGAGTGGGGGATGCTTGGTCTCACAAACTGCTACGGCAGGCTTCGAAAACTGCTTTATCTGTTCCGGCTCCTGGCGTAGACAATTTTGGAATTAGATTTCCTGTTTATAGTGATGAGGATAACTCGAAAAACAGATGAATGAATTCATTTTTGTTGGATTTATGAACAGGACTGTTAATGGATTGATGGATGGGAGAAAAATAGCTAATCGAAATGGAGTGGGATTAGTTGATCAACATCCTTGAAAGGCATTATTATATATTTTGATCTATGGTTAATAGCCATTGTATTGAAACCTCAAGAATTTTGGACAATGCAACTAACTCATAATCTGCTACAAAGCGTTCACCAATCTCCATCTTGCAGATACTGTTTCTTTCAATAAGTACACCTTCTATTTGCATCTTGGCAGCAAGTTCTTCTTGAGTCATTTTTTTCTTTTTTCTGGCCAGTTTGACCCTTGTGCCACAGATATTCTTTTTTCCGTCAAAATTATAGATTTTCATACCACTCCCTAAAGTTCTAATGATACGCATCATACTTGACACTATCATTTACAACGATGTAAAATGTTCTAAAGATGCGCATTTTGCAAAAATAAGAGGAGGTTCAGATTATGCTTGTTTATTTAATTGCGATACTAATTTGGGGGTTGATCTGGGGATTTGCGACAAATGCTGTAATTGAAAACAAAGGATATGAAGAGAATTGGTTCTGGTGGGGATTTTTCTTTGGATTCATTGCGCTTATCGTAGCAGCAACTAAACCGCAGAGATATGAGGAAAAAACATATGAGGGAAGTGACGATTCATTTCATATCAGTCCGGCTTTTAATAATGCAGATACAAGTGCAGATGGTCGGAGTGCTGTAGCTTCGAATGGTTCTTGGAAATGCTATTGTGGAAAAATAAATCCCTCATTTACGGGGACTTGTGGATGTGGGAGAACTAAAGAATGGAACTTGAAAAAAATAGAGGACGCGAAGAAAGAAAAGGCAGAAAAAGAGCAAAAAGAAGACGAGTTGATAAATCTTCAACGACTCAATGAATATAAAAAATTACTAGATTCTGGGATTATTACACAAGAAGATTTTGATAAAAAGAAAAAAGAGATTTTGGGGTAAAAATAAGATAAATGTAATTTATGATTCTATGTATAAGGCTTGCGTATGATATAGCGCAAGCCTTTTATTTTATGATGAACAGTCGTAAATAATAATATTTCCTTGCATTTTTTCTGTTATTCATTATAATATAATAGTTATTCTATAGGTAGAAAAAGGAATAGGTGAAAATTATGCAGATTCGTACAATGGTGATCGAGGATTATGATAAGGTGAAGGCGCTTTGGATGACGATCCACGGCTTTGGGATCCGCAGTGTGGACGATTCCAGAGAAGGTGTGGAGCGCTTTTTGCGTCGCAATCCCACCAGCAGTGTGGTGGCCGAAGAAGACGGCGAGATCATCGGCGCGATCCTGTGTGGTCACGACGGACGACGCGGATGCCTCTACCATGTGTGCGTGGCGGAAGGACACCGACGACGAGGGATCGGAAAAGCCATGGTGGTATTTTGCATGAATGCCCTGAAGGAAGAGCGGATCAATAAGGTATCCCTGATTGCATTTACACGTAACGATATCGGAAATGCGTTCTGGAATTGCATCGGCTGGACGAAGCGCGAAGACTTGAACTATTACGACTTCACGCTCAATGAGGCGAATATCACGGCATTCAATCAGTAAGAGATTGGCTTTTCCGTATATATAGTAACTGTTCAGTGGATATCATATAGGAGAATATGGAATGAATTCAGAAAAGATAAAAGAGATCGCCGGTGGCGTGACTGCGGCAAAAGGTTTTCAGGCGGCATGCACTGAGGCGGAGATCAAATATAAGAACCGTACGGATATGGCAATGGTTTATTCGGAGGTACCCTGTACCTGTGCCGGAACCTTTACCAGCAATGTGGTAAAGGCAGCCTGTGTGCAGTGGGATCAGAAGATCGTTGCATCCGGTGCGAAGATGCAGGCCGTTGTAGTGAATTCCGGTATCGCAAATGCATGCACCGGCCAGGAAGGCTGGGATGCCTGCGAGGCAACGGCGCAGGCTGTAGAGAAAGAATTAAATATTCCGGCAGAGAGCGTGGCGGTTGCATCCACCGGTGTGATCGGTATGCAACTTCCCGTGGAAAAGCTGGTGAACGGCGTGGCAAAGATGAGCAAGACGCTGGCACATACCGCGGAAGCAGGTACGGCGGCATCCAAAGCGATCATGACCACCGATACCATCAACAAAGAGATTGCCGTGACCTTTGAGGTTGCAGGCAAGACCGTTACTCTGGGTGGTATGAGCAAGGGCTCCGGTATGATCCATCCAAATATGTGTACCATGCTCGGTTTCCTTACTACGGACCTGGCAATCGAGAAGGCTCTGCTGCAGGAGGCTCTCAGTGAGGTGATCAAAGATACCTTCAATATGATCACGGTAGACGGGGATACTTCTACCAATGATACATTGCTCATTATGGCAAACGGCCTGGCAGAGAACCCGGTCATTGCAGACAAGGGTGAGGCATATCAGATCTTTTATGAAGCATTGTTTACCGTGTGCAGATATCTTGCGCGCCGGATGGCCGGAGACGGAGAGGGTGCCAGCAAGCTGTTTGAAGCAAAGGTTGTGAATGCAAGATCCAAGGAAGATGCGAGAACCTTATCCCGCGCGATCGTCGGATCCAATCTTTCCAAGGCAGCGATCTACGGATGCGATGCCAATTTTGGACGATTCCTGTGTGCCATGGGATATTCCGGTGCACAGTTTGACCAGAACGATGTGGAACTGTTCTTTGAAAGCAAAGCAGGCAGACTGCAGGTATTTGACAAAGGTACACCGCTTGCTTTTGATGAGGATCTGGCAAAGAAGATCATGGAAACGGATGAGGTAACGGTTTTTGTGGATATGCATGAAGGAACCGAAGAGGCTACGGCCTGGGGCTGCGATCTGACCTACGATTATGTCAAGATCAATGCAGATTATCGGTCGTAAGGCAGGGAGGAAAAAACTATGTATTCAAAAGATATTGATAAACTGATCGAAAAGGCAGAGGTACTGATCGAGGCACTTCCGTATATCCAGAAATATAACCGTCGGATCATCGTGGTAAAATACGGCGGCAGTGCTATGGCGGATCCGGAACTGCAGAAGAATGTCATCAAAGATGTGACGCTGCTGAAACTGGTCGGGTTCAAACCGATCATCGTGCATGGCGGCGGCAAGGAGATCTCTTCATGGGTGAAGAAGGTCGGCAAGGAAGCAGAGTTCGTCAACGGTCTGCGTGTGACGGATGCCGAGACCATGGAGATCGCCGAGATGGTGCTGAACAAAGTCAATAAGCGTCTGGTATCCATGGTGGAAGAACTTGGCGTGCATGCTGTGGGTGTTTCCGGTAAGGACGGTAACCTGCTGAAAGTAGAGAAGCGTTATTCCGACGGCAAGGACATCGGTTTTGTCGGACAGATCACGGAGGTGAATCCGAAGATCCTCTTAGACCTGATCGATAAGGACTTCCTGCCCATCGTATGTCCGATCGGTATGGATGATCATTATGACAGTTACAACATCAATGCGGATGATGCCGCATGTGCCGTAGCAAAGGCTGTCGGTGCGGAAAAACTCGCATTCTTAACGGATATCGAGGGCCTGTATCGTGATATTAACGATAAGTCTTCCTTTATCTCCAGTATCAGTGCTTCCGAAGCAAGAGCACTGATCGACGGCGGGATCATCGGCGGCGGTATGCTGCCGAAGCTGGGCAATTGCATCGATGCGATCGAGAGTGGTGTACAGCGTGTACATATCCTGGACGGACGTTTGGCACACTGCCTGTTGCTGGAAGTGTTTACCCGACAGGGCATCGGTACGATGATCGCTCCGGATGGAGCAAATATGGAGTAACGATCCGAAATAAGAAAGGTGAGATGAATTATGGGACAGATGCAGGAATATAACAACGAAGCGGAAGCAGCCCTGTTACATACCTATAATCGGTATCAGGTGGTATTTGACCACGGCGAGGGCGTGCATCTTTATGATATCGAAGGAAAGTCGTATCTGGATTTTGTATCCGGGATCGGCGTATTTGCGCTGGGCTATGGCAATAAGGAATATAATGATGCCGTAAAAGCGCAGGTGGATAAGATCCTTCATACTTCCAATTATTATTACAATGTACCGGCGATCGAAGCTGCAAAAGCTGTAAAGAAAGCATCCGGTATGGATCGTGTCTTCTTTACCAACAGCGGTGCCGAAGCAGTGGAAGGTGCGATCAAGACGGCTCGTAAATACGCGTATTTAAAGGATGGCCGTACGGATCACGAGATCATCGCCATGGAACATTCCTTCCATGGGCGTACCATGGGCGCGCTTTCCGTGACAGGAAAGAAAGCTTATCGTGAAGCATTTGAGCCGATGATCGGTAACATCCGTTTTGCGGAGTATAACGATATTGAAAGTGTCAAGGCACTGGTGAATGAAAAGACCTGCGCGATCCTGATGGAGACGGTGCAGGGGGAAGGCGGTATCTATCCCGGGCAGGAATCTTTCCTGAAGGAAGTTCGTGCTCTTTGTGATGAAAAAGATATCCTGCTGATCTTTGATGAGATCCAGTGTGGTATGGGACGTACCGGTGAGTACTATGCATGGCAGCGTTATGGTGTAAAGCCGGATGTGATGACTACGGCAAAAGCTCTGGGCTGCGGTGTGCCGGTGGGAGCATTTCTGATGACGGAGAAAGTAGGTCAGCACAGCTTGGTAGCAGGCGATCACGGTACGACCTACGGCGGTAATCCGCTGGCAGGAGCGGCCATTGTGGAAGTGTTCCGGCAGTTTGAGGATAAGAAGGTATTGGAGAACGTACGCCGCGTCGGCGCATATCTCTATAAAAAACTGGATGAGATCGCAGCGGCGCAGACAGATGTAGTAGAGCACAGAGGTGTGGGACTCATTCAGGGATTGGAGTTTGACCATCCGGTTGCCGAGATCATTAACAAGGCATTGGACAAGGGACTGGTGCTCATCAATGCCGGTACCAATATCATCCGTTTCCTGCCGCCTCTGGTGATCACGGAAGCTGATGTGGATGCTATGCTTGAGATCTTAAAGGAGTGCCTGTAAGAATATGCGGGCTAAGACCTATGTTTTTCTGTTTCTGATCGTGTTTCTTTTGGGCGGATTGTATCTTGCGCTGCAGCCGGATGATGACGGGGATGCGGCATCGATCCTTACGCAACCCAAAGAGAGCGAGACTATCACATTGTGGTATACGGATGCTGCGCTGACAGAATATCTGGACAGCGCAGCCCTTACTTTTTACGAGCGGGAAGGCGTGCGCGTTGAGCCGGTCTTAAAGAGCGGGCTGGAATATATCGAAGAGATCAATGAAGCCAGTGTCCGGGCAGATGCGGATACCACGATGCCGGATCTGTATATTGCCGGTTCGGACTCGTTGGAAAAAGCAGCCATGGCAGGATTGGCACGCGTGCCGGAGGACCCGGAGCGTATCTTGAATGATTTCAATTTTCCTTCCAATGCATTGGATGCAGTGACCTATCAGGGGGAACGCTATGCGTATCCGTTTTATTTTGATACGGCCTTTTTGCTGTACAATCAGACCTGGCTCTCACAGATTGCGGAAGCATCATTACGCAGTGAACTGGCCGGTGCATCGATCGAAGAAAACGGAGACGATGATGCAGCTATGGCGTTGCAGGAAGGCGTGGAAACGCAGGGGGTGCCGGAAGGGCTGACGGAGGAAGAGTGGCAGCAGATGATCGGGGAACGCACGCAGGAAATGATCCCGTCTTCCATCGAAGATATCCTGCAGCTTGCAACGGAAGCAGCTGCACCGGAGGGCATGGAAAATTTCTTTTTGTGGGATGTGTCGGATATCTATTACAACTATTTTTTCACCGGTGCCTATATGGATGTGGGCGGCAGTTACGGAGATAACCCGGAGATCCTTGATATCTGCAATGAAGACAGTGTGCAGTGTATGACTGTTTATCAGGGACTGCATGAATTCTTTTCCATTGATTCCAAAGAGAGCAGTTATGAATCCGTGCTGCAGGAATTTCTGGAAGGCAAGACATTGTTTACGATCGCAACAACAGATGCATTGCCTGTGCTAAAACGGATGTGTGACAACGGAGAATTTCATTACGGTTACGGAGTGGCAGAACTGCCTGGTGTGGATAATGCTCACATCGCACGCGGATTGTCAGCGACCAGTTGCATCGTAGTGAACGGCTACACGGAACATGAGCAGGCAGCCAATCTTTTTGCGGAATATCTGATGTATGAAAAGACGGATGCTTTATATGAGCATACCGGAAAGCTGGCGTGCATCGGCAGTCTGGCGGAAGATATTCTTTCGGCGGAAGATGTTGTGCGACAGATCTATCGTGACAGTGTGCCGCTGCCGAAGCTGTTGCGTCTTTCAAATTTTTGGGCAGAGTTGGAAAAAGTCTATACGAGAGTATGGGACGGCGAGGATCCGAGAACGGAATTGGAAGCACTGGATGCACAGATGCGTTCACAGTTGGAGTGATTCTTGTTATGTTATTTGGCAATAAAATTTTTTTTCGAAAATTCTTGAATCTTGTATCACGATATCTTACAATAAAACTTGCAAGTGATGTCTGAGAAGGCCTTTTACACGCTTAGCACGTGTATAAAGGAGCACATCATGAGAAACAATATAACAGGTTTTCTGACAGTAGTTGCAGCAGTTTATTTTCTGACAGGGTGCGGGTCCGCACAGACTTACCTGACGGGGCAGTTGGAACGAACGGCTGAAGGAAGTAGATACGATACTTCCGATCAGTCGGAAACGGAGCAGTCCGAAACAGAGGAAGCTACGTGCGAAGAGGCAGAGGCGGAGATACCGGCTGTGTGTTTTGTTCATATCAGCGGTGCCGTGCAACATCCGGGCGTATATGAGTTGCCGGATGGAAGCCGATTATTTGAAGCATTGGAACTGGCGGGCGGATTTACCGAAGATGCAGCAGAGGCGTACTGCAATTTGGCGGCCGTGCTGGAAGACGGCACGCAGTATTATATCCCTACCGCAGAAGAAGCAGAGCACATGCAGGACGGAGCATTCCATGAGACATCGGAACAGACCGGTGCGTATACGGCGGATGGCAGACTGGATCTGAATCGTGCCACGAAGGAAGAGCTGACACAGCTTTCCGGGATCGGGGAGAGCAAGGCGGAGGCAATACTTTCCTACCGTGAAGAGCATGGAAATTTTCAAAGCACGGAAGAATTAAAACAGGTATCCGGGATCGGAGACGCAACCTATGCAAAACTGCAGGACTATGTGATCGTCAGATGAGTCATAGATAGAGGGACAGGTAGTAGAGAGATGGCAGGAAAAGTACTGATCGTTGATGATGAAAAAGCAATCGTAAAAGGTTTAAAATACAGTATTGAGCAGGATGGTATAGAGACTGACGCAGCGTACGACGGAGAAGAAGCGCTGGAGCTGGCACGCAGCAATGCATATGATGTGATCCTTTTGGATCTGATGTTGCCCAAGATCGAAGGCATGGAAGTGTGCCGGCAGATCCGTGCGTTTTCGGATGTGCCCATCATTTTTCTGACAGCCAAGGGTACGGATATGGATAAGATCATGGGATTTGAATCCGGCGCAGATGATTACATTACCAAACCGTTTAATATTCTGGAAGTAAAAGCGCGCATCAAAGTATTTATGCGCCGCGGCAAAAAGAAGGAAGCGCCGAAACCGGCAACCCCCGGCATTGTAGAGAACGGCGAATTTCGTTTTGATATTGATAACCGGCGTTTGTATATCCAGGGCAGAGAGATCAATCTGACTGCCAAGGAATTTGATATCCTGGAGCTTTTGGTGACGCATCCCGGCAAAGTTTACAGCAGGGACATGTTAAAGGAAATGGTGTGGGGGAAAGAGTATTCCGGAGATGCGCGCACCGTGGATGTGCATGTGCGTCGTCTGCGCGAAAAAGTGGAAGAGACACCGGGAGCACCCAAGTATGTGCAGACCAAATGGGGCGTGGGATATTTCTATAAAGGATGAAAAAGTTTACCATTCTTCGGAGCTTTCGGCTTCGGATATTCATTATCATATTGCTGGTGGGGTTGCTGACCGCCGAGACCATGCGTTATGCCCAGCTGGGGAATTACCGTTCCCGGCTGGTGTCGGAAAAAACCATGGAAGTAACGGAGGCAGCACGGATCACAGCCAATAAGCTGATCAGTTACAATTATATGCAGGATTCGTCGTCGGAAGTGATCGAGGCACAGCTGGCGCAGCTCTCCATGTTTTTTGAAGGGCGCATCATGGTGATCGATGAAAACTTCCGTGTGATCGCGGATACCTATGAGATCAGTGTCGGCAAAACACTGATCGGTGAAGAAGTGATACGCAGTTATCAGGGAAATACGGTCACCAATTATGATCCGGGCAGCCGTTATATCGAAGTGGCTATGCCGGTGATGCCACTGACCAAAGCAGGCGACTGGACACAGACAGAGGGCGTGCTGCTGATCAGTGCATCCACGGATGATATCTTTCGGAATGCGGAAGAGATCGGGCGGCGTGCTGTGATCATTGAGATCGTATTTATGATGCTGGTGGTCGGTGTAGCGGCGATCCTGGCCATGGTGATCGTTAAACCCTTTGATCGCGTGACCAAAGCCATCGGCAGTGTCGTTACTTTTGATGATGAGACACCGGTGGTATCGGACTACATAGAAACGCAGGAGATCGTAGAAGCGTTCAATAAACTGCGGCAGCGACTCAAGGTGCTGGACGATTCCAGACAGGAATTTGTAAGTAATGTCTCCCATGAATTAAAGACACCGATCGCATCCATCAAGGTGCTGGCGGATTCCCTGAATGTACAGGAAGAAGTGCCGGTAGAGGTGTATAAAGATTTTATGCAGGATATCTCTGTTGAGATCGACCGGGAAAACGAGATCATCACCGACCTGTTAAATCTGGTGCGCATGGAAAAAGGCGCTTCGGGACTGCGGATTGAAAACCGCAACATCAACGAACTGCTGGAGCAGATCGTAAAGCGGCTGGGACCGCTGGCACGAAAGAATGAAGTGGATCTGATCCTGGAAAGTCATCGCAATGTCAATGCCGATATTGATGAGGTGAAGTTTACGCAGGCAATCACCAACATTATCGAAAACGGGATCAAGTATAACAAGCATCCCGGCTGGGTAAAGATCGCGCTGGATGCAGATCATCAGTATATGACCGTGGACATTTCGGATTCCGGCGTGGGTATTCCGGAAGCAGAGCAGGGACATATCTATGAGCGTTTCTATCGCGGAGACAAATCGCATTCCAAGGAGATCAGCGGTACGGGACTTGGCTTGTCACTGACGCGTAAGTCCATCCTATTGCACCGCGGTTCCATTGAGGTAAAGAGTGTGGTAGGTGAGGGAACGGATTTTGTGGTGAAGATCCCGTTGAGTTACATTCAGGAGCAGGATAAGAAATGATGCATGCAGAAACGAAAAAATATGATCGACTGCTCCGGATACTTTTGGTTTTGTGGAGCGTATTCCTGCTAAGTGCATGTGGGAAGCAGGAAGAAGAGCAGGTGAAGGAAGAAGGCTACAAGATCTATTATCTGAACAAGGCAGAAACGAGTCTGGTATCGGAGATGTATCAGCCAAAGAGTGGCGTGGGCGATGCGGAAAGTCTCCTGCCGGAGCTGTTGGAAAAAATGGCGGAGGTACCGGAAGGACAGGACTGGCACGCTGCATTGCAGATGGAATTCAGTGTACAGAACTGTTTTCTGGAAGGGAATCAGGTCGTGCTGTCTGTAGATCCGGCGTATAA
>JAFXQR010000005.1 GCA_017526985.1 Lachnospiraceae bacterium
CAGATCTTTTTATAGACCTTATCTGCCAATACTTCATCAAAGACAGCCAGTGTTTCCTCCGACAGATCTTTCTCTTTGCTATCCCACATATATTTCCCGAGAGCCTGATAAGCATACGCATACCCTTTGGTAATGAAAGCCATACGCTCTGCCACATCAAAAGACAAATCCATGGTTTTGCTGTAATCATCACGGATATATGTGATATTGAGCGGTGTCATTTCATATTTGGTAGCTCTCAGAAAAAAGGTAAGTCCATCTGTATTTTCCAGACTTTCAATGTCTTCATATAATCCCGCAGCCAGAACATAGATCGGCAGTTCCTTTCGGATAAAAATCTGAAATTCCTGAATGAAATCAATCAGCCCTTTCGTCTTATGTGCCTCATCAATAGCCACAAGCAGGCGAAGTTTTTTCTTCTTCAGTTCCTTTAGTAAGGTTTCCAATGCATAATCGATGCTTGCAACCGGGCTCTTCTTTGAGAGATTGATGCCGATCCCGAAAGCAGAAAGGTTCAGATTGGCATCTACAAACTCCGTAACGGTCTTAACCGAACTGTATAACTCTGCTACGAGTTTTTCATCCATATCTGCGTCCGGACGCAGATCAACAACGATCCATCCCTCCTGCTCCATAAAATGCTGCTCGATCTTGGTAAGCGTAACGGTTTTGCCGGTTCCACGGATCCCGGTCAGTTTGAAAATCTGTTCATCCGGCGTATCACTTTCGAATTCTTCTATAATACTGTCAACGATACTCCGCCGACTCAGGTATTTCGTCGGAACCTTTCCAAAGCTGATCGTATAGGGGTTTTTGCCGGTCATACTGGTATCCTTCTTTCTTTTTGCTAATACTATATAAAATCGTTATGTCAATATAATTCTATATAATTCACTCATGCTTATATAATCTTATATAATTCTATATAATTCAGAATAGCAGAGATTTGAACCTCTGTCAATTATCCGGATATTTATAGGGGCGTTACACCTCTGTGCACCAAGCAGGTATTGTTTGGCCCCGACACCGGTTATGTTCTGTTATTATTCTATGATCAGAGGTTGCGGCTATACGCTGGTAGTTTCTATGTTTATTTCAATTATCAACACATGAAAAAAAGCCCGGCAGATAAAATCTGCCGGACTTTATGTTATCTACTACATTTCAAAGAGAATCAGTTTCCCTCGCCTTCTCCTTCTCCTCCACCAGCAGTCCAACCATCCGGCTTCTCTGCTGACCATTCATTTTTATACATATAGTAGTCACTGCCATTTATCGTAACATGGAACTTTAAAATCTGATAAGTGCCGTCATCAGAAAGTTGTACATCATCATCAACAATAGCTACGGGCACACCATCAAGAGAATAAGTACCATCCGTATTAGCAGCAGCTCCCATCAGCTGCCATACCAATGCTTTATTAACACTCAAATCCTCGTCTGCTTTTTTCTTTGCATACGCATCCGCAATTGCCGACTGATATGCTACACGAATCGACTGTGCAGTAGAGAAATCTTTCTCTTTCTTCGCCTTGTCAATGTAGCCAAGCAGTGTCGGAACCAAAATTGCTGCCAGGATTGCCAGGATGACCAGTACTACAATCAACTCTACCAATGTGAAACCTTTGTTGTTCATTTTCTTCTTCGTCATAATCTTGTACTCCTTTACTTTTTATTTTTTGATCTCTGGGCGGGACATCCATTTCCGTTCCCACAACTATTATATGTATCGGTTTAATTATACAAAATATTAGGGGTAAACACAATAAATTTTATGCACATTTTGGTTATTTATTTTTGTTAAATATATACAATTAACAATAAAACAGCTATGTTAATCACTCATTGTATGCGATTCTCTGTACTTCCTCCATAGTTGTAACTCCTTCTTCCAGGAGCCGCAGACCTGCCATCTTGATGCTCTCCATACCCTGGCTCTGCACTGCATACTTGGTGATCTCTTCTGCCGTGGCTCCGGCAGCGATCATGGCACGCACATTTTTGTCAGCCACCAGTACTTCATGGACAGCGATACGGCCGGCATACCCAGTATTGTGGCACTTCGCACAACCTACAGCCCTCTTTGCAGTAGGGATATCCCGTCCGGCAAACTCCCTCTCGTTATCATCCAGACCTACCACTTGTCCGCAGTACGGGCACACCTTACGCAAAAGTCGCTGCGCCACGGCCCCTACCAAAGCAGAGGACAACAGATACGGCTCCGCTCCCATATCGATCAGACGGATGATAGTGGATACAGCATCGTTGGTATGCAGGGTAGAAAGCACCAAGTGACCGGTGATGGCGGCTCGCAGGGAGATGCTGGCGGTCTCGGGATCTCGGGTCTCACCTACCATGATAACATCCGGGTCTTGTCGCAGCAATGCACGCAACCCCACTTCAAAGGTGAGTCCTGCGGTCGGATGTACCTGCATCTGGTTCAGATGTGCCAGGTTCTTTTCCACCGGATCTTCAATGGTAGAGATATTCACCGGCTTGGTGGCTAAGGACCCCAATGCCATATACAACGTGGTTGTCTTACCGGAACCGGTAGGGCCGGTGATATAGATCAGACCATTCGGCGATTTCAGCATTTTAATAAACTTCTGATAGTTATTCGGTGTCATACCGAAAGTATCACTGTGATCGATATCCGAATTGGATGCCAGGATACGCATTACCACCTTCTCACCAAATACGGTGGGAATCACGCTGACACGGACATTGACGATCTGGTCGCGGATACGGATACGGAAGTGTCCGTCCTGCGGCACACGGCGTTCGGCAATATCCAGCTCCCCGATGATCTTGATACGCGCCACCAACGCGTTCTGCACATTCTTGTTCAGCGTCATATAGTTGAGCAATACACCGTCGGTACGCATACGCACCAGGATCTCTTTTTCAAACGGTTCGATATGCACATCAGATACGCCATCCTGATACGCCTTATCCAACAAGGAGTTTACCAGGTTGATGATCGGTGCATCATCGGCGGTCACATTGGCATCAATGATGACTTCCTGTGTCTCGCTACTGGCCGACGCATTCTCACTCGCATTTGCTGCTGCCTGCTTGGTCTTTATCGCCGCATAATGATAGGTGATGGCATCCTTCAGCGGCTGGGATTCCGCCAGCAGTGTATGGACATTCATACCGGTGGTCTGACGCAGATCCTCGATAGCATATAAGTTCAGCGGGTCGTTCATCGCAACGGTGAGCAGGCCTTCCTGCAAAGACACCGGCAGCATCATATAGTGTTGCGCCATCTGAATGGGAATAGTCTTGACTGCTTCTTCCTCTACCGGATAAGTGGAGATATCGATCAGGCTGGTCTGCAGACGGTCTGCCAATGCGGTCAGCATCTGCCGCTCCTGCACATATCCCTGCTCGATCAGGATCTGACCGATACGCTTCGAACGGTCCTGCTTCTGCAGCGCCAGAGCCTCCATCAGTTGCTGCTCCGTGATATAACCGGAGTTGACCATCAGGTCGCCCAGTCGTATTTCTTTTATGAGTTTATTATCCATACCCCGTAGTTCCCCCTTGCGAAATAATCTTCTTAATTCTTCTTGCTCGCCACTTCTACTCCGGCCTTTTCACTATCGTACATATACAGTTTCAGGCGAATGGTCAACTGGCGATCTCTGCTGTCTGCCACCATTACACTGCCATCTTCAAAGGTATATACCACAGGTGCCATATCTTCCCAGGAAAAACCGGTCACACGAATGGACGGCTTGGTTAGGATATCATCCAAAAAACGCTGCGTCTTTTCTACCGAGCCCGTTAATACAATGGTCACTTCCGCGCTGGTGATACCTGCCGCCGTTGTATTCTTGGTCAGCATCTGCTTTTCGGAATAACTCTCTAACGGAGTCTTGGTAATCTCGATCATCAATGGTGTTTCCTCAGCACCTTCCCCTCCCTTACCAGCAGACGATGCCGTTGTTCCTGTGGCCGTAGTGTTTTCCAACGCAGTCGATGAGGAAGATGCCGAAGATGTCGATGAGGATTTCTGTGAGCGTAGCTTCTTTCCCAATTCCGAATATCTATACGGCGTCTCATCCTCCGCAGCCGTCGGCATCGAAATGATCAGATCCTTCGCGCGCAGGCCGAAGTCAAGTACATACATGGTAAACATCTTATCGATCTCGGAGGAATCCATGGGCTCATAGTATTCTTCCGTTGCCGTTGCCAGATCTTCCTCAAATTTTTCCACCAGGATCTGTGCCGACATCAGCCCCGTGTTCTTGGTCTCATTCTGCTGTTTCAACGCCTCAGCCGAAGCAATGCTTTCATTCGTCTTGTTGATCGTCTTGATGATCGGACGCATCACGATCCAGCCGAATACAAAGGCGATCACAATGAACCCCAGCATATATAACAATTTTTTGTCGCGTGCTGTTAATGTTGCTTCCATAAATCAGTCCTCCACTTCATCCCCTGATTTGCCTTCAGCCAATGTGCAGACCACATGGATCGACCAGGTGCCATCCGCTTCATTTTTGGTATAACCGGTATAATCCACCAGTTCAAAGATATCCATAGCCAACAGTCGTGCGATAAACCGATTGATCTTTTCCACATCTTCTGCGGCGGCTACCATCTCCAGCACACCATTGTCAGCAGAGTAGGAACCAAATTTTACCTCTACATCTTCCTGCCCTGCTGCATCTGTGACCGTTTGGTTGATCGAAGAATCCGGGATCGGATAGGTATCACGGTATTTCTTCAACAGATCCACCGCCCCCTGCGCACGCCCCAGCTTACCTGCTTCCTGCAGGAGCTGATCATACTTAGCTGCCGATTCCACCACAGACGGTTGCATATTGTACGCCTGCAGCGTCTCCAATTCTTTCTTCTTCTGCCCCATCATGATCAACAATACTATCGTAACGATCAGCAATACGATCACTGCCAAAGCATAGGGAACAGCCAGCGTTAAAACAGTCTTCTTCTTTTGATATTCCTTAGATCCGCGCCGCAACGCTTCCAGGATAGAAAGTCCTTCCTCGGTACCGAAAAAGCCTGCAATAGAAAACAGATAATCTCCAAAACGATCTGCACCGATATTCATCACCACGCTATCCGGGCAGGCCATGATCCCCAACACATCTCCCAGCGGATACCCCTGCAATTCACTCTTCAACAATTCCATCTCATCCGCTTTCAGACCGGCGATATAGATATTACTGATGGCCTGCTCGATGTGCTGAGCCGTTGCAAACTGCCGGATAGCAGAAATCGCGTTACGGATCTCTGCAGAAAACTCCGATGTGCCCGGAATCGAGAATACACGGGTATTTAAGTTATTGAAATACTGCCCCTGCGCAAATAGAATCGTCGTCAGGTTCATGCCATCCAGGATCATATAGACAACGGTATTGTTTCCTACCTGCGTCTGCATCATATTCACGGCCAGATTGATACCGGCATGGATAGAATTGAGCTTCACCCCTGCTGCTTCAAAGATGCGGATATAGGTCTCCACAAATTCCTTCTCCGCCATTTCGGAGATCACCAGCTGCGTCTTTTTCTTCTTGCTGACCGGATACCATCCCAGAACCGGATCCGTAAATCGCGCGGTATCCTTTTCGTCCACTTCATTATTGACATATTTTGCCGCCTTATTCCCTTTCATCAACGGCATCTCAATACGTCTCGCCATCAGGTGCGGGCTGTTGATCACCAGATCCACTGTCTTTTCCTTGATGCCATGCCTGCGCCAGGAATCACGGATGGTATCCTGCAGAACATTTTCATTGATCACGGCACCGTTAAGCAGTGTGCCGTCGGGGATCTCGTCTGCATAAAGCGCCTTGATCTTGAATTTCTTCCCGGCCGCTTCGCCCAGTACCACTTGTATGCTGCTGTTGGACAAAAAGACATTTACTTTCATACCGCTTTTCTCCGTATATAAGATTTCGTTCTTTCTGATCTGTTAATTTGCTCCGATATTCTGGTAGCTCTGATAGATCGGGGTAATAACACCGATCATAACGAAGCCGACGATCACTGCCATAATAATGATCGTTACCGGTTCAATATATTTCACCAGACGCGCCATCGCCTGTTCTGCCTTGAAATCCAGATCATTTGCAATGGAGGTCAACATCTTATCCAGCATACCGGTTTCCTCACCGACACGGATAACGGAGGGCAGTTTCACGATGAATCCGTCCACTTTTTCGATCGCATCCGAGAGTGATACACCAGCCTGCAGATCTTTGTTCACCTGCTCAAACTGTCCCTCTACATATTTATTACCAATGGTCTGACTGGCGATCACCACGCAGCGATCTACCGGAATGCCTGCCGAATACAGCGAACTTAAGGTTCTGGCAAATCGTGCAGAATAAATAGTATTATTTAACTTACCAATCTTACCTTTGGTCTTGATCGTATCCACAAACAAACGCACCTTAGGCACACGCAGCAGGATACGCCCAAAGAAGATGCCTGCAGCGCCGAAAATAATAATCACATACCAATAGCCGGACACAAAGTCGCTGATCGCGATCAAGATACGCGTAGTGATCGGCAATGAAGGCATCTGAGCAAACAACTCTTGAAACTGCGGCATAACAAAACCAAAGATGGCCAGTACCACTCCGACGATCATTGCCATCAGGATCTTGGGATAAACCAATGCACTCTTGGTATTTTCTTCCAATTGAAATTCTCTTGTGAACTGATCCGCCAGATTGAGTGCGGTGATATCCATATTACCGGAAGTCTCCGCTGCACGGAACATATAGATCATTAGCGGTGGAAAGGCCGGATAAAGATTTTCCATCGTGGTAGACAAAGCAATACCTTGTACCACTTTTTCCCGCAACTCTGTAAATAAATATTTTTCATAAGGCGTAATGGATTCGTTCCCGGCCAGGATCTCCAGCAAACGCACCAACGGTACACCGGCCTGCGTCATGGTGCCCAGCTCGGTACAGAAATTTGCTAACTCACTTTTCTTCAGTGGTTTTAAAGAAACTTTTTTGCCGGCAAGCGAAGCACTCACCAGCATCTGCCCTTTGTTTCGCAGTTTCTTCTGCAGATCCGCTTCATCAACTGCTATGATCTTGCCACTATACTGTTTTCCGTCCGCATCCTGCGATCTAAACTTGTATTCCGGCATCTCTTATCTCCTGCTGCCTTATTTTTCGATCAAACTCTGCCGGGACTCTCCGAATCCTGACACTTGTATTACTGATTCCATTCCGTGGTATAGGTCAGGATATGGAATGCATAATAAATCTCCCAACGACCATCTGTAGCACTGCCGCCATCAATTGCCATATATTCCACAAGGAATGGTCCTTTTCTGTATGTAAAGGATCGTGGCATACTATTCTCATCATCCCAGCCGGTAAGAACAATCTGCCCCTCCGCATAAGACAACTCCCGAACGCGTCGTGATGCCCCCTCCAGCATACCATCTGCCGCTTCCGGTACATACAACGCATCCCCTGTTGCGGCACACTCCAGATTGACCAGTCGCAACGCCACACGCACATCTCGGGCTTCCTGC
Organism: Lachnospiraceae bacterium; assembly: GCA_017526985.1. Lineage (GTDB taxonomy): Bacteria > Bacillota > Clostridia > Lachnospirales > Lachnospiraceae > NK4A136. Next base: position 7,532 of record JAFXQR010000005.1, read on the forward strand.
ATCGCGTGATGCGCCTCCGCATTGACCTTTGCTCCGACAAAAAAGATAGCCAGCACGATCAACACGATCACTCCGGGAAGAATCATTTTTTTTAGAACCGACCATACGGTTCGTTGTTCAAATACAATCTCTTCTTCCATAGCTAATAGTATACCATACTTTTCCGGTTGTTTGTATAAATTCGATAGCAGATCACACATTAGTGAATCTTAAATCGTCATGTTTCATCACTGTCAGCCTCGCTATCATTTTCCTCTTGCTCTTCTCCGGCGTCAGTTTCCTCGGAACCACCATCATTGCCACTTTCGGAGTTCTGCGGTTCATCCACATCGTTCTGTGTAACATTAGCCGAATTGTTAGAATCTCCATCATTATCGGTATTATCACCTTCTCCGGCATTATTGTTACTATCAGTCTCATCAATTTCCTGATAATCCGCAGTATTGGCATCATTCTGATTGTCCGCATTATTGACATCATTTTGGACTTCTCCGGTGTTGCCATTGTTATCCGATACCTCTTCTCCACCGTCCTCATTTCCATCATTATCGGCAGGTGCATCATCATTCTGCGCCCCACTGGACGGGGATGCTCCATTTGATGGTGTCTCCTCTTCCGAAGGTGTCATCTCTTCCGAAGGTGTCGCCTCTTCCGAAGGTGTCGCGTCAGCATTTTCATTTTGACCATTCTGCTCATTTACGACATTTTCATCCTGCTCTGCTGCCGGAACCGGTGTCGGAGAGGTAATGACTGTCCCATCATTCATCTCATCCACTACTAGCGGATCCAATGCCCCATCCGTCGGTGTCGGAGTGACCGGTGCCGTAATCGCCGGAGCCATCATCATCAAAGGTGCAGAATTCGTATTGGTTGTGGAAGCAGAATCATTGGAATCATCTGTTTCAATTTCTATATCATCGATGCTTCCCTTATTCTGTCCAACATAGCCAACACGCGGCTCTGTTTTGTCATAGTTTGATCCAATCTCAACATCATTGATCTTGTATACCACAACTCCACCGGTATTGCCGCCATCCGGAGTGATAGTACCGCATTTTCCGCCCGATTCATTCAATCCCAAAATATAGCCCGTTCTGCTGGCATTCACAATTATCTTTCCACCATCCTGCGGAATCACCATACGATCACCATTACTTCTGCCATATGTATGTACATTCCTACCCATAACGCCACCAGCAGTTCCATTCGCCGCATTAATCGTATAACTAACTCCCGATGCTACTTTTATAACAGTTCTCGGTAGAAACATAGATTCATTATTTCCTACCATACCACCTGCAGTATTATTGTTATTAACCGTAACTTCAGAATTTCCCACTACTGAAATGCTCAATGTTGCTATATCATCCCAGTTATATCCTTTCTTTGTTGTCCCAAATAAACCACCAGCATAATTGCTACCGCTAATCTTGACCCCATCAAAAGTAGCATACAAGTTTCCCCAAAATGATGTTTCATTTTCAGAGTTTTTAAACACACCCGACACATCTCCAACACAACCAATAGCACCACCAACACCTTGTCCACCCTTAATCTCAGTATTTTGCAATGCTATGTTAATCGTTCCGACAATATCTCCGGTACCGTGGAAGACGCCGACTGCTCCGATCACGCCTCCTACACCTCTGCCATTTCCGGTAATAGACTTAATTCCCCTTACATTCAAAGTCCCGCCTTCAGTACCAAGAATGCCATCCATGCCCCCAAAGCATCCTCCTACATAATGATCTCCCGACACCGTGATCTCAATCTTTTCATCTATTGTAAGTGACCCTGTCAATTTTCCATACATGAATCCAACAAGCCCCCCAATATCATATCTGTCGCCTTGTTGTGGGGCAATTTTAACTGTACGGATAGCGGATTTATTATCATTCACAATTTTTAATTCATGTATACTACCATTTTCGGTTTCACACTGTCCTACAACACTACCTACAGAAGTAGTCCCGGAATAAAGTACAAAATCTTGCCACAAATTCAAAGACAAGGTTCCCAATATGACCTTAGACTCCAGATCTTCACCGTTCTTTCCGCCACCGATCTGTCCAATAACGCCGCCTACGCCTTTTCCTTGTCCATCACCACCAATCGCCGTCGTCATTTTATTCGAATTCTCATATGCAACGGTGACATATGTTATAAGATTCTTACCAGCCTCCCCCTTTTGGATTGATCCGATCACACCACCAATACTGCCATAGCGCCCCTGAATCTTTCCACCGTCCAAGCGTGTAGTAAGATTCCCATTCATATATCCCTCACCAATAAATCCTACAACCCCACCTATATTCCATCCGCCTGCGATCAAACTATCTGATTGTAATTCTATATCAATATTGCAATTTACTTTAGACGCATTAACGATCCTGCCTGCGAACCCGCCAGTACCGCCAGTAATTCTGTCACCACTATCTGCGGAGGTTATTAGTTTTACATTGGTACTTGTAACATCTTCCCCTGCAATTCCAACTGTAGAATCATCAATTTCTCCAAAAAAGCCACCTGCATTCCTATAGGAAGCCGCTACACTAATAGATCCATTCCCAATAGGTGTTCCTAAAGTCGCAGATTTCACAAGTCCAACATAACCACCAACATAAGTATGTGCATGTATATCAACCGCTACTCCACCCGTAAGCTTTGCAATCACACTATCCTCAGTAATCTGCCCAACCAAACCACCTACCGAATCTGCTTTCGGTATATCAAAAGAGATAGAACTTTTTACCTCTGCATATGTTTCATCTTCAGCTAGAATTAATCCTACATCTCCTACAGTACTTCCTTTTCTGACCCAACCAGCAACTCCACCAACACCTATAATTGAGTTTTCCGGAGCTGTGATCAGTTTTGCTGTACCCTTCAATACAGTAGATGCTGCTAACACTGTCGGTGTCAGATCATCACCACCAATACACCCTATACATCCTCCCATATAATTACCCGGGCCATACAGAGGGGCAAAGTTTTCTATTCCTGTGCCATCATACGAAGCTACGATAGTTCCATATGTTGCAGATCCATCAAGAAGTCCCACACATCCACCAACAAATGTACCCTTGGCTCCATTTGTCGCATCCAGTTTCTTCATCTGGATTGTACTGCTTGCCGCTACTGCATTCGAAGCTGTAATAACAGAATTAATATTGCCTGCCGTTGTTTGAATATTCACATATCCAATTGCACCACCTACTAAAGCCGTTCCTGCTACAGCATTGGGAGAAGCAATATTACTCGTAATATTTCCTGTCATATTAGGCATACTGACAGCACCAATTGCTCCACCTACATATTCAGTACCCTTAATCATCTGACTGGAAGCATTTGCAGGAATCGTAACAACCACATCTATGGCAAAATTGGAGGCTCCACTTAATTCGTTTTTGTCATCATATACATATCCGATCGCACCACCCACATATTGTCCGATTCCGTTAATCATCGTTGACGGATGTAATGATACCACATAGCTCTTATCACCAGTCATTGCTACAGTTCCATTATGCTGATTAGCCCCCTTCAGATCATGTAAATACATGCAGCCAGTCATACCTCCAACATACTTTCCGCCTGCAATGTTCATAGCCAACATATCAGTGCCTATTTGTGTCGGCATCTTTATTTCTACACCATAAGCACCACCATATGTTCCGATTACGCCAATGACACCACCAATATTTTTATTGTCTGCCTTTACAGTAGAATAATCCGTGCATCCTTTTACAGAAAGCTGTGCTATAGGATCAGCACCTCTGAGTTCCTCTTCTTCCGGTATTACTCTCTGAAGTGCCATCTTTATGCCTGTTGCATTACCGTATTGCTGCCCGCAACCTACTACTCCGCCTACATTCCTATTTCCACATACCTCCGCAGATCCAAACATCTGCGTTTTTATTTCACTATATGCCGACTGTGCCAATAAATAACCAACACAACCACCAATATTAATTCCTTTCCCCTTTATCTGAACATCGTCACAGATACTTGCTGTAACCGTTACAATCTTTCCAGATGCGCCCTTTACTTCCTTTCGAACACAGCCTATGGCTCCACCCACATTATTGCCATTTGCTAGTATCACGGCATTCTTCTTCAATAAACTATATACATGCGAGCCATTTTGCAATCCATAAATATATCCTACAGCACCACCCGCGCCATAACAATACTCCTGAGTGCCTTTCCAGTATTGATCTGCTGTTTGATTATTCACATAATTCTCAGCATAAATCACTCCCTCCCCTTCTGATCTAATATAAATCAGTGGGTATGCCGGAGTATTAGATGTCATATGATACGATCCGATTGCCGCACCAACCCCAACATTTGATGATGTTGTTCCCATATTAAAATTACAACAGATCACTCCGTCATTGCGCACATCAAAAACATAAGTATCTGCCCCGTTACCAAAATCTTTTATATACGCAATCCCTGCTGCCGCCGAACTTGCTTGCCCACGAATCTTATTTCCAGTCGAGTAATTGATAGCTTCATCTTTTGTTCCAATCCTTCCAGTCACCGTATTATATGCGAATATATACATCTCTTTTGCAGAACCTTCTTGTATATATCCCACAGCTCCACCTATATATCTGCCATAACTATTATTAGAACTTAAAATATATCCCTCATTTATACTTTTAATACTGAGAATTTTACTTACATCATGTTTATATATCTGTCCTATTGCGCCTCCAATGCCCTCATAGCCTACCGCCGCATCATCTTTGTGTCCTCCATACTGCCAGATATACGAATTCGGCGCAAGCTTTACCGATATAGCGTATTCCGCATCCGCCCGTTCAGTTATCGAGACGCTTCCTTCGTTGTAGTTCGGTTGATTCATCGGCACTTTCTGAGCAAAATATCCTTCAACAACATAACCTACTGCACCGCCAATATATTTTCTGCCCATTAAGAGACTATTAATATTAGTCGGAAACACAACTGCATTACCCGCAGTTTGTTTTTCACTATCAACACTCAAGCAGGCATCCACGCCACCATGAACATTGCCGATCACACCACCTATATAATAAGCACCGGCAATTGCAAAATTACCATCTGTTTCAATATAGCCTGCCGAACTAGCCTCCTTAGAATAATATCCTATCACACCGCCAATCCCTGCCGGCTGATCTGGATCTGAAACCCCCTTTCTGATGTACATTCTGATTTTTTTCCAGTTCGTTCCATCCCAGATTCCAGCTAACAATATAGGGTTACTCATCCTTATTGTATTTTCTTCCTTCGATACATTTTGGTCATTAACTCCTAACATTCCGTTTTGCACGCCGATCAACCCCCCCATAGGATAAGGTTTCATCTGATTACCATCCGCCAGTTTATAATTTTTATTATCATCTATATTAATAAATGAATCATTTGTATCATCTCCATGCTTAAAAATACGCACCAAAGTCTCTGCCACGCTCTTTCCACTTGGCTCTGTTTCTCCATCTGCAACGCTTTCCAATGTCAAGCAGAAATTTTCACCCCGTATATTACGAATTGTTCCCTCATTCTTACAAACAAAACCATATCCTTCGTCAGTAGATACAAAGGATTGTCTGCGCATCTGTACATTACGGATCACAGATGTTTGATCCGTAGCATTAGACGATGCCATATTATTTGAGGCAACAAGCTCTTGCTTTTCAGCAATTACGGAGATAGCTGGCCATGACACAAGGAGCGGCGTTGTAATATGCTCCCGTCTTACTCCGGAAGGAGAATGTCCCACCAGTTTCCCATCACTTCCAATATCATACACAACCACATCACTGGTATATTGTTCTCCTACCTTCGTATACCAATTCAAATCTCTATGTATCTCATAGGTGACAATATCCGTATCTTCTATTGTGCTCGGGATGAATTTCTCCATAAAGCGCATGTTATAGAGATGGCGGAATGATGTGATACAAGCCAGTTGTGTATCATGCTTGTTCCCGAGACTACCTGCTCCCAGATCGCCAAAATAGGTATTGCAGACTGCATAGCCATAGCTGTCTCCCAATGCTTTTTGGTCGGAATATGCATAATTTCCGTTTTCCAAAAGATATACCGGATCATCATAAGCACGCTTTGCGTTGATTGCTCCAGAAGAAGGCAGATCTGTGGTTACATTTAATTTTTCCAGTTTATCATCTGTCGAAAAGGCATCCACGGATGCAGTCATAGACACATAAATATTTTTAGGCGCTATGTTCATTGTAGTTACTGCTGCATTGGTATCCGGCAAAAGTCTGGTAATGCTGCTGCTGAGACTGTACTGACGGGTTGCTGTATTTTTTCCATATTCGAACAATGCCTTTCTGCTCATCATAGCATCCAGTGCAAGCGTATAAGAAACATAGTCTTTCTGTTCGCCACTATCATACTTTCTGACCACATACGAAACTGTCATCGGGAACCAGTAGTAATTACTATCTGCCCCAAGCTCCATTTGCGTTGCAGCATTATAATCAAAATTGGCGTTACTCTTGTTGACATACACCAGTGCCATGGTTTCTATCGACGCCTTATATCTGGTAAACTGCCTTTGGAGATCATCCGTCATGGTATCTACAGAATATACCGCCCCTGTTGTTGCGTTCACCTGTCCGTCTTTCAGGATGCCCTTCGCAAAATCTTCTGCATCAAAATACAGTAAATTCGCATAACTGTCCGTTTTGATATCCGGATTTAGAGCAGATGTAATCTTTTGCGTCGGATATGCTTCACTGATCACCAGATCCGCCAGCCATTTTCCATCACCATTGCTGTTCAGATCATACTGATCATAAAGAGAGGCCGTATAATGAATATGATAGGGTTTTCCTTCCGCATCTGTATTTCCCGTAATCTTCTTATCTCCATTGTAAACACTAAAAGACAACTCCAGCCGTTCGCCGTTGCGCAAAGCCAGTTCTGCAAATTCCATTCGATTATTTATCACAGGGGTATATACGGAATCCACCGCCGCAGGATTGCCACCGTTATAATATCCTACCAGACTCTTATCTGAACGATATGCACTGTCACGATATGGTACCGATCTGGGATTTTCGCTTACGGTACCATTAACTGCCTTTTCATCCCAGCCAGCACGCTTTTCATCATAGAATACAGCATAGGCATTCGCTGTATAATGAACCGTCTTTTCATCACCGCCGAGCGTTTTTTCCACATCAAACTCGATGGTAAATGTAGCATCCAGGATGGTTGTATCATAGAAATAACCGCCTACCAGTTTCTTGATAGCTTCATTATCTTCCCCGCTTCCGTCCTTGGTATAGGTCAGGGTATAGCGCATATGCACGGAATCCCCGACAGTACTGGTAGCCGTAGGAAAGTTATTAAATGTCGTTTCATCATAACAGTCATCGAGAGCCGTTCCCTCAGTATCCTTGTCATAATTCTGCGCATTATAGCCATCCGCGTGTTTCTTTGCTGCTGCCTCATTATCGATCCAAGTCTCAAGGATCCAGTCTTCAATCTCACCGTTATTCTTCTTGCGCTCCAAAGCCGTCTGCACCGCCTGATAAATACTCTGTGCATTCTGCTCATTTCGATCAAAACGGGATTTATCAATATAACCAATGATTGAAAAAACCGCTACAGACGATAAAATTGCCAAAATTGCGAGCACCACCATAAGCTCCACCAAAGTGAAGCCCTTTTGATCCCTTATAAAATTTCCTCTTGTTGTCTGTTCTCTCATACGCTTATTCTATCTCTTATTATCTTCCGCAAAACAAAGAACTGCCTCACGGCTGTATACCAGTGTATCCTCTGACTGTTTTGCATAATCTGATTCATATACTTTGATTGTTGCCGTCACACAGACCGGTCTCTTGTCTGCCACAAATGTGGAATCCTTCACTACCGTTTCGTATACCGGTTCCGAATAGGTTATCGACACGGTAAAACCATTATAAGCTGCTACCGTAAACGGATTGGTATAATCATATGTTTCTCCCGGATAATAAACGGCAATGTCTTTTTCATCCCTCTTTACATTCTGCACCGTTGTCGCATAATAAGCACAGTGCAGATATCCCGGCCTGGTTTCCATGGGCATCTTTTCATCTGTCAGATTGTCCGTTCCCTTCGGGAAAAGACGATACACAGCCTTAGATGTCACCAAACCGATTTTGTAATCCGATGTCAGCAAATCTTTATAATTTTTCGTCGATATCCCCACATTCCAGTACAGTGCTTTTTCATAACCTTCATTGATGCGTAAAACCAAAACATTTCCACCCGTTGGATTATCCAGCCCCGCTACTGCCGCTTCCTTCTCCTGCAGCATTTGGTTCAACATCGTCTGATCACCAAAGGTTGCCTTTGTCGGATTGGGTAGATCAAACACCCGTACATCCATCACTCCGGTCACATATGCGGACGCACATTCCTTTCGCAATGCATCTGTCACCGTATCTGCCACCATCTGTGCTCTGGACAGTTTCTGCATATTCAGAAAGATACTGACCACCGGAAACATCAGTGATGCAACCGCTGTCGCCAGGATCGCCGTCAATGCCATTGAAACAATCAGTTCCACCAGTGTGAAACCACCATTTGCTCTATATTTTTTTTTGGAGATCCCTCTTTCCCAAAAACGCATCCAATCTTACTCCGTCGTGTTCACTTCGTTCTGATACACCCAATATGTCAATCCTTCCTGTGTTGTATATTGCACCGCATATACCCCAGGAATTGTCGTATCTTCTTTCTTTGTCAGGTTTGCTTCCCCACTGTTCTTATACAACTTGTTCTGTAAATGTTTCATACCCTGATCCGCCTCTCTACGAGTATCGATCGCATACCGCTGCGCTTCACCTGCCGCAAGAATAGAATTACCAAAAATTGCCAGAACAATCAGGAGCACCATAAAAGCCACCATTACTTCCACAATGGTCTCGCCCCGGTTTCTATTCAGTTTTGTTCTTCTCATTTCTATTCCGCGCATTTAACAAAACCTTTTGTCGTGTCTAGCTGATAGATCCCTGTCCATAGGTAGGTCGCCTTACCCACATTTGACTTTACCGTCAGTATAAAGCGTCCGGCTGCATCTTTTTTTACTTCCGCATCAACGGTAGCATCCGGCATTCCCATAAAACCAGATCGGTACATCACCTGTTTTTCTGCCGTAGGCTCCGTACTGCTCACATAGGTTTCCAGATTCAGCAGAGGCTTGCCGTCATCTCCCTGATTCACGATCCTCTCTTCCAGCGCATTGCCCAGACTGGTAGCCAGTTCGTAGGCCTGATCCTGATTTAACTGCTGGTTGGCCGAGGCCATAATGATCCCCGCCAGGATCCGCAGCGATACTGTTATACCGATGATCACCACGGTCAGGGCTGCCACCAGGATCAGGCTGGAGCCTTTATTTGATTTTAAATACTTAAATTTGTGCATATTTTCTTTCCCATGCCAAAAAAAGCCTAAATTACCCTATCTAATTTATCGGCAATAGTTCCAAAAAGTTTATAGTACTCCCTAAAATAGACAAGGGCCGATCGTTACCGATACAGCCCCTGCTTTTCGATGTATTCCGCCACTTTTTGCGGCACATATTCTGAGATATCCTCCCCGTTTTGGATCCACCGGCGCAGTTCCGTGGAGGACAAGCCCGATGGCTCCATATGATAGATGCTGATATGGGCACCATAGCGCTCAGTCAGTTCCGCCGCCTTTTTTTCCATCTCCTGCGGATCAAAGCCACCGCGATCCGCCACCAGGATGTGGGCCAGGCGAAAGATCTCTTCCGGTTTCTTCCACTGCTCCAGGATGAAGAGCTGATCCGCCCCGATGATGAAGCAGATCTCATCTTCCGGATACTGTTCCTGCAGCTTCTGCAGGGTTTCGTAGGAATAGGTCGGCCCCTCCTGATCCGTTTCGATCGTAGAGACCGTAAAGCCTTCGCAGGACTCTGCTGCCAGCTCCGTCATCCGCAGGCGGTCTTCTTTGGAGGCGATCTCCTTCGGATCCTTCATCCATGAGTATCCCGTCGGCACCAGAAGGATGCGGTCTAAGGCAAAGCGTTCCTTTGCTTCCTGCGCGATCCTAAGGTGTGCGTTATGTATGGGGTTGAATGTGCCCCCGAAGAAACCTAATTTGGACATGTTGACCTCCAGATGCTTTCCGATACGCTATCACTCCCTCAAGGGGAAGGCAAGTGTGGTTGTTACGCCTCCACAATATGTAGCAGCATACCCTTGAAGTCACCCCACATCTTGTCAATAAGGATGCCGGCCTGCATTAAAGTATCACCATAGAAGGCCTGCTTGAGGCTGTAAGCTTCTTCCTTGCCGGTCTCGATGTTGAAACGCTTGATCTTGTAGCGTTTTTCCGGATCCAGCCCCTGCAGACGGATCTTTTTGGTGTGTACCTGAGGCTGTGCCATCACCTGGATAAAGGTCAGCAGCGCCTCGGACTTATCCTTTTTCACGGTCATATAGCAGTCATAGATGTGGTTTTCCGCATAGGACGCAATACGGTAGTAATCCCCGTCTGCCACCAGATTGTGGTATTTATGATACATGGCCACCTGCTTCGGGATCATCGCCCGATCTGCCTCGGGGATCCTGGTCACATCCAGCTCATAGCCAAAGGTGCCGGCCAGCGCCACATAGCCTCTGGTCTCAAACGGTGTCACGCGGCCCACAGCATGGTTCGGACAGTCACTCACATGCGCTCCCATAGTGGACAATGGATAGATCAGCGCGGTCCCCTCCTGGATCATCAGACGCTCAATGGCATCGGTATCATCCGAGCACCAGATCTGCGGGCTGTAGTAGAGCATCCCCGGATCAAATCTTGCCCCGCCACCGGAACAATTCTCCAACAGCAGCTTCGGATAACGCCTGATCAGTCTCTCCTGCAGTTCATAAACACCCAGCACATAACGGTGAGAAAGCTCTCCCTGCTGATCTGCCGGCAGATCCAGAGAACCCAGATCCGTCAGCTGCCGGTTCATATCCCATTTCACATACTCGATATTGGCACTGTCCAAGATCGCCGATACCCGCTCAAACACATAGTCACGGATCTCTTTTCTGGACAGATCCAGCACATACTGGTCACGCCCACGCACCGCTCTGCGCCCCGGGACCGCGATGGCCCAGTCCGGATGCGCACGGTACAAATCAGAATCCGGCGAGATCATCTCCGGCTCAAACCAGATGCCGAACTTCATTCCCAGCGCGTTCACACCATCCACCAGCTTTTTCAAACCGCCGTGGATCTTCTTTTCATTTACGAACCAGTCACCCAGTGCCGTAGTATCGTCGTTGCGGTCACCAAACCAGCCGTCGTCCATTACCAGCATCTCGATGCCGCTCTTGGATGCTTCCTTGGCAATGGCCAGCAGTTTCTTTTCGTCAAAATCAAAATAGGTCGCTTCCCAGTTGTTGATCAGGATCGGCCGTTTCTTCTTCAGGTACGGGGACCGGATCAGATGCTGCCGGTACAGATCATGATAGATCCGGCTCATTCCTCCCAAACCTTCCACCGTATAAGTCAACACCACCTCTGGCGCCTGAAAGTCTGCTCCCGCCTCCAGTTTCCAGCAGAAGTTTTCCCCGCCGATGCCCATCATCACACGCAGCTGGTCAAACTGATTTTTGTATACGCTGCCGCAGAAATTGCCGGAATAGACAAAGTGCAGGCCGTACACCTCTCCCTTCGTCTGATCCGCTCCTTTTGCCGCCAATGCCATGAACGGATGGTGCTGGTGGGAAGACTCCCCGCGGCAGGAGGACAATCCCTGGAAGCCATAGTTCACCGCATTTCTACTGATGTGGCGCTCTCTCGCCCACGCTCCGTGCAGGGTGATCAGGTCAAAGCCGGTATCGTCCATATCAAAGGATGCGGAATATACCTGTTCCAGATATACCGGTGCCTTGCCGGTATTGAGGATCCGCACGCTGCGCATGATCGCATCACTGTCCGCAAAAACAGAATAAGACAGTTCTGCCTGCACACCACAATATTTATCTTCCGTAAGGATCTTTAAGGTCTGCGCCTCCTTGCCCCATGTGGCCGGCAGGCCTTTCAGCTTCGGTTTCTCCTCAAGGATCTCGTGAGATACATAATGGAGCTCCAGCACCTCGTGACCGGCTTCGGTGCGCACCTTAAGCGCTGTGCCACGGAAATCACCGGTGCCATGCGTCGGCAGCTCCATGGGATAGGTATCCATAAAGAGCAATTTGTCGCGATCGTTCTGCGACGGAACATACGGCATCTCCTCCGTGCGCAGCAGGTAGGATACATCGGCATCCGAGATGCGTGCACCGTAGTAGATGTGACCCACAAAGGCCGGTTTATCAGTCAGGCCGATGATGTAGGATGTGTGCGGTGTATCGAGTTTGAAGATTTTTTGTTTGTCGAAATAAGAGATAGGCATGGTTAATTGTCCCTCCGTAAAGTTTTCGTTTCTTATAAGTTCCACCTCATCCGGCGCTGGCGCGCCACCTGTCTCGCCTCCGGCTCGGTCGGCGCTAAGCGTGTGCCACTGGCACACAGCGCCCCTCAAGGGGAAGGCAAGAGTTTATCACTCCGCTTAGCTTTTTGACTTATCCTCTTCCTGCGTTTCTTCATCAGTATTTACTTCTTCTTTTACGACGCTCTCGTAAGAGCCCTGCAGCGTGTAGACCACCAGCTCGTCCAGCAGGCCCTGCGCGTCTTTGATCTCGGCACCTTCCGGGCAGTGCAGCGCGTTCTTCTGCACATAGACCAGTTTTTCTTTGTCCTTATGCAGCGAGAAGATGTTGTCCGAAAAGATCACATCCGCACCGTGCAGATCCAGCATCACGAACGGCACATAGCCCTCTGCGGTTAAACGGATCACATAGACTTCGCCTTCATCCGTTACCTCCACCATAGGCGCGATCTGCGGCAGTCGCAGCTGCTTGTAGGGTACAAATACCGCATCTTCGGTAAGTATCGTACCATTCCCCAGATCATACTCTGCCACAACATATACATCCCGCAGACTATTTCCGTTCAGGAAATGCTCCAGCTCATGTCCTCTGGCCTTCCAGACGCTGTTGGCCGCACACTTGGCCTCTTCCCGATAGGAATTGAGTTCGCGCCCTTCCATCGTCCGCAGGCTCACCTTGATGTGTACCAGCAGATCTTCTGCCGTATCATTCACGATATAGGTGCGCGACGCAGTTCCCTTCAAAACCAGGCTCGGTGCCACCGGCGCATAGAAACGGCATGCCATATAATGCAGCGCTTTCCAGCGGCCGTAATAATCGATCCCGGCCCATGATGCCACCGGCCAGTTGTCATTGAGCTGCCAATAGAGTGTACCCATGCAGCGGCCTTTGTGTCTGCGGAAATGCTCCACGCCCGTTTTGATCGCCACGCCCTGGAGGATCTGGCTCACATACAAAAACTGCTCAAAATCCTTGGGATAGCGGAAATTCTCTGACATGTAATACAGGATCTTGCCGTTTCCCTGGGGATTCTTCTGATGGCTCTCCTTCACCGGCGAAAAGATATTCCAATCCTCCGGCTCGGTAAAGCTGCGCACGGTCTTGATCCCCGGAAATGACTGGAAGCCAAACTCCGATAGGAAGCGGAAATAATGCTCCTGAAAGTCCGTGATCGGTTTCTGTCCGTGCCACACTTCCCAATAATGCGCATCGCCACGGTTTTCACAGTCCGGATCATCCAGACATCCGCCGGAAGACGGCGACGACGGCCAGTAAAAGGTGGTCTCATCATTCTCCCGCACCGCTTTGGGCAGGAGATATTCAAACATCTTGATATAATCCGCCCGCAGCTGCGGCGATTCTTTCTGAAATGCCGGCCAATGATGCCAGCCGGACTCCATCTCATTATTGCCGCACCATAAGCCAAGGCAGGCGTGATGCCGCAGCCGGCATACATTATCCCTTGTTTCCGCCAGGATGCTGTTTTCAAAGCCCTGGGTCAGATCATAGGCGCTGCAGGCATACATCAGATCCTGCCAGACCACGATCCCGTAGGCATCACACAGATCATAAAACAGATCCGAAGGATAGTAACCGCCGCCCCACACACGCAGACAGTTGAAATGCGCCATGTAGGCACTCTCGATCAGTGTGCGGATCTTTTCCTCTTTGATGAACGGATAAATGGCATCTTCCGGAATATAATTGGCTCCCTTCGCAAACATCTTCTGCCCGTTCACTACGAAACAGAATTCCTCGCCATACTCATCCGCCTCCCTGCTCACCGTAATGGTACGCAGACCGATACGGAAACTCTTTTCATCGTAGACCTTGTCCGCTTTCCGGATCGTGACTTTCACATCATACAAAGGCTGCGATCCCATACCGTTCGGCCACCACAGCTGCGGATCACGGATGGGGATACCGATCTCGTTTTCACCCTTTTGCGTGATCTTTGCCGTCGCATCCGGCATACGGGTGATGGTCGTCACCGGTTCTTCCCCGGTCACTTTTACCACGATCTCGATAGGGATCGGATCGGTAAATTCAATAATGGGATCAACAAACAGCGTGACTTCGCCGTCAATATGCTCCTGAAAAAAAGACACCTCACGGATATGCGCATAGGAAAAAGACTCGACAACGATATCCCGAAAGATCCCCATATCCGGCAGCTGCGGCCCCCAGTCCCAGCCAAAGGACGACTGTGCCTTGCGCAGATACTGTCCCCCCGGCAATGCCCCCACAGGGCACACCGAGATCTCCTTGTGCGGCTGCGGCTGATAATCCTTGATGTACTGCAACGGGGAATGAAAATGGATGAACAGCTCATTGGCCCCCATATGCAGACGGTCTTTCACATCAAAGCGGTAAGTACGGTGCATATTTTTGGTGATCGCCAGTTTCTCACCATTCAAAAGGATCTCCGTGATGGTATCCAGACCATAGAAGATCAGCTCGATGCCGTCTTCCTGCATCAGTTCTCCGTCCACATTAAAATTACGGGAGAAGATATAATCCTTCTCCAGATACGGCAGAACTTCTTTTTCGTTTTCACGATAATACGGGTCCTTGATCACACCCGCTTCCAATAAAACAGACAGGACGGAACACGGCGCTGTAGCTGCGTAGCTTTCTCCGCTGCTGCAATCCGTCATCTTCCAGCCTGCCCCGCAAAGACTTATATGATTCATGCTATCCTAACCTTATATGAATTGTTATGTAACTGTTCAGAACAATCACATACCTCTATATTCTTCTTACTTTCTGCGTACTACCGGCTCCTTGCCGTCCCGGAGTGCCTGCAGATATTCCTCATACATATCCGTCATCACATAACGGTTGTCCATGGTCTTTAACAGATCCTTGATCTGCACCTTTTCAAAGACTCTGCCATCTCCCAGATTGTAGATCTTATTATCCTGGAAAGAAAGCACAAACGGTCGCAGGATATCGCCTTCGTTCTCCGTCAGCACAATACCCTTGGTGCCATTGGAAAACTGCACGGTACATCCCACCGGTACCAGACGGATGGCCTGGGTAAAGGCACGCACCACCTGCTGGTTCATCCGGTTGCGCGGATGATGCAGGAATTTATACGCCGCCACATCCGACTGCGGATCTTCGCCGTATTTCATTGCCGTCATGGTATCAAACAGATAGGCCACCTTCAGTGTCTCCACCTGTGCATCCGGCGCCTTGATATTCTGCACGGTTCCGCTGATACGCAGCTCCTTCAGATCCTTCAGCAGATAGGAGATGTTCTTCATCACTTCGGAATCGAGATCGCAGTTTTCCCGCAGCAGGCGGTACCCCTCTTCCTTGCAGTGTTCGATCACCTCATAGTCTTCTTTGGTCAGTTCTTTGGTCTTTTTATGAGAGATCGCGTCCGGAATGTCCAGACTGCCGATATCGTGCAAAAGTGCCGACATCACCACATAGCGCTGCCGTTCCGGATTGTGCGCCAGCTTGCCGTAGATCGCTGCCGAAAGGATCGCCACATTGAGCGAATGCTTATAGACATTATCTTCCGGGCTGCGCAGGTTCTGTGTAAAGCCGATCTTTTCCACACTGTTGCCGAAACGCCGCAACACTTCCAGCGTCAGCTGCTGCAGTTTCTGCGGCTGATGGCCGTCCCGGATATCCTGCATAATCTCCTGCAGGGTAAAGACGGACATAGTCTGAAACCTCTCAAACTCCCTGTCCGCTTCGGTAAATGGCGGCAGCGGTTCTGCCGGCTCCAAAATATACAGACCGATCAGTCCGAAATTTTTCACACTCTGTATGCCCTGACTGGTCAGCTTGGAATCCCGCTCATACAGCATGACACCCTGTTTGTTGTAGATCGGTTTCGCAAGGCGCATCCCCTTTTTCAGTTTCTCTGCCGGTACAAAGATCATAATTTTACCCCTCGTCTGCCAAATGACATATAGCGTATTATAACAAATTTTGGAGTATTTGTATATTTATTTTTGTAGGATTTTTATAGACAGCATTTGCAGAGGTCCTTTTTACAGATACGAGAATTTCACTTTTCCGATGCAGATCTCATCCTCCCGTTCCAGCATCACAGTCTCCTCCGCCTCCAGCTGCACGCCGTTCAGATAGGTTCCATTGGTAGAATGACAATCCTGCAGATAAGCATGTCCGTCCTTCCACAGGATGCGTGCATGAATGCGGCTGACCGTCCGGTCTGTCAGCGCCAGATCCACGCACTCCTTCCGCTTGCCGATGGTGTAGGGAAAATGCTCGATACGATACTCCTTCTTTTTCCCCGCTTCCACTAACACATTCTCTACCGGCACATCCACCGCTCCGACAAATACGGTCTTGCCATAGTTTTCCTCAGCCTCTTTTTCCGCTGCCCTGACCGGTACCGCCATTGGAAGTTCTCGCGCTGGAAAATCTCGCGATGAAAACTCCCGCGGTGTCATATCCGCAAACGCCGCTTCCAACGGATCCGCTTCCGTCATACCCTTGCCTTTCTTTGCCTTACGGCGCTGCAGCAGGATCACAGCTGCACCGGCCAGGATAAAGGCAAACGCCACCAGTTTCCCGGCTTTGTCCGGATACACACCGGGGATGGCCCCACTGCAGACCAGCACTCCCACCAGCATAAGGATCGTCGCCGGAATATAGGATAGCTTAACGGAACATTCTATTGTTTTGCCGGCATTTTCAGGCTGCGGAAGCATATCTGTCTCACGGTGCCCAAACAGATCTTCCTCGGATAACGGCATTTTCTCTTCGTTTTGCCATTGTTCTTCAGGTTTCGCAAACGGTTCCTTCTCCGGATCCGCAAACACTTCGGGGATACGCTCTGTCACCGCACCGCTTTCCGCCGGTTCCCTCTCCAGTACCCTGCGCAGATCCTTTGTAACATAATTACCCTTCCGTATGGTCTGATAGATGCGATAGGCACACATTGCCGCCTGCGGATCCCGGTGATCGGCGTGTTCCATGAGAAACTCCGCCGGATGCAGCAGCGGGTCATCCCCCTCCTCCGAGCCGCTCCCCGGCAGAAAGAGCAGGTGTATCTTCCCCTCTTCCGGATCCGTAAAGATATACTCCGGATCCAGGACCACATTGCCTTCTTCCAGCATATATTCGTGCAGCCCGCCCAGCGCATCCAGAATTCCCGTAAAGATCCTGCGGATCTCTTCTCCCGAAAGTTCCCTGCGATCATAGATCCTGGTCAGCGGCTGCAGGGAACTCACATCATAATACAGCTCCTTCCTGCCTTCCCTCTGTTTCACTTCCAGAGAAAGCAGCCCTGCAATGCGGTTTTCCAGCACCATCCGCAACTGATAATCCTCCCGGAGCTGTCCTTCCTGCGACACTACCAGATAATGATGCTCCATGCTTTTTTGATATCGTACTTGTAATTCTTTCATCTTCTTTCCTCCTGTTCACTCCCCACGATCCGTTTCTTCTTCCGCATCTGTATATTTCTCCGCCAGCCGGTCCACCCGCTGAATAGTGCGTACGATCTGTGAGGCACGCATACGGTCTGCGCTATGCTGCGCCTCCACCGTCCAGTCCCCGGTATAGCCTGCCAGAGGCGGTGCATCCAGAGTCCCTCTCACCGATGCCGTGATGCTACCATACTCCACCCGCACCTCTGCTTCCGGACACTCCATCAGCACCAGCTTATGTTCCAGCATCTCCGCGATCTTCTGCTGCACAAAGGTACCGATCTCTTCATTGGATGCCTCCGCCATACGCCCTCCCCGGATCACCGCAGCAGAAACGGCATAGTTTACTGCAGTCCGGTCATACAAAAGCATCCCGGTCCACAACAGCAGAAAGGTGATCATCAGCGACAGCGGAAGGATCACGCAGGCTTCGATGGTCATCATCCCCCGGTTGTTTCTCCTTGTATTCTTCATCCCGGAAGCACCTGCAAAAGAAACACAACATGCCCCGCCGCCAGAAACGGCAGAAAGGGCAGTCTGGTTTTGGCATCCGCCCGATGTAGCGCGATCAGTACTACCGCAACCACTGCACTGAACAACACCGCCGTCATGACCAGTTTCCCGCAGCCCGTACCGCCATACAGGAAGCCCAGGATCATCACAACGATCCCATCCGCCATACCAATGCACCCACTCCACTTTCCCAGCAGCACCAAACTGCCACCCAGCAGTACCCCGATGACTTTCTGCTGCCAGTCCGCCGGATCTGCCATAAGGATCAGCGCTACGCTCCCCAAACCAAAGGCCAGCAGAAACCACACCGGCAGTCTCCGCACACGCACATCCATCACACTGCCCAGCAGCAGCGCCAGTCCCGTCCACAGTTCCCTGCCAAATAACCATTCCGTATCCATCTTTTCACCCTTTCCCTTTTTATGTTTTACAAACTTCCGCCACATCTGGAACAAGCCCGCTTTCCGCCCACCTGCGAAATGGGGATCTCATATACCGTGCGTTTCAGACCGCTGCATCCCAAAGAGGTGTGATAGCGGTCACCTTCTTTTGTAATGTAATAGGTCTCCTGCGCCGAAAAACGCTGTCCGCAGTACTCACATGCCTGATATATCGCCCCGGCTGTGTTACGGCAGTCCCCAACCTGTTCCGCCGATACCGCCTGTATTGACAGATCCAAATGGGTACAGCTCCGGCTCAGGTGATACACCGTTCCGGTCTCCGTCACATAGACCATCCGCTCTTCCGCCTCCCCGGCAGCACTGCCCACCGCAAAGCCGGTCCAGGCATGCGTCCTGGCACGATTTACGAGCAGCTGCTCCGGAATGCCGAATACATTGCAGCGCGGCTCGATGCGGGAGGTTGCGATCAGATCCACCATATCGTCCTGCACCAGCACACGGGAACGCCACAAACCGATCTCTCCCTGTACGCCCATCTGACGGCGATACGCCTGCGACACACGCTCCTGCAATGCACTCGAAACATATACATCTGCCAGCACCGTGGCCGCCATACCTTCCACATTTTCGCCTGCAGCACTGCCACCGTTTGCCGCATCCTGCGTTTCCTGTGTCTCCTGCGCCTGTGCAGCCTGCGGTTTTTCCAGCAAACACTCCGCCGACGCATAGAGAGCGATCTGCTTGCCGATCCGGCACAATTCCCGATCCATTGTCATGGAATAATGCAGCATCTCCATCACGGAAAGCAATGCCAGAAAGAAAAACAGATATAAGGGCAACGCCACCGCAGCTTCCAATGTGAGGCTGGCATGACAGCTTCTTACCAGATACTTACGCATATCGGAATCTCCTTTCCATCAAAAAGGTGTATCCGTAACTGCTGCGAAAGACCAGTTGTACTGCCGCCCCCGCCACGCAGTCATCCAGTCGAAACTGCTCATAACCCGGGATCTTCCGGATGTCCATCTCCACCACATTCATGCAGCGGTTCCGTTTTTGCTGTGCCGGTGTGAGATACAACAGCAGCCGCAGATGGTCTTTATAGTTGAGTCCGTGCCCACTCTCTATTGCACCATCCGCCGCATCCATTCCCGTAGAAATTCCCATAGAAAGCGCGCTGCCAAGACTTAAGTTCCAGTCACTGTGTTCCTTGATCAGCGGGATCCTGCCACCCGAAAACAGGATGCGCACATCCGCCAGACTCTCCGCATAGATCCATGCCGCCGCGATCACCGCTTCAAAGAGTGGTTCACACTCCGGCATAAAACATACAAAAGAAAGTCCCGCTGCCATTGCCTTACTCTCTGCCTGCAGTACTGTATCCCCTGCGTAATGTACCCCGTTGGCTCCGCCACGAAACAAAAGCAGCCGGTGTGCCACCGCCTTCAGATTCTCCGCATCATTATCGTGTCCCATGGCGATGTATTCGATCTCATATTGCAGATGACTATTCTCTTTTGCTTCCGTATAACAACCGCATTTTTCCATCACAAATTCGTTGAACAGCAGCTGCTCCGCCAGCGTATTTCTCTCTTCCCAGTCTTCCGGGCAGCCATCTCCTTTCACCAGGCTGCGCCGGTCCACACCCCACTCTGCTGCAAAAGCTGCCTGTGATACCGGCTCCTTACAGACCAGAGAAAGGATCCCGCCGGAAGAGACTGCACGAACATTTGCAGCCGGATCGTCCTTTGCCGGCGGATGCCAGTCGCTTTCGATCTCATTGCCCGCTTCATCGTATACCGGTTCCGGCTCCGGCACTTCGATAGCATTCACCGCCCCCTGCGACGAGGCGCAGTCCTCTTCGATATCACTTTCATACAAACGCTGCGATGTGGATGTAGCGATCATATCCTGCACATCCGCCACATACGCCAGCCCGTATTTTTCCAACATGGCCGAGATCACCAGATACTCAAATACAGCTCCCTCTTCATCCGTTGCCCTGGATACGCTAACGATCTCTGCCGATTCCAGTGTCAGTCCCAGCAGATCCCGATCCGTAAACAGATATGTTCCCTTCGACGGTTGCAGGTTGTAGGAAAGATACTCTTCCAGATGTTCCAGCATATGATCCAGCGATCCGCTGCCCGTATCGTATGCCGTATCGATCAACAACAGATCATATTGTTTCAACAGTTCCCGGTTATATTCCGAAAGCAGGGAATCCGCCATCAGATCTGCCGCACATTCCAGCCGCAGCTTGATCGCACTGATCCTTGCTCCTTCGATCATAGTTAAGATGAGCGGTATCATCACCGCCAGCATCAGCGTCAGATACAGACTGACCGCTGCGTTTTCCGAATGAGCTTCCGTCTGTTTTTTCACTTGTTCATTTTTCTTTCTGTCCATTTGTTTTTCCTGCAAAAGACTGCCGGGCCCGATGCTGCCGGCAGCCTCCTTTTGGTCCCATTGCTTTTTGATTATTCTATTTATCTTGTTACTTCCGTTGATTTGGAAACGATACTGTCAAAGAGATCATTGACGATCGATATGATCTGATTCTTAAAGATCAAAACCAATCCCACCAGCACCACGATGATCAGGATCACTTCTACCGTACCCATACCTTCCTCATCGCAAAAGTATTCTCCGACACTTTTTTTGATCAGCTCCATTTTCCGCTCCTCCTTTCTTATCTGTTCTTATGGAAAATCCTTCCGCCTCCTGTCGCATCTCTTTCTCCCACGGTAAGCCCGCCTACCTCAGATCGACACAAAAGCCGGAACGATGATCACCACCATCACGATGGCCAGCATCAGGATCATCGGGACCAGCAGCCTGGTTCCCGCTTCCTCCCCCAGGGTCTTTGCCCTGCTGCGGCGTTCCTCCAACGCATCCTCCGTTTCTTTGCGAAGGGATTCCAGAAAACCTTTGGCACCCAGTTTTACATTCTGTTCCAGCAAAGACACCAGTTTCACATATTTCTGCAGGCGGCAGCGCTTCGCAAAATGCCGGTATGCCTGCAGCTCACTGACGCCGCTCTCCATTTCCCGCAGTGCCAGCACCATCTCTTCATACACATATCGTTTTTTTGGCGCCTCACCTTTCCTCAGATACTCCTGTGCCAGCTTTTTCCATGCCAGCCGCACCGTCATTCCCGCACCGATATACAACGATAGTTTGCTGATCACTTCCGGATAATCTTCCGTCATCTGCGCGTCGCGCTCTTTCACCTGCTTTTCCAGATCGTTATCCTTCCCCCACCAGACCGCTGCAACGGCCGCCAATACCAGCAGGAGCAGCACCAGCAGTGAACTCTTCTTTTCTTCTCTCCAGACGATCTCGATACCATCCACTTCCATCGGCAACCGGTACTGCTCCGCATCCCTGCTGCTCTCATCCGACAAACGCAGGGCTTCTTCCAGACTTTGCCGCAGCTTTTCCGCTCCCTGCAATTCCCTTGGCCACACCATCACTGAAAACTGATGCTCCGCTTCCAGATCATCACAGCAGATCTTTGCTTTCAGCGTAAGCACCGCTCCTTCCGACGGAATGTCCTCTTTCAGCTGCCCCATCCGGTTGATCAGAGTGTGATCACTGTACTCCCAGGTAACGGAAAAAGGATATCCGTCCAGCGTCTCCTTAAGATCCAGATCACTGCATACATGATCCGCACTTTCATTTTTGGCCAGCACTGCCGCCTCCAACGCCGTCTCAAATGCCGGCAGCATATCCCGCAACTCCTCTTCGGTATACGAGCGCTGCTGCACCGGCACTTGGATCACTTCCTCCGTTCCCTCTCCGAGATCTGCGGTCAGTTCCACCGTATAACTGCCCTTTCCGTAAGGCCGCCGCATCAGCGCGGATCCGTCCTGCAGCTCTGTATCCTGTGATTCCCGGTACGAAAGCAATAGTCCGAACAGCACTCCCACCCCCAGCAATAACAGACACAATCCCGTCTTTTGCACAAACTGTAATTGCGCCTGTCGCTGCGCATCCCCGGCCGGATCCAGCAGACGGATGTTTTCCGTATTTTTCCGAAAGATCCTCTCTGCCGTTTTTTCAAACCTGCCCCCCTTTTGCCTTTGCGCTTGCAGCCACCGGAGCAGGTATACCGCCATCCGGTAAAAGGGCTTTGTCACAGCCGATGCCCCGCATTCCGCAGGCACCTCTTCCTTTCGCGCGCAAATTCCCAATACTATCAGAAATAACAAGATCACCACTGCGCTCCACACCATTTTCTTTTCCTCCATGTCCTATCAATACGCAATATCCAGAATCTTTTCCGCCAGCAGATACGCCGCGAGATACACCACCAGCAATACACTCATCAGCAATACCCCAAAGGCATTGTGATACAGAGCATTGAAAAATCCCGGTGTGGTCGCATCAATGTAGAGAATGATCCCAAAAGGCACCAGATCCATGATCTTCTGCTCCATCTTTTTGACACTGATGGTTGTGGCGATCTCCCTGCGAACTTCGATCTTTTCGCTGATCAGATCTGCCGTATTTTTCAAAATTCCCGGCAGATCCCCACCGCTGCGCTTGGCGATCCGGAACACCTCCGCAAAATCTTTTATATCCTGACTGTGGGAACGCTCTGCCAGATCCTTCAGCACATCCTCCAGATTTTTGTTATTGCGCAGTTCCCGGTTGATGTGCTGCAATTCCTCGCAGATCATTGCCCCCGCTCCATACAGAAGCCGCAGATCCTCCTGGGCATGTAAAAATGCGTTTTCGATCGAGTATCCTGCCTGCAATCCTGCGATCACCGCACGCATCATTTCCCGAAACTGCAGCAGCAGTTCTTCTTTTCTCTTTTTCACAAACGATCTTCGTCGGTACAAAAGATATGGCAGAAGTGCCGGAAGCAGCAGAACTAATACGATCCATGAACGATAGAATACATACGAAAACAATGCCAGGATACCGATCCCCTGCAACAGCACAGATGCGGTCTCCGTCTTCGTCAGGCGATAAGCATCATAGTCCGGCGGCCCGGAGTTTTTCGGTGTGCTGCAGGGAATTGCATTTCGCAAGCACTCCCTGAATCTTTCCATGCTCATCTTCTCCTTCCTCCTGAAACTCATACAAAATCGAGGTTTCGATCTGATCCTCCACGCAGTCCAGGATCTCCACGACCTGCAATACTTTACGGCTTTTATCCCGCAGCCGTCCCAGATGCACGATCACATCGATCCCGCTGGCCAATTGTCCCCGGATCGCCGACAGTGGCAGATCCATCCCCATCAGGATCATGGTCTCCAAACGGCTCAGCATATCGGCCGCACTGTTAGCATGACCGGTAGACAGAGAACCGTCATGGCCTGTATTCATAGCCTGGATCATGTCCAGCGCCTCGCTCCCGCGCACCTCTCCCACCACAATACGGTCCGGTCTCATGCGCAGGCTGGACTTGATCAGATCCCGCATGGTGATCTCCTTACAACCTTCCACATTGGCATTTCTGGTCTCCAGCCGCACCAGGTTGGGTACCCCCAGGATCTGTAATTCCGCGCTATCTTCGATCGTGATAATTCTTTCGTCTTTGGGAATAAAATTGGAAAGTGCATTGAGAAAGGTGGTCTTGCCGCTGCCGGTTCCGCCGCTGATAAAGATGTTGTATCCGGCGATCACGAGTTGCCTGAGAAAATCGATCACTTCCTGCGAGATCGCACCAAAGCGTTTTAAATCTTCCATGGTGATCGGTTTTTCCGGAAAGCGGCGGATCGTTACGATCGGTCCGTTTAGCGCGATGGGTGCCAACACCACATTGACACGGGATCCGTTTTCCAGTCTGGCATCCACGATCGGCGAGGCTTCGTTGACCGTACGGTTGCATTTGGCCACGATCTGCTGTATGACATCCTCCAGTTTTTCGGTGGAGGAAAACTGTTTTTCCCATTGGTATAACCTTCCGTTCCTTTCGATAAATATATGGTCTTTGCCGTTGATCATGATCTCCGTGACTTTCGGATCATCCGTCAGTTCCTGCAGGATATCCAACCGCCGGATGGCATAAAACAGTTCTTTTGACAGTTCCTGTTTTTCCTTCAGTGACAGCCCCCACTGTCTGGCATTCTGCAGGATCGCCGTGTCCACGATCTCCCGCACTTCCTCATCTTCCATCTCCCGTGCGTAACTGATCTGTTCCAGGATCTGCTCCCGCAGCATCTCGCGGATCTTCGTCAGATCTTTCATGCATATTCCTCCCGGACCAGCTCTCTTACATATACCGCCATCTCACTGCGGGGTAGTTCTTCCGTTGCGCTCAAACTCTTTTGGAATACCGGCAGATCACATTTCGTCGTATTCTGCAGCACATCTTCGTAATCCAGCTTCCGCAGCAGTTCCTCGTAATGCGCCATACGGGTCTGCGACATTTCTTCCCCGTTGCTGAGGGTATAGACTTTTGCGCATTGCCGCAAAATATTCAGTACACCGTGTATGTTTTCCGAAAGGTCCAGCAGAATGTAATCGTAGTGCCCCATCTCCTGTAAGGTCTTTAGCAACAACATCCAGCTGTCCTCCCGGATCTCTCCAAGGTCTACAAAGGAAAATGCAGGTGAAACATAATCCAGGCCATTCCAATTACCCACCATGCTTTCCAGTTTGTAGACCAGCCGCTCCCTACCGCCTTCCATATAGTAGACCAGATCTGTCAGGTCTCTGCCATCGGTTGCTTCCAGCAATTTCGACAGCCCGGAAAACGATTCAAAATTTAAATACAACACATTGGCCTGTCGGGATAAGTGTTGTCCCAATAATACGGAAAACGAAGACTGCAGTTCCCTGCACGCCGGAGAAAAGATACCGATCAGACTCCCTTTCTGTCGACCGTGGCCATAAGGCACCACTCCTTTTTCATTTTCCGTGAAACCATCTGATATATGTTCGGAGAAGAACTCCATGATCTGCTGCCGGATCCGGTCGCCGGACTGATATTTCCAGATATAGTCCGTAACCTGCGGCAATTCTTCCGCTCCTTTCAGTAACAGCATCTGCATTTCTTTCACCCCTGCCTTCTGCAGTTTTTCATAAAACGCTTCCCCCGCAAGGATCAGCCGGTATTTTTCCGCCATCTCTCCGATCTTTTCTTCCGCGATCCTTTCCGGCTCCGTAAAAACACTGATCGCAAATGGAAAAGCATCGCGCTGTTCCAGTAATTCCTGCAGACGATATACATATTTTCCGTCCGTATCGCAGATCGCCATCTGTTCTTTTTTCATAAACAACCTCTCTTTCTGATCTTTTGTTTTATTTTGGGCTTACTTTTCTTCTGAACTGCATTTACATCCAATACCGCACACCATAGATGATCACGGAACACAGGATCGGTATGCTGTAATGGATCCCTGTAGGTCCTTTGCGTTTTCTTTTTTGTTTTGTTTCCCGCAGGATCTTTCCTGCGCCGATCATTACTGCCAAAAATAGGGAATACAGAAGGATCGTTGCGGCTGTTTGCAGGCCGAGAAGCGCCGCAAGCGCACACAACAGTTTTCCGTCACCACCGCGCAATGCACGCAGACGGAACAACAGAAATGTCACAAGAAACATCAGTACCACATCTTTCATCACACCGATGAGTCCCGACGGACCGGCACGCTCCAGAGCAATCAGCATCCCGGCCGTCAGTCCCGTCAGCGTCAAGGCATTTGGTATCTTATCCGTCATCAGGTCTGCCGTAACCGATGTCGTGAGAAGACACGCGATCAATACCGCAAACATAAGCATCCTCCGAAATCATAAAATTGCACACTAAAAAACACGCATTTACACAATCCGTTTCCACATTGTCTGAATTCCTAATCAATAACAACGCAAAAACAAATAACACAATACCTATTCAGTTACTCCTACTTTTAAAGCAAAACTTTCATCAATTGGGATTCTGCTGATGAACTATCCGATATCGGATGCAACAGATCGCCGCAGTTGACTCTGCCTTGACAAGAACGAATGATAGCACAGGAAGATTTTTTTGACAATAGGTTTTATCGACAACTTTTCAACAACTTTTTCAACATTTTGAATTATGAGTAAACTATAAAAAGACGGCCCGTTTCCGAACCGTCTTCATCACAATTATTTGTTTTATTCAGATGAACCCTTCGCGCCGGCGGATCAGATCATCGATGATGCCTGCCACACCTTCCACGCCGAGGTTGCTGCTGTTGATGCACAGATCGTAGTTTCTGGAGTCGCCCCACTTTCCGTCGCAGTAATAGTTGTGATAGTTCTTCCTCGTCGCATCCTTGCGTTTCATCATACGCAGTGCTTCCTCTTCCGGCAGACTGTATTTTTCCATGATCCGACGGCACTTGGTTGCGGTATTGCCCAGCACAAAGATCGATACCATCGCCGGATGTTTGCGCAGTACATACTCACCGCAGCGTCCCACGATCACGAAGGACTTTCCCTGTTCTGCCAGCTCCCGGATATAATCAAACTGCAGCTTTGCCACCGTCTCTTCCAGAGAATTGGTATAGCCCGCCACGGTTCTGGTCAGGAACAGATTGCGCGGTTTCTCATCATATCTCTGCAGATCCAGGATATCGACATGTTTTTCGTTGGAAATGTTCTCAAGCAATTTGTGGTCCAGAAAAAGGATCCCGTATTTTTTCGCCAGTTCTTCCGCCGCTTCGTGTCCGCCGCTTCCGAACTCTCTGCCCAGCGCGATGATGATCTGCTTGTCCAGTACTCTCTCCGTTACTGCTCCCATACCGTTCCCCCCTTTGTCCGTTTAGAATTTAGAAATATCTGAAATAAATAACACCCATACCGATCAGTAATACGATGATCGTGATCGCCACCAGATGCCTACAGTACTTGCCCCAGCCGATCATGTGTCCGTTCTGTGCCGCGATGGCGATACCCACAACATTGGCCGATGCACCGATGGGTGTCGCAGAGCCGCCGATATCCGTGCCCAGCGCCAGCGTCCACGCCAGTACACGCAGGTCGATGCCGCTCGCTGCTGCCAGAGACCGGATCACCGGGATCATGGTTGCCGCAAACGGGATATTATCTACAAAGGCACTGGCGGTCGCCGAGATCCATAGGATGATGGCGATCATCAGTTTCACATTATCGCCGCTGATACTCTCGATCACCGAAGCGATCAGCTCCAGGATGCCTGT
The DNA here is from genome assembly GCA_017526985.1 of Lachnospiraceae bacterium. Taxonomy (GTDB): domain Bacteria; phylum Bacillota; class Clostridia; order Lachnospirales; family Lachnospiraceae; genus NK4A136. The sequence goes on from JAFXQR010000005.1 coordinate 35,461, forward strand.
TTTTTCCAGACCACCGACAACCATAAACAAACCGGTAAAAAACAACAGCGTTTTATAATCTACTTTTTTCAGCAGGATCCCGGCTTCTTTTCCCGCCGTGACCAGAGTGAGGATGGCTATCCCCGTTCCGATGGATGCTACCGTCAGACCGGTCATAGCATGCGTCACCAGCAGTACCACCGCCAATGCAAAGATCACACAGCTTACGGAAAAATCCTTTTTGCTCTGGATCGCGCTGGACGGCTCCGGATAGGTTTGTGTCGCTGCGCTGTCTTTTTTCTGCACCAGCTGTTTGCGAAAACTCATATAGAAATACAACAGTGTCACAAAAAAGGAAACAAACGCGATCACACCGGTGTTGGCCACAAAGTCCGCGAAAGAATAACCCAGAGATGTACCGATGATGATGTTTGGCGGATCTCCGCACATGGTCGCTGAACCACCCAGATTGGCACAGAATACTTCTGCCAGGATCACCGGCACCGGAGAAAATTTCAACAGCTCTCCCAACTCTACCGTTACGGCTGCCAGAAACAAGATCACCGTGATGCTGTCAATGAACATGGAAAGTACAAAGGAAATTACCATAAACGAGATCAGGATCGGGATGGCGCGGTATTTTACCATCTTGGCGATCTGCAGACACAGCCAGCGGAAAAACCCCGCCCGGCCCATGCCTTCCACCATTACCATCATACCGGCAATGAAAATGATCGTTGCCCAGTTGATGCCGGCAGAAGCGCTCTCGCCTTCTCCTTTCGCATACCAGAAATCGGCGGTTGCGATCTCCCGCAGGTTTATGATCTCCCAGATCGTCGAACCGCTCTGCAGGCAGATCCCGAAGACTGCTACAAGCATCAGCATACCGCATCCTATAGAAACCAAATGCCGTTCGATCTTGTCCGTTACGATCAGGATAAACATCAGTACAAAGATACTGACCGCCAATATTTGTGGAACCACCGTCTCATCCTCCCATTCGTGAAATGTCACACGACGGGTATCTTACTACAAAACGGCCGCTCTGTCACTATTTTTTTTCGATGATCAGTTAAACTTTTTTGATCTTAATGCCGGTCAGCGCGCACTGATCTCCGCTGAGCGCTGCGTAAATCTTCGGCGTTTCCACATCGATCCTGGTCACATCCTTCAGATGGATCCCTTCATTTGAGGTATTCACTGTCACCGTTCTGTCCTTGATACGGATACGGATCTTACAGTCCACACCTTCCTTCTGCCTGGCTTTCCAGACCTCCCAGCCCTCAAAGTCTTCATCCTTGTTGACTGATATCTTGGAAACGACTCCCTCATGCATCTCCCAGCCTTCTCCATCCATACGCATCAGCGCAAATTCCTTGAAGCCCGGTCCTCCGATCTCTCCATTATCCGAATAAAACAGGATGACAAAGGGACAATGCCACAAAAGTCTCGCCGTAGGCAGGCTCATACTGTGAAAATCGATCTCGACCTCCCCGTCGATCTCAATTCCCTTCGAAGCTGCCGTTCTCCAGCCGTCGATCTGCACATTCGGAACATCGCCTTCCGGTGCCTTGATATAGCTGATCTCTTCCGCGATCCTCGGGATGTCTTCCGCGCCGATCAGCTCGTCGGTTTTTTCAATCTTCACATCATAGATCCGACACTGCTCTCCGGTCAGTCCCAGATAGGCATAGCGGGTACTGTCGGGCAGCGCAAAGATCACCTGCCGCATCTCTTCTCCGTCACGGATGTGCAGCATCAGATGGTCGCGATACTTCACGCAATCCAGTTCATATACCGTGCCTTTCTTTCCGATCAGAGCACTCTTTTCATCCTTTTCCTTTACTACCTTTGATTTTCGCACTCCTTCATCTGAAAGTGTACCATCATAGCCGATCTCACCATATACATAGTAGATCATCTCTTTCGCCTTGCCGTCCGTTTCATGGGCTTTGGCATCCAGCGAATCAAAGATCAAAAAGGACGGTCCCCATTTGCTTCCCTTATAACCCTCTGCCGGTTCACAACGAAAACGCACTTTTGTGATGGCCGGATCGATCAGGATTCCTTCCGAGATGACCGAATGCGCCTCCTTTACCGTCAGGTCCATCTTGTCGGCCAGGCCTTCCTTTTCATCACGCTCCTGCATGACATACTCTTCATCCATATCCAGCAGATGCAGCATGATCCTGGCAAACTTTGGATCAAACTGTGTCTCGATCCCTTTGACCAGTTCCTCGCGCACCATCTGTTGGGGAATCGTCTTACGATAACTGCGCTTGCTGGTCATGGCATCATAAGCATCTGCCACCGCTATGATCCGGGCGATCTCCGGGATATCATCCCCCTTCAACCCCTCCGGATAGCCTCTTCCGTCATAGCGTTCGTGATGATAATTGGCCCCCACACTCAGATAGGGCGACTCGCTGATACTTGATAAGATCTGCTTGCCGATCACCGGATGCCGCTTGATCTGGGCATATTCTTCTTCCGTCAGCCTGCCTTCTTTATTAATGATGGTATCCGCAATACCGATCTTACCTACATCGTGCAGCAGACCGGCATAATAGATCTCATCACATTCCTGTTCATTCTTGCCTGCCAGTTTCGCGATCTTTTCCGCATACTCCGCCACGCGTGCCGAGTGTCCTCTTGTATAGGAATCTTTTGCATCGATGGCGCTGGCCAGAGCCTCTGCCGTCTGTTCAAACAGCAGACGCATCTTTTCTTTTTCACCTTTGATGTGCTCGACTTCCTTATCGTTGAGTTCCAACAGACGCCGGCTCATATCCAGAAGCGCAAAGACATACACCACTTCTGCCGTGGCCACCAGCACAATATTGACCAGAGAAATACCATAGACGAAATACTGCAGGATTCCGGCCAGCAGAGGCAATACAGTAAACAAAATCAGAGAAATCGAGATACCGCGACTCAGCTTTTTATAGTGCTGGATGATGACGCTCAGCTGCAACAATACCGCAACTTCCGAAAAAGCAAAATTCAGCAGTACCCATTTGCCACGCTGATATAAATTGTGTTCATCTATTGTATAGTAGATTCCCGTATGGATCGATATGACCACCATCACCATCCCCGCAACCGTAAGCCATGTCGCGATCTTCAAACGCAGCGGGATCTTTTTCAGTCCGCCTTCATCCGTATACAGATCTTCCAGATAGAAGTTAAACACCAGAACTTCCACAAACAGCATGATATATACCAGGAAATTGGCGATGCGAACCACCCAATATCCGGTCACGCTCATATCCCCGCGATAAATATATGCATAACGATCTGAAATCAGAAGGATCGCTGCCCCCAGCTCCAGTGCAAACAAAATAGCCCTCCTTTTGGTACTCGTATTTACCATCAGAAGAGCAAAAAAGGCCGTAAGAGCACAGATCCCGCTCAGGATCAGCATGATATTTAATTGGTAAGCTCTCAAAAAATCAAACATTTAGGACCTCACTTTCCTGTCCCTCACGCCTGCTGCGTTGGCCTCTACGCGTATATTAGGCATGTTACCATAAAATCCCATTTACCGCAATGCCATTTTGTTGATAATGCACAATTTATCTCTTTTACATTCTCCCCCCTGCCTCTTGCAGAATCCTTCCCCATGGCCTTATAATCATTCTATTATTCTTTATTATCATTCCTTTCGAATGGAATGATTTTCAGAAAGGAGCTCTTTTTATGGAAGTCAAAGGTTTTACCTACGGATATGATGGCCGGGATGGCGTATACCGCTCCGAGGCCGGTAAACTCTCACAACAGCGATTGTTTGAGACCGGTGTCAACTGGATCTGCCTGTGCTTTACCGTGGAACAGGACAATGTCTTTTCCCGTGACATCCGTTTTCGTTTCGGTCAGAATGTGAACGACCGCGATCTGATGGCGGTGATCGAAAACGCGCACAAGCACAATGTGAAAGTCTGCTTAAAACCGATCTTAAACTCTGCCGACGGCATCTGGCGCGCCCGCATTACCTTCCCCGACTCGGACCAGTGGGGACGGGATCCGTACTGGGATACCTGGTTTGACGCTTACGGCCGTTTCATCCATTATTATGCGCAGCTGGCAGAAGAAACCGGCTGTGAGATGTTCTGCATCGGCTGTGAAATGCTGGGCACGGAGCAGAAAGAACAGCACTGGCGCAAACTGATCGCAGATGTGCGGGATACTTATAAAGGAAAGATCGCCTATAATACCAATCACGGCCATGAGTTGGAAGTCAAATGGTTTGATGCCGTAGATCTGGTAGGTACCAGTGCCTATTTCCCGGTGGGTGAGGATGGCAAAACATCTGTAGCCGAGATGGCTGCCAAATGGGCCGGGATCAAAGAGGAACTGAAGAAAGTGCACGATGCTTTCGGCAAACCCATCATCTTTATCGAGATCGGCTGCCGCAGCGCACACGGCTGTTCCGCTATGCCCTGGGATTTTGAGCACCAGGATCTGCCGCACGATGAGGACGAACAGGCAGCTTTTTATGAATCCTGCCTGCAGACCTTCTTTCATGAAGACTGGTTCGCCGGATGCTTCTGGTGGGATTGGGGCAGCACCATCTATGACACCCCAGAAGAGGCTGCAAAAGAAAACGGCTTCAATATCCATCTGAAGAAAGCCGAGCAGGTGATCAAAGACTGGTACGCAAAATAATAGAGTTAGAACAAAGTTAGAACTCAGACACGAAAAAGGGTTTCGGAAACTCCGAAACCCTTTATTTATCGAGTCGATGCGACAAGATTTGAACTTGCGACCTCTGCGTCCCGAACGCAGCGCTCTACCAAGCTGAGCCACGCATCGATTTTGTACCTGCTTTAGCAGACGATTGTTATTATAGCTCTCCCTTTTTCTTTTGTCAATCACTTTTTTTGATTTGTTTTCAAACCGCTTGCGAATTGCCTTTTTGCGTGATAAAATAAAGCGGAACTGTATTTCAGATATCTTTGAAAATATCATCAAAAAACAGTAAGAATCAGTAAGGGGGAGGGCTTTATGCTTACAGAGTTTATCAATGACAAACGGTTTCGCATCTTTCTGGTCGTCCTTGTCGTCGGTATCATGATGACCTTTATGTCGGTACCGGACTGCATCACTCTCAGTAAAGATCCGGTCGATGTTACCAAGCTTTGGGATGCAGATCTGTCTACATTCAAGAATGGAGCACACATCTGTTTAGACATCACTCTGGTGCAGGATACTATCGGATCCGAGATCACCACCAGCAAGACCATGGGGGTCACCACTTCCGAAAAGGAATCCGCACGTTATTATCTGCTGCCGCTGATCTCCACAGACAGCAACGATTATCTTTATGCCTATCCGTTCCTGGTAGTCAAAATGAGTACGCAGTACAACTCCGTTATGACCTCCCAGATCACCAAGACCGAAAACTGGTGGAATAATCCGGAGGCTACTTTTGAACAGGTACCGACCAGTGGTATCCATTTAGACGGCCGCATCAAAAATATGCCGGCCAAGATGCGGAAATCTCTGGAGGAATCCCTGGATCCGGGCGACCGCTTCGAAGATTATTTCCTGCCGTATGTATTTGAGCCCATCGCGGTTCCGAAAGCGTGCTATATTATGGCAGCTATCGGTATCCTCTGTCTGATCGCCAGTGTTGTGATCATTGTTTTGGTGGTAAAATCCCTCAAGGAAACTCCGGACTATGCACCGACCACCGGAACCAAATACGAGTATTACGGTCCGCAGGGTGCTGACCAGCCTTACCAGAGCGGTTATTCCACCACAGCAAGAACGGCCAACATCGCAAACAAAGGACCTTCCGTAAAAGATATGGTCGGCGGTGCCTTTGCCAATTCCGGCCAGCTGCCGCCTACTACACCGGCCACTCCGTTTGGAAACAAAGACGGCGCTCCCAATTCCGAGCTGTTAAGCTCCTTAAAGCAGCGTCAGCAGCCGGCACCGGAACCGCAGCCGTATGTATCTCCGTTCACACCGGCCGGCGCAGATGCTTCCCAGAATCCGCTTTACGGCAGCGCTTATGTACCGGCAGGCGCCGATGCATCCGCCAACCCTCTGTACGGTGGTGCTGTAGAACCTGCGACACCGGAAGAATATGTTTCCCCGCTGGCAAACCAGAGCGGTAACCTCAACTATAACCCGGCTTATGGTCAGGCGCCGGATGAAAACTACGCACCTGCCGCTGCCACAGAGATCACTGCAGATGCTCTGGCAGCCAATTCCCAGTTTCTGGGTGGACAAAATATGGATCCTATGCTGGCACAGACCGCACCGATCGCACCGCCCACCAATCCGCTGGAAACCCTGGAAAACCAGAGTGGTCCTGCCGGCGGCCTGAATCCGGCACTGACCGGCCAGCGTGTACAACCTTCACCGTACACCCGGCCGCAGACCACACCGTACGCAGCACAACAGGCAGCCCAGCCGTATACCCAGCCGCAACCGGCTCCCTATACACAACCGCAGCCGGCTCCTTATGCACAACCGGGATACACCCAGCCGCAGCCGGCCCCTTATACACAACCGCAGCCGGCTCCTTATACACAACCGCAGCCGGCACCGGGCCAGTACTACGGCGGTCAGAATAACGGTCAAGTATAAAAGAGACATAAAAAGAACGCTTCCGTTACGAAGCGTTCTTTTTTATATGCTTTATCTTAATACTTCTTCCAATTGCCGCCTGGCGTTCTCGTACCCCGTAAACAAAATCCCCTGCATCCCCAGCGCAACAGCCGCATCAATATTGATCTGCCGGTCATCCAGAAAAACACATTCCTCTGCCTTAAGGTCATATCGTTCCATCAACAACCGATAGATCTTCGGATCCGGTTTGGAGATCCTCTCAAACCCGGACACCACCTTTCCGTCGATCAGATCCATGAAATCAAAGCGTTCCTTCTCGTGCAGGCGAAAGGTCCTTCTCAGATAGTTGGACAACAGATAGATATGATACCCCCGCGCCTTCAGCTCCTGCAACCATGGCCGGCTATAGGGATAACTCTTCACAATATCCACGATACGGTCAAAAAACGCATTTACCTCATCCGGATATTCCGGAACCGTCGCTTTCATCTCCGCGATCAGCTCCTCCGTATCCCGCACGCCTAGATCAAAAGCGTCCCATAGTGGGTGCACTATGAAACGCTCTCCAAATGTCTTTACGATCTCTTCGGGATACCCCAGATCATAACGGATATAATCTTCCCAGCGAAAAGCCGCCAGGACATTGCCGATATCAAATACAATATTTCGGATCATCTGATTGCAATACAAGGCTCATCATCCAGATGCTCCCAGTCTGCCGGCACATAAGTAGTACACTTCTTGCCGGTACTGTCGGTCTCCGTGATCCACATAGCAATAGGATTCATCACACCACCCTTATATTGCAGCATGATCTCAGCATTTGGACCGTGTGTAGAGGTGATCATCTGACGATATGTAGCAGGATTCAAATCATCCCAATCCAGACTGTCGCAGATTTCCTTGTAAAAGATAGTATCGCCCGCACTTAATGTAGACAATTCCACCTTATCCACCAATGTCGCGATCACAGCCTGTGAATCCGGATCCACCACGACATTAGAATCGTTCATGGCATAGATGACCGCCTGATAGACCGCATCCAGAGAACGCAGATCCGTAGACACTTTTGCCTTCTCGATGTACTTGATCAATTGCGGCGCCATAATACCGACAAGAACTGCCATGATGGCGATCACTATGATCAGCTCCACCAAGGAAAACCCCTTGTTACTTCCCTTTCTCATAATTGTCATAACGATGAACCTCCCTGTTATCGCTATTCTCCCCCATCCGTAATTCTAGCACTTCTGTCTATTTAATAATAGCCCATTTGATAACTTTTTTTTCGTCATTCGTCATAATTTTTTATATTTATTTTTTTTGTGAAAGCCCTTACCTTGGGCATTTCGCACAGTTTTCGTTTCCGTTTTCATCTACTTTTTTTGAGATGTTCTTGACCGATGCGCCGCGATGCTTTATGATACTACGTGATCACCGTAAATTATGATACATGGATTGTTTTAGGAGGAGAATAAAATGACTATCACCTGTTTGGATCTGGAAGGCGTGCTGGTTCCGGAGATCTGGATCGCTTTTTCCGAGGCAAGCAGTATTCCGGAGTTAAAACGCACCACCCGTGATGAGCCGGATTATGACAAACTGATGCGCTGGCGTCTGGGCATCTTAAAGGAGCACGGTCTGGGATTAAAAGAAATCCAGGAGACCATCGCAAAGATCGATCCCCTGCCGGGTGCAAAGGAATTTTTGGATGAACTGCGCAGCATCACTCAGGTGATCATCATTTCCGATACCTTTACGCAGTTTGCCACACCGCTGATGGAGAAACTGGGCTGGCCCACGATCTTCTGCAACTCTCTGGTAGTGGCACCAAGCGGCGAGATCACTGATTTCAAGATGCGTATAGAAAATTCCAAGCTGACCACCGTTAAGGCATTGCAGTCCATCGGCTACGATACCATCGCCAGTGGCGACAGCTACAACGATCTGGGAATGATCCTGGCCAGCAAGGCCGGTTTCCTCTTCCGCAGCACAGAGCAGATCAAGAAGGACCATCCGGAGCTGCCGGCTTTTGAAGAATATTCGGAGCTTTTGGATGCGATCAAAAAAGCAATGTGATAAATTCGATATTGATAAAAATCCTTCCCTTTTGCGGGAAGGATTTTTTTATCTTGAAATAATATATTTACAGATCGGATTGCCCTGGGAAGAAAAACGCTCCTCGTATTCCGTCATCACATTACCCGCGACCAAGGTCTCATTATTGTGCAGGTCATAGGTGATGGCATCGATCTTCCATTTGCTCCCTTCGTAGGATTCGTCTGCTTCTATCTCTTTGATCTCATTCACCGCAAAATCAAACAAATCACGGTTGTCGGTTTTAAATTCGATGATACCGTCCGCCTTCAGGATCCCGTCATAGCGTGCCAGAAACTGACGGCTGGGCAGTCTGCGTTTTGCGTGCCGGTCCTTTGGCCACGGATCGGAAAAGTTCAGATAGATCCGGTCGATCTCTTCTTTATCAAACACATCCGTGATATATTCCGCATCCATCCGGATAAAGCGCAGATTCGGCAACGGGGTTTCTTCCATTTTCTGCAGGGCACGCAAAAGCACTGAGGAATACTTCTCGATCCCCAGATAATTGATCTCCGGGTGCTGCGCTGCCAATGTCATCAGGAAACGCCCTTTGCCCATACCGATCTCCAGCCGGATCGGCGCATCGTTCCCAAACACCTCATGCCACCGGCCTTTCCGTTTCTCCGGATCGTGGATGACAAAGTCATTCTCTGCGATCACTTCTCTTGAACCAGTAATATTTCGTAAACGCATAACTGCTGTTACCTCTTTCTTATTAATTTTATGTGAACTATGGAATTATAACACGCGTTTTGCTATAATAGCAATATGCGTTTTGAACAGAGATACCGGGGCGCCGCGCTTTTGTTTCTGCTGCTGCTGATCCCCGTTCTAACTTTTACCGCCCTGCCACTGCGGGCACACGCTACCGCACAGGATTTTCTGGATGAAGCTGAAGAGCGAAAAGACGATCCCGTGGAGAGCAACGATCGCCCCTCCTGGCCGCAGGGACCTGCCATCGGTGCGCAGGCTGCCGTTTTGATGGATGCCGATACCGGTGCTGTTTTGTATGCCAAAAATATGGACGAGGAGCTCTTCCCTGCCTCCATCACCAAACTGATGACCTGTCTGGTCGCGATCGAAAACTGTCCCTTAGATGAAGTGATCACCGTAAACCAGTCCGCGATCAATGCCAATGAGCCGGACGGTTCCCATATGTATCTGCGCGCCGGAGAACAGCTTACCTTGGAAGAACTGCTCTACGGCATCCTGATCAATTCCGCCAACGAAGCTTGCAATGCAGTGGCCGAGCACATAGCCGGTTCCATCGACGGCTATGTAGAGATGATGAATGCCAAGGCGCAGGAACTGGGCTGCACGCACACGCATTTTGTGACGGCCAACGGTCTCCATAACGACGAGCATTATACCTCTGCACACGATATGGCCCTGATCGCACAGGCCTTCTTTTCCTACGATGTACTGTGCCGTATGGCCAGTACTTCCCGTTATCAGATCCCCGAAACGGATCTTCATGACAGCCACAATCTGCATAGCAAAAACAAGCTGTACGCCGACGGAGAATATGCTTACGAGCCCCTCGTGGGTTCCAAGACCGGTTTTACCAGTCTGTCCCGTCAGACACTGGTCTCGTGCGCGCAAAAGGGTGATCTGCGGCTGATCTGCGTGATCCTGCGGGAGGAAAGCCCTTATCAGTTTACGGATACCGTCACCTTGTTTGACTATGGTTTCGAACACTTCCAGAAGATCCCTACCATACAATACGAAACGCGTTTCGGTATCAGCAACTCCGATTTCTTTGATGGTGAAAACGATGTCTTCGGCAGCACCTCCCCTTTGATGATGCTGGATAAGGACTCTCTGATCCTGTTGCCGGATACCCTGACCTTCACACAGTTGAACACCACTGTCCTCTACGACGAACTGCCGGAGCATACCGTTGCCAGAATCGCTTATGACTATCAGGGGATCCCTATGGGCAATGCCTATGTACTGCTCAATACCTCTGCAACGCCGGAAGTACACTTCACTCCGGGCGCGCAAATGGCCGAAGATGCCAATGCCGGTGTCCCCGAGAAAAAAATCTACATCAACATCTATCATGTCCTGATCGCGCTGGCCTGCATTGCCGGTATCGTTGTTCTGTTTCTGATCCTTTCCCGCCTGATGCATTCCACCATCGCGCACCGTAAGCGCCTGGCCAGGATCCGTAAACAACGCGGGCAGGCTTCCCGTTCCAGAAAAGGCATCCATTTTGCACCGCGTCGTAGCAATGTCCGCCGTAAAAAACCGGGCACCAATCGTCGTCAGAGCGGTGGTCCGCAATATCGTTCCGCAAAAAACGGACAGCGCAATGCTGCCCGTAAAAAATCAAATGCTTCCGATCGCAGCAGCCGTCCGCGCCGCACGATCCATTTTAAAGATGAGTAAAGATCATCAAACGGAATGATCGTATAAAAGTTTCTTTCCTTCGTTATAAAAACGCGGTCTCGTAATGTCCTCCCGCAGGATCAGGGTCGCTCCGTTCACCGTCACCTTCGTATTCTCGTGCGCTCCGTTCGTCACTTTGATATATACGCGCTTGGAATCCGCCACGCCGCTCTCCAGCATTTCCTGCTCCTTACGCAACTGGCGCATCTCTTCTTTCTGCCGCTCCAATACTTCCTGGAACTTTAAGAAAACGCTGTTGGTCCGTCCTTTCAGTGCACCCATCTTCTGCAGCACCGTGTTCATTCCGGCACGCACCTTGTCCATTTCCATATCCAATGCCCGTTTGCGCTGCAACAGATCCCGCAATTTCTCCGTAGTATCTGTGACCTTACCGGCTTCCACCTCTGTACGCACCTGCGTAGGGCTGCCGATGGTACCCGTGATGATACCGCCGATGGCACGCACCTTACCGCCGCAGATCAGGTTCTTCTTCCCTTCCGTATGGACCATCTCATTGCTGAAGATCATACAATCCAGGATATAGCCGCCTTCCACATTTCCGCCGGCGATAACGGTCACATTTTCATAAAAAGCAGCCACCACATTTCTGCGCGCTTCCAGCCGGCCTTTTCCGTTACCGTTCACACCACGTCGGATGATGATATCGCGTCCGGCCTTCAGTACCGCGTTTTCCACAAAACCGTCGATCTGGATATCTCCGGTAGCTTCTATGATCACATTTTCCCGTACGGAGCCGGTCACATGCACCGTACCGTCAAAGGAGATATTACCGTTACCGTACGCCACATCCCCCTGAAATTCCAGATACTCCACGACCACCAGCTTGCCGTTCTTTAAGGTAATGTAGCCCTCTTTCATGGACACATAGGTCACACCGTCCGGAAGCAGGCGCACACCGCTGCAATCAAGCCGCGGGATATTGCGTCCGGAATGAGACGGGATCTCGATCCCTTTGATATTATGCCCCAGTTTTCCCAGGGTTGCCGGATGATACAACGCCACCTTTTCCCCGGGATGAGTTGCGGAATATTCTTTCTTTGCACGATAATCGATGGAACCGTCCTCTTTGATCGCCGGTCTGGCATCATCCAGATTTTCAACAAAATACTCGTACCAGCCGTCCTTGCCTTCTTCCGGCGCCACACCTTCCGCTACCAGAAACTCCTCTCCCAGCGGCAGGCTGCCCAGATCCGGTCCCAGTGCATCAAAATTATAACCGTACTCGATCCCGTAGATCTTTAGTCGCGTCTCCAGATTTTTCTTGCTGAAATTGCCCGGAAGTGGCTCCGTCAGCTGGATCGTTGCACGCATCAGCCCATCCGTAGTGCGGATCATCAGACCGGTATCCAGATCCACCAGACTGAAATCCATTCCCTCCGGATCCGCCTGGTAATGTTCCTTAAACTGCTCCCGGCGCATCCGTTCCATATCCGGCAGACTATAGATCAGGCGGGCATAACTGCTCACATCCAGACCTTCCATCAGTCCCAGACGGATCTCACGCATCTGGCTGTCCTTATAAAACTTGTTGGCATAGTAGGTTGCATCTACGCCATGTTCCAGCCCGATGCGCACTTCACGCATCTGCCGGAAAGACATCTCTTCACTGTCGTACAGGGACACATCCAGTCCCCGCTTGATGCCTTTTTCTATTTCGTCGAGCTGCGCAAAGCCATAAACCGCTTTGTCATACTCTTCCATTTTCCGCTTTTCTACCGCTTCTTCAGAGAAATCCGTATCTTCCAGCAGCTTTTCTTCTTCTTCGTTCAGGCTGCCCATCAGCTTCTGAAAAGCGCCTTCGGAAGAAACATTCCCTACTGCTGCCATAGTTTCGGCAACATTATCCAAAGCCGAAGGGATCACTTCTTTCCCAGTATCCTCCGGTTCGTTAATCCCATCCTGCTGTTTTTGTACGGAATCCAAAAGACTGAGGAGATCCTCCTCGCCGCCCTCGTCGAACAATCCGCCCAGGTCTAACAGATCTTCATCTTCTTTTTGATCGGCCATGCGCGAACCCTCCTGAAAGCGTTATGTGTATTTTTTACAAGCCATCTCGATCACCGGTCTGGCCTTGGAAAAACAATCCAGCATCTTCTCCGAGAACACGCCGGCATCGCCCTGCATGATCATCGAATAAGCCTTGTCCATGTCAAATGCATCACGATAACTACGATCCGAGATCAACGAATCGTATACATCCGCCAGCGACACGATCTGCGCCTCAATGGGAATGTCTTCCCCGGCCAGATGATCCGGATAACCGCTGCCGTCATACTTCTCATGATGATGACGCACGATATTATAACTGATCTCCACCGACTCCTTGTTCTGCAGTTCCTTGATCTGTTCCAGGATCTCGCAGCCTCTTGTCGTATGAGATTTGATCACTTCGAATTCATCTGCCGTCAGCTTGCCCGGTTTCAGCAGGATCGTATCGGAGATGGCGATCATCCCGATGTCATGTAATGCCGACGCACTCTCGATGATCTCGATACGCTCGGGCGGCAGATCATAATCCGCCGGATAAAAACGCCCCATGGCCTCTGCCAGAATATGTGATATCGCCTTGATCTTTTTGATGTGGCCATTGGATTCCATATTCCGGAATTCCGTGATCGATCCCACCAGTTCCATCAAGCGGTCATTTGTCGCTTTCAGCTCTTTGTTCTTTTCCTTGATCTGTGCTGTTTGCTGGCTGATGATGCTCTCCAGCTGCGACTTGCTGTGGAACAGGGACAGGGTATTTTTGACACGGCCATATACGATCTCCGCGATAAACGGCTTTAAGACGAAATCCACCGCTCCGTTTTCATAGCACTCTTTCACCAGTTCACTGTCCTGATCTGTTGTCATCATAACGATCGGGATGCGCTTGGTCACACCCTTTTGATGCAATACCTTCAAAAGCGCGCGCCCGTCCACCACCGGCATGTGCATATCCAGCAGGATGACAGCGACATCCTTCTGATGAAGCATCAGATACTCCATCGCCTCACGCCCATTGGCGGTCACAGCCGTCTGATAGTTTGCTTCGAACAGCCCCTTCAAAAAGATTCTGTTCTCTTCATCATCATCTGAAATCAGGATCGTGTTTCTAGCCATACCCGGTCTCCGTTATCTCAAAAGATCTCTTTTTCCGTTCTCTGATTGATATACTGCTTAAACTCTTCCAATGCCGGTTTGTCAGTAAATCCGTTTTTGTACAGCGGCTGTCCATGCTCCAGCATGCCCTTCTTTCCCAGGATCAGTATGATCAGATCCTCCGATTCATAGGCACGCACAATGGTACTGTATTTGAACGCAAACTTCGTTTTGTTGACCGTCACCTGCACCTGATCCGAATGAAACCGTACCAGATTGACGATCGCCTTGCCATGCTGCTCCTGCAGCTCACGATACTGCAGCCACTCTCGAAAGGCATAGCCAAAAAAAATGACAAATACAAAATACAGCGTAAGCACCAGCCCGATCACCGCTCCGGGGATAAAGTGCAGCCCCAGAAACAGACAGCCGGAGATTGCCAGCGACAACACTGCCAACAGCCCGGAGATCAACTGCGTCTGTTTCTGCATCTTGCGATAGCAAAAACGAAAATACTCTTTATGCAGCTTTCTGGTGAGTATGAAACGGTTTTCATACATCAACTTTGCCATAGCAGGTCATACCTCTCCAATAATATATACTAGCACATGGTTTACATATTTTCCAATATTTTTTTAGCCCCAAAAAAGCTCAGATCAGCTAAATAGCCCTTAAATACAGTGTTTTCGGCAATATCTTGTACTTCTCCCGTTTTTTCTTATAGATATAGTATGCAAATTGGTAAAAAAATTTTTCACATCAGCCTAAAAAATCCCCACAGAAGTGTTCTCTGCAGGGATTGGGAATTTTACATATGTCCGTTTTGAAATACCGGATCAGTGATCTCCGGTCAGTACCTTCAGTTCTTCTACGGAAAAGGTATAGTCTTTATTGCAAAAATCACAATGCAGCGTGACCGGCTGACCCTCTGCGATCATATCGTTCAATTCTTTTCGCCCCAGACTGATCAGTGCCTTTGTCACACGCTCCCGGTCGCAGTTACACTGATAGCGTACCGGGCGTTCCGCCTCGATCTCGATCTCCCCCAGGATATCACGCATCATCTCTTCCGGACTCTTTCCCTGCAGGAAATAATCGGTCACGCTGCGCACTTTCGTAAGTGCCTGCTCCAGCGCGCTGATGGTGTCCTCCGACGCAAACGGCAAGAGCTGGATAATGAAACCTCCGGCGTGTTTGACCGAGAGATCCGTATCCACCAGTACCCCCAGGCCTACCGAAGTCGGTACCTGTTCACTGGATGCAAAATAGTATGTCAGGTCATCACCGATCTCGCCGGAGACCAGAGATGTCTGTCCCACATACGGCTCCTTCAGCCCCAGATCCTTGATCACACATAAGGTGCCGTGGCCGATGGCCCCGCCCACATCCAGATGACCGTCCGCTTTCAGAGGCAGCTCTACCGCCGGATCATAAAGCAGGCCTTTGACATTGCCCTGCGCGTCCGCAGTCACCGTCGCCTGCCGGATCGGTCCGTCACCGTCGATCTTTACGGTGATCAGATCCTCTTCATTTTTGCACATAGCCCCCATCATGGCGGCGCCGGTCAGAAGCCTGCCGAGAGCAGCCGTACATACCGGATAACTGTGATGGATCTGCTGCGCACGATCAACGGTCTCTTTGGTATAGGCGGCAAAAAAACGCACTTCGTTGCCGAATGCCAGCCCTTGTATGATCTGATCTTTCATCGCCGTTTACCCTGCCAGTGCCTTATCAATCGCTTTTGACAACTGATCCGCGCAGGAAGTGCCGCGTCCGCCGCAGTCATTGCCACGCAGAAGTTCCGCGATCTGCGCCGCATTGGCTCCTTCCACCAGACGACCGATAGCTTTCAGGTTACCGTTACAGCCACCGACAAAACGCACATTGTGCAGCTTTCCGTCTGTGATCTCAAAATCGATCTGCTTGGAGCATACGCCCTGTGGATAGTAAGTAAAGTTTTCCATTGCTTTAACCCTCCAGATATTGTTTCATTGCTTCATAGTGCTGCGCCGCATCGTGATAGCCCTGCAGATACAGCACTTTAAGTTTACTTTTGTCCTTTTCGATCCGGTCGATCTTAATGAGCGCTTCCGGGCGGAAAACAAAGGCACGACCGGCTGCTTCGAGATGCCGTACATATTCCAGCGTCTTGTTGTACACCAGATGTCTGCGGCACATCACTTTCACCACCATCGGATAATCTTTGTATTTGATACGCATCGCTGCCACATTGGCCGGTGAGATGGCCTTCTTCTGATAACCTTCCGGACGCGTTAAGATGATCACATTCTTACGATTGCCGCTTGTGATCGAATGCCGTATGGGGATTGAATCCACCATGCCGCCGTCCAGATACAGCTTGCCGTTCATTTCCACATTGCGTGACAATAACGGCAGAGAGGCCGACGCCTGTATGGCCGTGATATCTTTTCGCAGATCTTTTAAGGGCAGGTATTCCGCCTTTCCGGTCTCGATATTGGTTGCCACCGCATAGCAGTCTCCGGGATATGCAGCAGCCGCATCGTAATCATACGGATCCAGTTCATCCGGAATGCGCCGATAGCAGTAATCCACGCCAAAGAGATCTCCTGTTTTCAGCAGGCTCTGCATACTGCAATACTCCGGATCCTCCAGATAGTCCAGGGAGATGCGATAGGCCCGGCCCTTCTGCCCGGACATATAGCTGGATAAATGGCAAGCCCCGGCAGATACCCCATAACATGCCGAAAACTGCAGCCCTTTCTCCATAAAATAATCCAGAACGCCTGCCGTATAAAGGCCGCGCATCCCACCGCCCTCCAATACCAGGCCGGCTTGTACCAGTTCCTTTTCGTTTTCCATAACTGCTGTTACTGATCCTTTCCAAAATATCGATCTATTTTAACATAAATACAGCATAAAATCTATGTCGGATTTCCCATCAACTCTTTGTTCAACTTCTCCCGTCTGGCTGTATCCAGCTCGATCCACTCATCCAGGGACAGCGGTATATAGTCTGAATACATGCAGAAACAGTTGATCATCTGGCAGGGAATGTTCTTTTCTTCCACCTGTCCGTGCGCCAAACGCATGGCACTTCTGGTCTCCTGCACAAAACGGTTCACCAGCACTTCATCATAGGTATCATGCACATGCCCGTATAGCATATAGGTTTTGGGCCGCCCCTGCGCATCCCGCCGATACTGTCCGTCGTAGCAGAAAACCGGATAATGACTGAGCACCACACTCCGGCCGTTGTCATGCAGTTTCTCATAATCTTTGATCCAGCCGAAACGGTCTTTTTGAAATGCGCGGTCTTTGAGATACCGGTCATCGTGATTACCGCGGATCAAAAACAGGCGTCCGTTCAGCTGCTCCAGAATACGGTTGGTCTCCTCCCCTTTCCCAAAGGAAAAATCCCCCAACACTACTACTTCATCATTTTTCCGTACTTTTTTATTCCATTGTTCTATCATATGCGCATTCATCTGCTCCACATCGGCAAATCCGCGCAGATCCATCCGCTCGTTCAGGTTGCCATGATAAAAATGACAATCCGCAATATAATAACGCACCGGTCGTTTTCCTCCTTTTCGCCGCATATTCAGAACACCCCCGTCCCGTCAAAGGCCGGGATAAAACTCTCCGATACGGTCCCGCCCTCCTGCATATATGCGTGTGTAATGCCCAGAGAAAGCGCGTACTCGATCAGCTCCGTATATTCCGCTTCCGTGACCGCCTTTTGCAGTTCCGGATAGGCCTTAAGCTGTGCCGCAATGGGCGTATACTGATTCATCAGGGAAAGATAGATACCATCCCCATAACGCTGATACAGCTCTTTAACGATCATCTTCGCCTCCAGTAACCCATGAGGCATCAGCAAATGTCGTACGATCACACCTTTTCGGATCTTTCCGGCATCGTCAAAACAGCATTCTCCTGCCTGCCGAACCATCTCCGCAATGGCTGTTCTTGCCACATCGGGATAATCCCGCGTATGCAGATATTTCGCCGCTTTCTTTGCCGTATAAAACTTAAAATCCGGCAGATATACATCCACCAGCCCCTCCAGCCTGCGCAGGCTGTCCACTGTCACATAGGCACTGCTGTTGAAGATCACCGGCAACTCCAATCCCTGTGCCTTTGCTATAGCCAGCGCCTCTGCTACCGCCGGAATATGTACATCCGCGGTTACCAGATTGATATTGTTTGCGTGCTGATCTTTTAATGAAAAAAAGAGTTCCGCCAGACGCTGCGGACTCACCACACTGCCCAAGGTTCCGTTCTTTTGGTGTGAGATCTTATAATTCTGACAAAAGACACAGCCCAGATTGCACCCGGTAAAGAATACCGCACCCGAGCCTTCCCCATCCGGCCCGGAGATACAAGGTTCCTCCCAGTAATGCAGTGCTGCCCTGGCCACACGGATCTGCGCATCCACACCACAGTATCCGCATTGCCCGCCGACACGATCCGCGCCGCAGTTTCTGGGACAAAGTCTGCACTGCCGGTAATCCTGTAAATACTGATCCATCCTGTCTTACTGGCTGTCCGGCTGTTCCGATACTGCCACTTCTTCCGCCGGGATCACTTCGGTCTTTAACGCTTCGGAATTTACTTCTTCTATTACTTGATCTGATACATGATCTGTAGCTTCACCGTTCACAGCATTCTCTTTCTTTTCTTCTGCTGTTTCCCCTTCCGGTTTCGCCTCTGATTTTATCTCTTCTGATCTTAATTCTTTTTTCTCCAGCCGTTCCTTGTCCTCTGCGATCTTTATCATTTCTTCCTTCAGGCAACCTTCATACTCCTTCTTGGGCAGCGGCTTGGAATAGTAATATCCCTGGATCATATCGCAGCCTTTTTCCGCCAGGAAATCCACCTGTTCTCTTGCTTCCACGCCTTCAGCTACAGTACGCATATGCAGTTTCTTTGCCAGCTGCAATGCCTCGGAAATAACGATCTCGCCTCTGCCGTCTTCCCCATCGCCACGGAAAAACTCCGCATCCAGCTTCAGCACATCCAGCGGCATATCCTTCAAGGAATTCAAAGAGGAATAACCTGCTCCGAAATCGTCCATGGAAACCACAAAACCGAATTCCTTCAATTTCTTGATCGTCGATACCAGAGCGGTCTTGTCATCAAAGAATGCGCTCTCGGTGAGCTCGATCTCGATCAGTTCATGCGGTGCATGTTCTGCATCCACCAGATCCCGGATCTGCTGCGCCAGATTGCTCTCCGCAAAATGAGCTCGCGATACATTAACAGAGATCGGCACACAAGGATACCCCTTGTCTACCCATTCCTTTTGATCCCTTGCCACACGGCGGATCATGTAGGTATCGATCTCGGTAATGAAACCGTTTTTCTCAAAGATCGGGATGATGGTGTCCGGTCCCTTAAAGCCATAAGTCGGCGATTCCCAACGGATCAATGCCTCTGCACCACACAGACGGTCCGTCTTCGGATCGTATTTTGGCTGATAGAAGACCACAAACTCCTCGTCCTGCAATGCACGCTGCTGGTTCTCCTGCACGATATCCAGCCACTGCTGCTCCCGGATCATCTTCTCATCAAATACAGCGATCGCGGAATTATCATTATCCGCCAGCGTCTCCCTTGCCGTACACGCATTGTTATACTCTTTTTCCAGATCTGCCATCCTGCGCCGGATAAACCACCACTTGCGCACCGGATGCCACTCCTGAATGATACTCACACCGATATGGAAACTGAATTTATGGATACCATCCACGATCTCCAGGTCTTTTAAAAGTTTTTCCAGGAAGCTGTGCAGCTGCTTTTCATCGGAAAACCGCATCAATACACCGAAGTTTGCAGACGAGTTGTGTGCACAGAGATCCCCCTTTTCGATATCCTTTACCAGCAGTTTATCCACCTTTGACAGGATCTCCTCGCCTTCCTTGATCGAATGGCACATGCAGAAATTCCGGTATTTGATAAAGGAGATATTGATCATCGCAAAATTGCTCTTCTGGGTGATCGCCTTCTGCAGCAGCTGTTCGCCTTTGATCTGGAACCACATCCAGTTTCTGCCGCCGGTCACATCATCCATAAAGAACAGGTTGGTCATCTTGCGCTGGCGTACGATGCTGCCCACGATATGATAGATGATCATAAAGGACATACCCAGGATCATCACCGCGATGGATCCGGAAATAGCAGCCAAAAAGATCAGATCCGATGCGTCCACGCTAAAATACGCTTTTCCGTACAACGCCGTATCGGTATAGCCGACATCCTCCGCCACCCAGAACGGAATATCCAGAGTCGCCCCCTTATCCGCCAGGCGCTGCAGGCCTTTGCTCTCATCCACCCATTCCAGAAACGCCGGAATATCAAAAGACACGCCATCTGCTCTGCGTCGCAGCAGACGGATCTCTCGATCTTCAAAAAGCACTACTTTTTTATTCCCAAGCATTTCCAGCTGTACGGATCCGCCGTTTTTACTGCAGGAATTATCACCCTTCTGGAAAACGATGTTCTGATCCTTATCCGCAATAAAGAACTCCCGATCTTCATCCTCCAAAAAGACCGTCACATCTCCCAGCACATCCTGCTTTTCATACAGTCGTGCCATATAGGCGACATCTTTATACTCGCTGTAGATCCTGCTCTCCACCACATAACGCAGGAACATGTTTGCAAAAAAAGCCAAAAAGGCATTAAAAACCAGAGATACGATCAGATAAATGATCAGTACCGAACCCAACTGGCTGCGATTTAGTTTTCGGAAACCCTTTTCTTTCTGATTTCCCATATGTTTTCCCTGCTTTCCGGGATGCCGTTTCTAAAACACTTCTTCAATTTATCATTGTAATGCCTATACGGCCGTTTGGCAAGTTTTTTAAGTTTTCGGCTGCTTCTTACGCTCTTTCTTTCCGTCAGCAAATAATGCACGGTACTCACCGGGTGCCATCCCTTTTTCTTCCCGGAAGACACGGTTAAAGCTGGGGATACTCTGGAAACCGGAGAGCATCGCGATCTCCGTCAGTGTCCGTCCCTCCTGCGCAAGCAGTTCCGAGGCCTTTTCCATACGGATCATATTCAGCCACTTGGAATAATTCATCCCTGTAACATTTTTAAAGATTCTGGAAAAATAATCCCGGCTGACTCCGGCCATCTCTGCCATAGCTGCCTGAGACAGATCATCCGCCGTCAGATTGTTCTTGATATAATCGGTCACCATCATCATCCGCCGCATCACATCATCGGTGTAGCCCGGCTGTTCTTCCTCATTGATCTCCGGTGCCAGTTCCTTCCGGTAATCATAGAGCGTGATCATAAATTCCATCAGCAGCATGCAGCAGCGGATCTCTTTGTCGGACCGGTCCGTAAAAAAGATATCCTTCATCTGCAGGGTGATCTTCTTTAATTTGGCTGCCAGCTCCGGGTGGGCCAGCACGCAGATCACATGCAGATTGCTGTACAAATGCATGATCCTTCGAAGATCAAAGAGCGAATTGATGAATGCGTTGGAGAACTGGATCACCAGGGCCTTCTCACGATCCGCATCCACGATCTCATGCGTCTCCATGGGCCATACCAGCACCAGATCATCCGGCACCAGTTTGTAGGTATTCCTTCCCACTTTATAGATATTGGTCTCCCCGGGGCCTACGAGCAGGATCTCCCCGTAAGAATGCCAATGCATCGGATAACTGCGTTCCTTGTACCCTGTCGACAGATTAAATGCGCTTACCTGATCAAAACCGTAGATCTCATATTTACTGTAATCCATACATTTACCCCTTTATGATTCTCTATCTGATCATTTTTTGTGTATTTTTCACAATTTCCTATATTCATAAACAACAACATGTCAAAAAATGAGAATACAGTTGTCAATTCGTGAGATGGTTTCTTTCCTGTCACTGATTATAATCCAAAATAACAGAAATGTCGCTATCCGCTTTTATGAAACAAAGGTGTCTTAAACCAAGGAGTTTTATTTATGAAGAAGAATAATATCACGGATATGACCACGGGAAGTCCCGCAAAACACATTTTGATCTTTGCCCTGCCGATGCTGATCGGTAATATCTTCCAGCAGGTTTATAACCTGGCGGATTCCATCATCGTCGGGCAGTATGTCGGGCCGGACGCTTTCGGTGCCATCGGTGCCACTTCGTCCATCACCTTTCTGTTCTTTGCCCTGTGCAACGGTGTCGGAAACGGCGGCGGTATCGTGACCTCCCAGTTTTTCGGTGCCCATGATGATGATAATGTAAAAAAATGTATCATCAATACCGGCCTGATCATGCTCATCGTTCCGATCCTCATCGGCGCGATCGCATTTATTACGGCTCCGTCCCTATTGCTTTTGCTGGATACCCCGGCAGAGTTTCTTTCCGATGCGACACTGTATGTCCGCTACATGTCCTGCGGTCTGCTGTTCGTATCCATGTACAACTATTTATCCTCTGTACTGCGTGCTTTGGGCGATTCCAAATCTCCGCTGTACTTCCTGATCTTTTCCACGATCGTAAATGTGGTGCTGGATATCCTCTTTGTCTGCGTCATCCCGATGGGTGTACGAGGCGCGGCGCTGGCCACTCTGCTGTCCCAGCTGCTCTCCGTGCTCACCTGCTCCATCTACGCTTATGCACGCAATCCTTACTTCCGTTTCCGGAAGAGCGATTTCCAGATCACAGCCTCCATGATCTACAAGGTCGTACGCCTGGGCGTGCCTATGTCTATGCAGTTCAGCCTGATCGCCATCTCCACCATGGCACTGCAGCGAGTGGTCAATTCCTTCGGTCCTACCGTTGCCACCGCTTTTACCACCACCAACCGTATCGAGCAGCTGATCCACCAGCCCTATATGACACTGGGTGCAGCGCTTTCCACCTTCAGCGGACAAAACTACGGCGCCAAGAAGATCGAACGCGTCTATACCGGCTACAAGACCGGCGCTATGATCATGGTCGCGATCTCTTCCGTACTGATCGTTGTGATGCAGTGTTTCGGCAGACCCATCGCTTCCTTGTTCATCAACGCTTCCGAACATCCGGAGATCATCGATCTGGCAGCAAAGGGACTGCGGATCACCAGTGTGTTCTATATGGGCCTCGGTATGATCTATGTGATCCGCGGCACTCTCACCGGTATCGGCGATGCCCTGTTCCAGCTGATCAACGGTATCGTGGAAGTGATCGGTCGTTTCACCGTTCCCGTGCTGATGACGACTTATCTCGGATTCGGCGATGCCGGCATCTGGCTGTCCTCCGGCGCTGTCTGGGTACTGAGCGCCTTCACCGCGTGGCTGCGCTATCGGTCCTATTTCTACAAAAAGATCCTGCTGGCTTCCTATGTGATGTCCGTAGATAAGAAGCCGTTTGGTCTGAAACACTTTCTGACCAGAAGCGTATGATACGATCAAAAAGATGCTTTACGACACCTTTTTTACCAGGAGTTCCACGGTAAAACCGTTATCGTTGTAGTATTCCATACCACCGTTCATTTTTTCCATATACCATTTTACCAGATACATGCCAAGGCCATATCCGTTTTTGTCCTTGGCATTTTCTCCGCGGTAATACTTCTGTGTGATCAAAGACAGCTCCTCCGGCGCAACCCCCGGGCCGCTGTCTTTGATGCGGATCCGAAGAAATCTGGTCTTTTTGCCGTCTGCCGTCTTCATCTCTTCTGTTTCCGAAAACGATACATGGATATCCGTTCCGGCATATTTATAGGAATTGCCCACGATATTGTCGATCACCTGCTCCAT
Source organism: Lachnospiraceae bacterium (assembly GCA_017526985.1). GTDB lineage: Bacteria > Bacillota > Clostridia > Lachnospirales > Lachnospiraceae > NK4A136. The sequence goes on from JAFXQR010000005.1 coordinate 59,342, forward strand.
GCGCAGCTTGTCCATATACACCAGGCATTCCGGGATCGCATTTTCCAAAACGATATTTCCGTATTCTTTCAGTTCCCGGAAAAATCCCTCGATCAGCGGAGATGCGCATTCCTCCACATTTACGCGTACTTCTTCCAGATCATCGATCGTGGCATGCATCACACTCTGCACCAGCTCATTGATCGTACCCGCTTTATTGGTGATATAACCGATCTTTTCCTCCAGACCGGCGACCGGTTCCGTTTCCTGTCCTTCCTTTTTCTGCTTCATGATCTGCGCCTGCAGCACTTCACATGTGGCCCGGATCGTCGCCACCGGCGTTTTCAGATCGTGGCTCAGTTCCGCCATCATCTGCCGCTTTGCATTCTCTGCGTCCATCTCACGCTGCTTCGATGCTTTCAGTTCCTCACGCATCAGATCAAAGCTCTCGATAAACGCCACAAAGCTGCTGTTCTTCTGCATGGGAAGTTCCACATCCAGATTGCCTTTGGCGATCTCGGTAGCATAACGCTGCAGAACGATCATCGGCCGGATCTCTGCCTGCCAGATCAAAAAAAGTAACAGATAACCAATGACCAGCATCCCGGCCCATAGTATGAGCACACGGCGAAACATCTCGCCCTGATACTGCTCCATACTCTCACTCATCACATTCCAGATCTGCTTATAGATCTGCAGTTGTTCATCCGTATACGATTCCGGCGCCGCCATGGTAAAACGCATATCACTGTGTATCTTCCAGATGATCCCGAACACACCCAGCATCAATACCGTATATACGATGGCTATCTTTCGGATCTTTTTCATAATTCCAGCATATACCCCGTTCCCCAGATGGTCTTGATCAGATCCGGGGTATTCGGGTCTTTCTCCAGTTTTTCACGCAGTTTTCGGATGTGCACATTGAGTGTACCGTCCGAATAAAATTTATCGCCCCAGACTTCTTCAAACAGGGCATCCTTGGTCACGATGGTATTTTTGTGTTCGTACAGACATTTCAACAGGGCGAATTCTTTTGCTTTGAGACTGATGCGTTCCCCTTTTACAATCACGGACATGGTCGGTTCGTCCAGGGCAAAATTTTTCGAAGAAACCGCCTGATCTTCCGGTATGATCGCAGCCGGAGGATTTTCCACTGTCTTCAACTGCCGCAGCTCCTCCGCTTTTTTCATCTGGATCTTGACCTTGGCCAACAAGACTGCCAGACTGTAGGGTTTCTTGACATAATCATCCCCGCCGATACTGAGCGCGATCAGCACATCGTCATCGCTCTGTCTGGCACTGATAAACAGGATCGGGAGCTTATATTCCTCCCGGACTTTTTTGCACACATCAAAGCCGGAGCCATCCCCCAGATTAATATCCAGAAGGATCAGGTCCGCATCGTTCTGCGCCAGAAAATCAAAACAAGACGCAGCACTTTCCACATACTGCGTCTTTACATCAAACATCTCAAAATACTCGGCCGTCATCTTGGCCAGTTCTATTTCATCATCCACGATCAGGCAATCGTAGTGCATAAGCCCCCTCCAGATTGTTTATGAAGGTATTTTACCAAATTTCAAATATAATAGCCAGTAAATATTCTACTTCAACACCTCACCAGCCAAAGTCCGTTACTATTCACAACCTTTTATCCATAATTCCATTCCAAGAAGGCCGCATTTTTAATGCAGCCGTCAAAACTTAACCTCTCTGGCATAAATCACCCAAAGATTTCTTGTACTGTATAGGGATTCCCGTTACACGCCCTG
>JAFXQR010000024.1 GCA_017526985.1 Lachnospiraceae bacterium
ATTGTGATATACATATTTCACTCGTTATAGGATGCTGTTCACGCGATGATCCAACTGATTTCGTCCCTATGAGATATACTTATTGCTATCAGGACAGAGGATTTTATTTGGGAGGATCACACAATGAATGCTGCAGAGTTTCTTCTTTGGATAACGCCGATAGGTACTCCGGTATTTGTGATCTTGTCTATTGTTTTGTACATGAAAAAGCGTATAGAGGCAAAAGAAACAGGACAGCAGATAAAGAAGATTTATGAGAGACTATTTACCATAAGCGTGGCGATCATTGTTTTGTGTGTCGGCGGAATTGGTGGCGCGATAATTATCTGCGATAATGCTCCGTACATGCAAAAATCAAGAAGCAGTAGTGATAATCAACTGGCGGACTCGGTACATACGGCTGTTTTAACAGCGATGATGGATCCGGAGATCATGAAAAAAGAAGAATATACAGAAGATCTTGCTGAGCTGGCCAATGAAATAGATATTACGAAATATACCGGTGAGGAAAACTGCATTTTGGCCGGGGCGTTGAAGGTGCTCTGGGTAGAAGATTTTCAAGAATTAGGAGAGATGATCCGATCCCGCGGAGCGACCGGACGCATTCTGGTAACCGCATACGGGCCTAATAAAGTACGGGTTGTGATAGAAGGGACCGAACACTGGATGACCGGCGAAGAGATCACGATCCAGTGAGTTGCCTTGGCGAACAATATCTTTTATGTGTATAATTACTCTAATTATGGTATACTAAACTCGATGGCTTTGGCTAATTCGGGTGCGACGGTAAAAGTGTACAGAGGTGGTAATTCGAACCCGAGTAATACATACTCAGTTGTACCTAATAAAGCCGGAGCATATTGGAATGTATTTAAGATTACGATAGATAATCATAAAAACATACAGATTTCCAGTATTGACAGTTATACAACTACCGTAGTATACAGATAATAACAGGTTGACAATAATTGTATAGAAAGGAGAAGCTTTTTTATGAAGAAATATAAAGCTGTATATGTGATCCTCTTTGCAATATTGCTCATTATGTTCATTACCGGTGGAATTCCCTTTGGGAGTATACTTCGGGAAGAAAAAGGTACTGCAATGGATGCGGGGGTGGCTACGTGGATTGTATTAATCTATAATCTGATAATAGCACTAATTGTATTGGCGGTAGGAATTGCTATTTCTTGTATTAAGGACAATAAGATTCGTATAAAGTGGTTGTTTCCTATAGGGATGTTAGCATTTATTATTACACTGGTTCCGGTGATCAAAGTAATAGTAGTAGGAGGATTTAGCCCGAACCAATACAATGAAATCTATAGTTCCTTTGTATTTACGTTTTATAAATAAAAGAGAGTTATACAAGAATAAAAGGCAACTATACATTAGGTCATTTGTGTTTGCCACTGTGTAAGTTTGTTCACAGTGGCAGATTGTTGAACTAGGAGTATCTGTATGAAAGGAAGCTTTGTGAAGAAATGTATTTCTGCATATGCAATTCTCCTTGTGATATTACTTCTTATATTGATAACCGGTGGAATACCATCGGGGATAATTATTGATGTGCACGATCATCTAGGAAATGCGGATGGAAGTAAATTCGAAAAGATATTTTTGGTGTACAATTTCGTAGTTATCTTGCTTTGTCTTATTACATCAATCGTTATCACTTGTATGAAGGCGAATCAGATACATTTTAAATGGATCATTCCTGTAATTCTTCTTGTTTTAAGCATAACGTTTTTACCACTCGTTCGGATATCATCAATCGGAGGAATTACGGGCAGACCCTATACAGCGCATCAGTCTTTTATAGCCTCATTTTTTGAGTGAAAAATAGAGGTAGAAATAGGGGGAATCACAGAGTCAAAATGGCGATGAAAGTCGGGAAGCAAAGGAGCTTCCCGGCTTTTGGTATTGTAATGTTTGACCGGTTTGTTGCGGAAAGGAACAAGTAGCTGTCTAAATCCTTACTTTTTGACACATTTAGACTCGCCTGCCGCCTTACTGTGTCTAAATGTTGCTTTTTAACGCACATTTAGACGCCTTTGACCGTTGACTTCGTCTAAATCTCTGCTATAATATCCTTAAAAGCATTAAAAACAGGGGGCAAGTCAAATGAGTGTATCAAATCTGATCGGTCGCGAAACAGAATGTCAGCGTCTGGCCACTTGTATGTCTGAAAATAAAGCGCAGTTAGTTGTGATCTATGGACGCCGACGCGTCGGAAAGACGTATCTGATCGAGGAGTATTTTGATGGCGATTTCACATTTCGTATGACCGGTGAATTCAACGCTCCCAAAACACTCCAACTTAAAAACTTCGCCAACGAACTGAGCGTTCAATTAGGTGAGTACGCAAAAACTCCCGCAGATTGGAAAGAGGCTTTTTTTTCGCTCCGAAATTATCTGTCTGCCCTTCCCGCCAACGAAAAACAGGTTGTTTTCTTTGATGAAATGCCATGGATGGATACCCCCAATTCTCGTTTTCTCGCAGAGTTCGAATACTTTTGGAACAGTTGGGGCAGCCGGCAACACAACCTGGTTTTCATAGTATGCGGTTCCGCTTCCTCCTGGTTGATCGATAATATCGAGCATAATAAAGGAGGACTTTTTAACCGGCTGACCTGTAAGATCTATGTGGAGCCATTCAATCTGTACCACACCGAAAAATATCTGCTCTCCAGAAATATAAACTGGCCGCGTCGTGATATCTGTGAATGTTATATGATCATGGGCGGTATCCCGTATTACCTGAGTTTACTCAATCCGCAGCTCACATATACCGAGAATATTGACTTTATCTTCTTCCGTAAAAGATCTGAGTTGTGGGATGAGTTTCAGCATCTCTATCACACTCTGTTCGCCGGTAATGACGGGTATATAAAGATCGTAGAAGCCTTAAGCCGGAAACATATCGGACTGATGTGCAGTGAGATCGCAGATGCTACCGGTCTGGCACAAAACGGAGCCTTGACCAAAATGCTGAAGTCTTTGGAAGATTCCGGCTTTATACGCCCAAATACTTTCTATGGAAACAAAAAGAAAAATACACTTTATCAATTGGCAGATTACTACACACTGTTCTATTTTCGGTTTCTGAAGGAAAGACGAAAAAAAGATGAAAAATACTGGACGAACAGCCTTCATCTTCCGGAACACCATGCCTGGGCCGGTTTCACTTTTGAGTTGCTTTGTATGGATCATATTCGTCAGATCAAAAAGAAACTGGAGATCGGCGGTGTTCTCTCCGATCAATCCACCTGGTTTCTTCGCGGAAACGAAAATGATGATGGCGCTCAAATTGACTTGCTGATCGAGCGCAATGACCGTGTGATCAATATCTGTGAGATAAAATTCAGTAATGATGTATTTACTATAGATAAAGAATATGATCGTATTTTGAGACATAAAATAGAAGCATTCCGTCAGGAAACCAAGACCAGGAATAATCTGATGCTGACAATGATCACAACCTACGGTGTCAAAAGAAACATGTACAGCGGTTCCGTTCAGCGCGAGATCATCATGGAGGACTTGTTTGAAAAATGATGCGCGATCGCATCGGTACAATGGTACAATACGAAAGAGGTCGGTATGGAAAAGAAAGAACAGAAGCAGTGGTTATTATGGGGCGTGATCGTGATCGCAGCATATCTGAATGCGATAGCGATGCAATACCTTTGGTCGATCAGTGGGGATGATGGTAGTTATATCGGGATGCAGATCTATGCATTTATGCCGGAATCTCTTGTCTGGTTTGGGCTGACGGTGTTTTTTCTTTTTCGTTTTTATAAGCAGGGAGTATGGAAGCAAAAAGGGAAACTGATACTTTCCTGTATTCTCGGTTTTTCAATCGCATTTTCAGCGGTGCTATCGCAGGAACTGTATTTTCATTTGACACTTTTTGAGGACGGTGGCAGATTATTCCGCGCAGTTTTGGCATCGGCCGGGATGATGATGCTTACGGTTCCCTTGATGAGTGAGCTGACCACCCTTTTCGATAAAGGGAGAGATTATGCGGCCCGCAATCGTGCGGATGGTAAGAAGATGAAGCCGGTGGTCTATGGTCTGCTGATCTGGGGCATCACATTTGTTTCGTATATTCCCATGCTTTTGTATACCTGGCCGATCAATCTGTTCGGGGATGCTTCGGATGCGCTGGGCTATGATTATCTGGGAGGCCGCATGAGCACCCATCATACACCGATCCACTGGCTTTTGATGGGATGGGCTTATGATTACGGACTGGAGAAAGGCGCTCCGGCAAAAGGAATGCTCCTATTTACTATAGTGCAGATGCTGATCCTGTCCGGCTCCATTGTTTTTTTGGCTTATTATATCTATAAGAAAAAATACAATAGTGTCATTCGAAGGATTATTTTGCTGATCTCTTGGTTAAATCCGATACATTCCTATTTTGCGGTCACCGCAGAGAAGGGAACGATAGGGATCGCCCTGGCACTGATCGGTGCCGTTCTTATGTGTGAGATTTTGGATGATCGGAAAGCCTTCGCAAAAGAGGATGCGACAACGGCAAAGATGGGATGGAAAACATGGCTGCGGATCGTTCTTTTTATCGTCATTGTTTCCACCGGATGCCTGTTCCGCAATAATATGATGTATGCGATTTTGGCCGGGGGCTTTGTGATCGCGTTCCTTTCAAAGGGGATAAAGAATAAAGCCGTGATCATGGTCATGATACTGCTGACTTGTATATTATATAAAGGCGAATTCAAGGCGATCGTTCATTGGCAGGGGCTGAAAACAACGGACCAGTATCAGGAGACATTTCCGTTACCGATCATGTGTCTTGCAAGAATTGCTATTTTACATGCGGATGAAATGCCGGCTGAGATGTATCGGGAAATACTGGAATACATACCGGAGCAGGCACTGGCGCAGTATAACGTATCGATTTCTGATGGGGTAAAAGCACTGGCGAATGAACAGCTTTTGCAGCAGGAAACGAGAAGATTTCTGATGCTGTTCCTTAAGGGTGGACTGAAATATCCTGCAGATTATCTGGATCAGTTTTCCTGGCTGACCTTCGGGTATTTTAATCCGGCATATGCGCATGTGATCGGCAGCACCACGCCGGTATTCTATGGCGGCCTTCGGGGGGATTATACGGATATCGAAGTGAAAAACCTGCTTCCCGGCGGCGGAAAACTTTTACCCTGGATGTATAGTGATGATACCGTCGGCAGATTCCGGATCCCGATCTTTTCGTGGTTTTTCCGGCCGGCGATCTATGCGTGGTTTTGTATTTATGCATTTCTGTACGGGATATATACAAAGAGCAGAAGGAAGATCGCGTTATCGATGATCCCGCTGATGTATTTTGGCACCATCCTTCTGGGCCCGATGATCTTCTTTCGATATATGTACCTGAATGCGCTTTTCCTGGGCTTTATGGTTTATCTCATGTTGGAAGATTCATGATCGCTGTCCCGCATCGCAAAAGTGCGAAAATGTAATGCGGGATTGCTGGATTTGCCCTACATTTTCCTATATAGTAAAAGAACGTTGTACAACGGGTTGAGAATACTGTTTGGAAAAACCATAAAAATGGGGCTTTCAAAACGTATCTTAAGCAGATTATGTAACAACATACGTTTCAGTTATGAGAAGGAGTTAAACCATGAAAAACAACAAAGTAACACGTGGGTTTGCAGCAGTACTGTCGGGGATCATGCTTTCCGGACAGTTTGCATCGGGCAGCGCAGTGCTTTACGCACACGCAGAAAGCGAAGCGGCGACCGACTATGCGCTCACACAGAAAGTGACATCGTCCTGGTATGGCGGCTACTGCGGTGAGATCGTATTGACCAACCTGGCAAAGACCGAGACCAACGGATGGAAGATCACCTTCTGCTCGGCAGACAAGATCGCAAATCTGTGGAACGGCACCATCACGGAAACCATCGCTGTGGGGGATCTGTATCAGTATACCGTAGAATCCTTGGACTATAACAAGGCGATCGCAGCCGGACAGAGCATTTCCATCGGATACATCGGGGAAGGGAACGCTCAGGATTTTGCGGATGGTAAGGCAAACCTTTCCTATGCAGGTCAGGCAAATGCGACAACAGAGGCAGAGCAGAGTGTTGTGACGGAAGAGAAGACCGAGCCGCAGCCGGAAGTGTCAGAGACTGTGGAAGCAGTGACGATCACCACGGCAGACGGTCAGGTGCTTGAGTATGCCAATCCGTATTTCCCGGATGTAGTAAGAGCCATCGCCTGGCTGGAGAGAGCACCGGAGATCACGGTAGGGGATCAGTTCAGAAGCTGGTATCCGATTTCAGAGATGAGCTTGAGCAGCAGCACCGGCGAAGCAGATTTTATTGTGTATATGAATACGGATATGTATGCATATGATGTATATCCGCAGTCGGAAGCAGATGTATATTACCGTGTGGAAGGCACCATCGGAGGTCAGGAGATCAACCGTTGCGTGGCTTATAATACCGGCGTGAGCGATCTGTGGGAGAGTCTGCAGGATGCAAAGCGGGAGCAGATCAAGATGTTTTGCGAGAGCATCACGGAATTTGACGGGTATTACATTTATGATCATGCATCCGATATGATCCTGGTTTCGGCGGATGAATACTTTGGGAAAGTTGATATTCTGACGGATTCGGATATCAGCGCATTCAGAAATGGCAGGGGCATAGCGAGAGTTCATGTGTATGATATTCGCCCGGCTACCGCAGCAGATGCGCAGGGGCGTTCTACTGCACCGGATCTGGTGGGCAAAGTAGAGATGATCAAGTAAGCAGATCAGAATGATGTAATGACAATGCCTGTCAATGGAGCAACATCCATTGGCAGGTTTTGTTTTTAATGACGATTTTTGAGGTGAAACGCAATCGCGGTTTGCAAAATGGCGAAATCTGTGGTACACTAAACATTCATTATATTTAATGGTGAGGTATTTATGAAATTTATTTCCTGGAATGTCAACGGGCTGCGGGCTTGTGTGGGGAAAAACTTCATAGAGTATTTTAAGGAAGCGGATGCGGACATTTTCTGCCTGCAGGAGACCAAGATGCAGGAGGGACAGCTGGCGCTGGATACGCCGGGCTACCACCAGTACTGGAACTATGCGGAGAAGAAGGGCTATTCCGGGACGGCGATCTTTACGAAGAAGGAGCCGTTATCAGTAGCCTACGGTATCGGTGTGGAAGAGCACGACCACGAAGGGCGCGTGATCACACTGGAGTATGGGGATTTTTACTTTATCACCGTGTATGTACCCAACTCCCAGGATGGATTGAAGCGCCTGGACTATCGTATGAAATGGGAAGATGACTTCCTGGCATATATTAAGAAACTGGACAAGAAGAAACCGGTGATCTACTGTGGCGACTTGAATGTGGCTCACGAGGAGATCGACCTGAAGAATCCGAAGACCAACCATATGAATGCGGGCTTTACGGATGAAGAAAGAGCTAAGTTCGGCGCGGTGCTGAATGCGGGCTTTATCGATACTTTCCGCTACTTCTACCCGGAGCAGGCGGATATCTACTCGTGGTGGTCCTACCGAATGCAGGCCCGGAGCAGGAACGCAGGCTGGCGCATCGACTACTTTGTGGCATCGGAGCGCTTAAAGGACCGCTTGGCGGATGCGAAGATCCACACGGAAGTGTTGGGATCCGACCACTGCCCGGTGGAGTTGGAATTGCGAGGTGATCTATGATGATTTCGGGAAAGGTTTTGAAAAAAGGACTGAAGAAAGTAGTGGCAGCCAGCCCGATCCTTGGGATTGCGGTGGTTTCCGCGGTGATCACGAAGTACATCTTAGAGGACATCAAAGAAAAGCACGAAAAGAAAGATCATCCGGAGGCGGAGGCAAAGAAGCCGGATTCCGACGATGATGACTGGGATATATTTTAATACAGAGGACAGGTGATAACATGACAAGCAAAGGAAAATATTATTTAACAACAGCGATCGCATACACATCCGGTAAGCCGCACATTGGCAACTGCTACGAGATCGTACTGGCAGACAGTATCGTGCGTTACAAGAGAGCGGACGGCTATGATGTGCACTTCCAGACCGGCAGCGACGAACACGGACAGAAGATCGAGACCCGCGCCATTGAGGAAGGCATGAGCCCGAAGGAGTTTGTAGATATGACCGCGGGCACCATCAAGGAGCTGTGGGATATGATGGGTACATCTTATGACCGATTCATCCGTACCATGGATGCGGATCATGAGAGACAGATTCAGAAGATTTTCAAAAAAATGTATGACAAGGGCGACATCTACAAGGGCGCCTATGAAGGCAAATACTGCACTGAGTGTGAGGCATTCTACACCGAGACCCAGCTGGCGGACGGCAAGTGCCCGGTCTGCGGCGGCAATGTGCATGATGAAAAAGAAGAAGCGTATTTCTTCAAGATGAGCAAATATGCAGACCGTCTGATCGAGCATATTAATACCCATCCGGAGTTTATCCAGCCGGTATCTCGCAAGAACGAGATGATGAACAATTTCCTGCTGCCTGGTCTGCAGGATCTGTGTGTATCCCGTACCTCTTTCAAATGGGGTATCCCGGTGGATTTCGATGAGAAGCATGTGGTATATGTATGGCTGGATGCGCTTTCCAACTACATCACCGGTATCGGCTATGATGCGGATGGCAACAGCAGTGATCTGTATAAGAAAAACTGGCCGGCAGATCTGCATCTGATCGGTAAGGATATCATCCGTTTCCATACCATTTACTGGCCGATCTTCTTAATGTCTCTGGACGAGCCGCTGCCGAAGCAGATCTTCGGACACCCGTGGCTGCTGCAGGGCGGGGAGAAGATGAGCAAGTCCAAGGGCAATGTGATCTATGTGGATGACCTGATCAACATCTTCGGTCTGGATGCGGTGCGCTATTTCGTTCTGCACGAGATGCCGTATGAAAACGACGGTACCATCACATGGGAGCTGATGACGGAGCGTGTAAACTCCGACCTGGCAAACACCCTGGGCAACCTGGTGAACCGTACCGTGGCCATGACCAACAAGTACTTCGGAGGTTCTGCTATCGACAAGGGTGTGGAAGATGCAGCCATCGATGGTGATCTGAAGGCAGTTGTGACCGGCGCTTATGTTAAAGTAGAGAAGCTGATGGAGACCCTTCATGTGGCAGATGCCTTAACGGAGATCTTCAATGTATTCAAGCGTCTGAACAAGTATATCGACGAGACGGAGCCGTGGAAACTGGCAAAGGACGAGGCGGCAAGTGACCGTCTGTCTACCGTACTCTACAACCTGTGCGAAGGTATAATGACCGGCGCATCCCTGCTGGCACCGTTCCTGCCGACTACGGCAGACAAGATCGCTGCACAGCTGGGCGCAAAGCTGCGTGAATTTGACCGGCTGGGTACCTTCGGCCTGCAGGAGAACAAGACCTTTAAGGTAACCGATGCTCCGGAGATCCTGTTCGCAAGATTGGATAAGGAAGAGATCGCTAAGAAGGCAGAAGAAGTACAGGCGCGTCAGCGTGAGGAATATGTGGCTCACCAGAAGAAGGCGACAGCCAATCTGCTGGCAGCCGGCAAGATCTCGCAGGAAGAGGCAGATGCGAAGCTCAAGGCTCTGGGCGGCGCGGATGCAGCGGAAGAGAATGCCGTGCATGTAGAGACGAAGGAAGAGATCACCTTTGATGATTTTGAAAAGCTGCAGTTTGTAGTGGGCGAGATCGTGAAGTGCGAGGAAGTGCCCAAGTCCAAGAAGCTGCTGTGCTCCCAGGTAAAGATCGGTGACCGTACGGTGCAGATCGTATCCGGTATCAAGGCGTGGTACAAGGCCGAGGAGATGGTGGGCAAGAAGGTGATGGTACTGCTGAACTTAAAGCCGGCCAAGCTGGCAGGCGTGCTCAGTGAGGGGATGCTGCTGTGCGCGGAAGACGCGGAAGGCAATGTAGTACTTATGACTCCGGAGAAGAATGTACCCTCCGGATCCGCGATCGGTTAATGTTGTAGTTTTGAAACGGTTCGGGGCGGTTTTCAGACGGTTCCGGATCGTTTGTTGTTTTTAGGGGAGTGTAAGTTTATGAGAAAAGACGGCAATGGCGTATTTCTGGTGGTGTTGCTGATATCGGTGCTGCTGATGATCTATTTTGCGGTGACCTCTGCCACAAAGGATCTGAAGGAGTTTCAAGAGACGCAGGATCAGATCAGCGCCAATCAGGAAGAAGTGGAAGAGATGGGCGAGGCCATGCAGGAGATCAAAAACCAGATCGAAGACGGTTATGACCAACTGGATCAGCAGATCGCCAATGAATAAGCAAAATAAATTATGTATTTCAGTGTTTATGTAAAAGCGTTGGAGCAGAGGCGGAACATCACGATCCTGCACGGTACGGAAGAGGACTGGGAAGATGCCATGGCTATGGTCTGGCGGGTTTTCCGGAAAACGGATGCCAGAGATTATTCTGTAGAAGGCTGCGAGAGCTTTCTGCGTTTCATCTCCGACAGTATGCTCAAGCGGATGTTTGTCCTGGGCAGGTACCGGATGTATGTGGCCAAGGATGCCGGGCAGATCGTCGGGGTGATCACGATCCGGGAGCACAATCATATCTCACTCCTGTTTGTGGATGAGCGGTACCAGTATACCGGGATCGGCCGGGCGCTGATCGACTGCGCTATGGACTATCTCTGCGACCGCAAGGTGCTGCCGCTGGATAACGAGGACGAAAAGATCCTGGATGTGCTGTATGAGAAGGAACCGGGAGGTTTCTGCACGGTCAATTCGGCTCCTTATGCCCTGGAGTTTTATAAAAAGATCGGCTTTTCGCAGATCGCGGAGCCTTTTGAGCGGGAGGGGATCGTCTCAGTGCCTATGAAACTGACGGTCTCATCTTGAGAGCATTATTTCTTGCCTTCCCCTTGAGGGGAAGGTGCCCGAAGGGCGGATGAGGTGTTTTCGTCAATCTGACGAGATCGAAGCGTGATTCGGATGTCTTTCGTCAATATGACGAATGTGCCCGAAAAGATTTCGGCGCTCGGTCAATGGAAATCTTTTATGTAATCCGTTATAATGCCAAATAGTGACAAAGTACGTAAATGCCGTGCGAGCGGCAATCAAAAATACCCAGGAGGTAATCAAAAAATGGCAAGTCTTTCTTTGAAGAATGTCTGCAAGGTTTATCCGAACGGTTTCGAAGCTGTTAAGGATTTCAACCTGGAGATCGCAGACCAGGAATTCATCATCTTCGTAGGTCCTTCCGGATGTGGTAAGTCCACCACACTGCGTATGATCGCAGGTCTGGAAGACATCAGCTCCGGTGAGCTGCGTATCGGTGATCGTCTGGTAAACGACGTAGAGCCGAAGGACCGTGATATCGCGATGGTATTCCAGAACTACGCTTTGTATCCGCATATGACCGTGAATGATAACATGCCATTCGGGCTGAAGCAGCGTAAGGTTCCGACCGATGAAATCGATAAGATGGTTAAAGAACCACCTAAGATCCTAGACCTGGTTCCTTTGCTGGCGCGTAAGCCGAAGGCTTTG
>JAFXQR010000025.1 GCA_017526985.1 Lachnospiraceae bacterium
ATTGATGAAAAATCGCCATCTGATCTGGAAACTGGCGAAAAATGATTTTAAGAAACGCTACGCAGGCTCCTATATGGGAGTGCTGTGGGCGTTGGTACAGCCGGTCGTTACGGTCGTGCTGTACTATTTTGTTTTTGAAGTGATCTTTCAGCAGCGTGCCCTGCGGCTGGCCAGCGGGATCGATGCCCCCTATGTATTGTGGCTGACGGCCGGGCTGGTTCCCTGGTTTTATTTCAGCGAAGCCGTGATGCAGGGGATGTACGCTTTTCTGGAGTACAATTATCTGGTCAAAAAAGTGGTTTTTGAGATCCGTGTGCTGCCGGTAGTGAAGGTTCTGGGAGCCAGTTTTATCCATGTCTTCTTTGCAGCAGTGATGCTGATCCTGTTTTTTGCATATGGGCAGACGCCGCATCTGACGCTTCTGCAATTGCCATATTACAGCTTGTGTATGTTTGTGCTGATCGTGGCGATCAGTTATACCACCAGCGCCATCGTGGTCTTTTTCCGCGACTTGGCGCAGATCATCAATATCCTGATGCAGGTCGGGATGTGGGCAACACCGATCCTCTGGGACCTGGGCTATCTGCAGGGCAAATGGGCAGCGCTTCGCATCGTTTTTAAACTCAATCCGGTGTATTATATCGTGAACGGCTACCGGGAATCCTTATTTGATGGCCGGTGGTTCTGGGAAAATATACCGCTCACACTGTATTTCTGGGGTGTGACCGCGGTACTGATGCTGATCGGATTGGGATTGTTTAAACGCCTGCGTGTTCATTTTGCAGACGTATTATAAATTTTAGCAACGAAGTACCGGAAGGCACCTTGCCTTCCCCTTGAGGGGAAGGTGCCCGAAGGGCGGATGAGGTGTTATTTGGATAACAACATAGCTATCGAGGTCAAAAACCTCTGCAAAACTTACAAATTATATGACCGAAACCGTGACCGCCTGCGGGAGGCACTGCATCTCACGCGTAAGCCGAGGCATAAGGAGCATCACGCCCTTTATGATGTGTCCTTTGAGATCAAAACCGGGGAGACCGTAGGCATCATCGGTACCAACGGCTCCGGCAAATCCACGATCTTAAAGATCATCACCGGGGTGCTGAATGCAACCTCCGGGGAAGTGAATGTGAATGGGCGTATTTCGGCACTTCTGGAACTGGGGGCAGGATTTAATCCGGAATATACCGGTCTGGAAAACATCTATCTGAATGGTACCATGATCGGTTTTTCCGAAGAAGAGATCGATGCGAAACTGGAGGATATCCTGGCATTTGCGGACATCGGGGACTTTGTGCACCAGCCGGTGAAGACCTATTCCTCCGGTATGTTCGTGCGCCTGGCTTTCGCACTGGCCATCAATATCGAGCCGGAGATCCTGATCGTGGATGAGGCACTGTCCGTCGGGGATGTGTTCTTCCAGTCAAAGTGTTATCACAAGTTTGAAGAGTTTAAGGAGCAGGGCAAGACGATCCTGTTCGTAAGCCATGATATGTCCAGTATCGCAAAGTACTGCGACCGCGTGATCCTGCTGGAAAAAGGCAAGAAGCTGGGCGAGGGCGCTCCGAAGAAGATGCTGGATATCTATAAGCAGGTGCTGGTGGGACAGTACGAAGCACCGGCAGAAGTAGTACAGGAAGAATTGGACGCCGCGCCGCCGGAAAATGCGGAGGATGTGGAAGCGTTGGAATACGGCTCCGGCAAGGCACAGATCACGGAGGTGTATGTGACGGATCCGCAGGGACGCCGTATCAATGCCGTCATGAAGGGGATGGAATGCACCGTGCATATGGTGGTAGAGATCCGGCAGGATGTGCCGGCACCGATCTTTGCCTTATCCTTTAAGGATGTGAAGGGCACCGAGATCTGCGGTACCAACACCATGTTTGAAAAAGCTTTCTTAGATCCCTGCAAAGCCGGTGAGAAAAAAGAGATCACTTTTACACAACAGGTGGATCTGCAGGGCGGCGAATATCTGCTCTCTTTCGGCTGTACCGGTTATGAAGGTGATGACTTCACGGTCTACCACAGACTCTACGATGCATTGCAGCTGACCGTCGTCTCCGAGAAGAACACGGTTGGTTTCTATGATATGAATTCTAAAGTTACCGTAAAGGATATTTAATATGGCAAATACCACAGAAAAAATCGGCAATGTCACTCTGGATCTCCGCTTCTACGGCGGAGCCGACTTATATTGCGACGGTGCCGTGGAAGATGAACTGCTTGAGATCGTAAAGGAACACACGCAGCAGGAATATCCTTCCATCATCGCGGAGCGCAGGAGCTGGCCGATCCTCTATCATCTGTCGGATCTGCGTGAAAACATCGTTTCATGGCTGCGTATTCCCGAAGGGGCCAAGGTATTGGAAGTGGGCGCCGGCTGTGGTGCCATCTCCGGCGTGCTCTCCGAAAAAGCAGGCCGTCTTACTTGTGTGGAACTGTCCAAAAAGCGCAGTCTGATCAACGCGTACCGTCATAGGGACGCAGAGAATATGACCATTCTGGTGGGCAACTTCGAAGATATCGAGCCTTCTCTGGATACCGACTATGACTATATCTTTCTGATCGGTGTATTGGAATATGCCGGCAGTTATATCCATGATGCCGAGCCGCACCGGCGTTTTATGGAGATCATCAAAAAGCATGCGAAAGAAAACGGACGCATCGTGGTCGCTATTGAAAACCGTTTGGGCATGAAATATTTTGCCGGAGCAAGAGAAGATCATCTGGGGACTTTCTATTCCGGGATCGAAGATTATCCAAACGGCGGTCCGGCACAGACCTTCAGCCGTTCGGCATTGGAACAGATCTTTAAGAGCGCCGGATGCCGTGATATGCATTTCTATTATCCCTACCCGGATTATAAGTTTATGAACACACTCTATTCCGACCGGCGGCTGCCGCAGGTGGGCGAATTGCGCAATAACCAGCTGCATCTGGACCGGGACCGTATGCTCCTATTTGATGAGCAGAGGGCGTTTGACGGTGTGATCCGGGAAGAGATATTCCCGATCTTTTCCAATTCCTATCTGGTGATATTGGGCGGTGATTCGGAAGTGGTCTACAGCAAATATTCCAACGACCGCGCGGCAGACAAGGCGATCCGCACGGATATCGTGGATACGAAAGACGGCGTATGTGTGGAAAAATATCCCTGTACCAAAGCGGCGGGGGAACATATCTCTGCTATCGAAAACGCCGGAAAACTACTGGCGAAACGCTATGAGGGCAGTGCACTTACGGTATGTCCGGTGAAGCGTACCAAAGACGGCAGCGGCCTGTGCTTTCCGTTTTTGAAAGGGGAGACACTGGAGAATCTGCTGGACCGGAAAGCAAAAGAAAAGGATCTTTCCGGCATCGGGGAACTGCTGCAGAAGTATTATGAGCTGGCATCTTACAACGCAAAAGAAAAAGTGACGGATCTGGATATGATCTTTTCCAATATTCTGATCCACAACGGACAGTGGCAGCTCATTGATTACGAATGGACGGTAGAAGAAGCACGCCCGGTGGAAGAGACCGTGCAGCGCGCGTTCTATGTGCATCTGGCGGATCATGCGGATGCGGAGAAACTGGAGACAGAGGAAAACTTTGCGAAGCTGCATCTGAAGAAAGAGCGCTTTGATAAAGAGGCATTGAAGAAGCAGGAACTGGCATTTCAGAAGCTGGCCACCGGCGATCGTGTGCCGCTGGGACGCATCAACGAGCTGCTGGGGAATGAGGTGGCGCTGCGCGAATGGATGATGCAGATCTGGGAAGCAAAGAATGTGCACCGGGAGCAGTACTATCAGGCGCAGGTGTACTTTGATTACGGCAAGGGATTTTCCGAGGCGGACAGTATGTATCCGCAGGTGGAAAAGAAGGACGATCATACCCTGGAAGTACACATCCCTTTGTCAGAGCGGATGCGTGCCGTGCGTTTTGATCCGGCCAAGACCAGCTGTGTGCTGACGGTGCTGGAGATCGAAGGCGGCGGCAAGCTTGGGAAGCGCATCCCCGGCAACGGTGGTGAAGTACAGGAAAATGTCTATTGCTTCCACGGGGATGATCCGAACCTCACGATCCCCCTTGGCAAGAAGGGACGGGCGGTGGAACTGGTGATCCGCTATCGTTTGGAAAAGATAGAAGACGCGTGGGAGAATTATTAAGAATTCAGAAAGCGTAATAGGCAATATTCTTGTAAGAAGGGATGCGTTTAAGGGAGGCACCTTGCCTTCCCCTTGAGGGTACCAGTTCCTGCTTAGCGAACGAAGTGAGTTTAGCAGGACTGTAGACCGAAGGAGAAGGTGGCCGAAGGCCGGATGAGGTGTAACTTGCGATAGAGGAATTTTATCGGATGTCAAACATCATCAAAAAAACCATTCAGGAACAACTTCATAAAAAAGCACTGGCTGCTTACGAAGCCGAACTGGACCGCCAGAAGAACAGCTGGCGCAAGCAGCTGAAAAAAGGGATCCCGGTGGGGGATGAACCGCATCGTCTGAGCGGGACGCACTTTTTTGTCATACCTTTTTCCAAGGCGGGGGCAGAGTCTGTTGCGGAAGCGGAGCATTCCGGCTGCAAGTGGATATTGTTTGCCGCAGATGACGGGTGTTTTGCGCCGGAAGATCCGGAAGCGCTGGAAAAGTGGGTGGAGGGCGCTTGTCACGACTGGAAATATTTTGATGAGGATCTGTACATACCGGAAGGAAACGGATGTGAAGGTGTTCGCTGTTATCCTTATCTGAAACCGGACGCATCACCGGATACGCTGCTGTCCTACTTTTATCTTGGAGGCATCGTTGCGGTGCGTACCGGGGCAGCAAAGAATGAGGCGAAGGCGATCGCTGCGGAAAATGTTTCGGAGGCAGAAAAAAAAGGATTCGCTTTTTTGTATCGGATGTGTCTGAATCTCATGCATAACGATCCTATCTATATCCATGAGGCGGCAGTTCTGTTTCACCGTCCGCTCAAAGAGGAACCGAGGACCCTCGGCAATATGCTGATCGCAGAGCCTGTTGGCGGTGGCAAAGAATATGTGTCAGTAAAGGAAGCATTTTTAAAAAGCATCGGCAGGAGCGCGGAATGGAAGGAAGAAGCGGACGGACTCTGGTATCCGGTGTATGAAAACGCCGGGGAAAAGGTGAGCATCCTAATCCCGTCCAAAGACCATCCGCAGATCTTAAAGCGTTGCGTGGCCTCGGTGCGGGAGAAGAGTACTTATCAAAATCTCGAGATCATCGTGATCGATAACGGCAGCAGTGCGGAAGCAAAGGCAGAATACGAAGCATACGCAAAGCAGTACGATTACCGTTACCTCTATATCCCCATGGATTTTAATTTTTCCAGGATGTGCAATCTGGCAGCAAAGGAAGCGGCCGGTTCCTATTATGTTTTCTTAAATGATGATACCGAGGTGATCACGCCGGACTGGATCGAGCGCATGCTGGGGCAGGCCGGGTTACCTGAAACAGGAGCTGTGGGGGCCAAGCTGTATTATCCGGACGGTGATCTGATCCAGCACTGCGGCATCACCAATATGTATGAAGGCCCGGTGCACAAGTTGTTTGGCTATAGTGATGCAGTCTCCTATGACCGCGGGCGTAACCGCGGCGTGGTGGACATGGTGGGCGTGACAGCAGCGAATCTGATGATCGCAAAGGAAAAATATGAAGCGGTGGGCGGTTTTCCGGAAGTGCTTTCGGTCGCCTATAATGATGTGGATTTCTGTTTTTCCTTGATCGAAAAGCAGTACCGTAATGTGATGCGTAACGATGTGATATTTTATCATTATGAATCCTTATCCCGGGGAGATGACCATCAGGACGAAGCGAAGCGGCAGAGGCTGTTTAACGAGCGTATGATCCTCTATACCAGACATCCGTCCTTTGTGGATCACGATCCCTATTACAATCCCAAGCTGACCGGCTGCAATCAGAATTTTGAAGCGGGGATGCCGCATGAGAACCGGGATCTGCCTTCGGTAGAAAATCTTCAGCCCGTGAAGAAGGCACCGGACTTTACACCGGTCAATGAAGCGCTGATCGTCAAATCCGACCGGTTGAATGTAAAGCCCTATGCCAGAGAACTGAATGCGGTGCTTCTGGATATCCATGCCCATGTACGCGGCCTGGACAGCGCGGATTATTCCTTCAAAGTGTATTTGAAACAGGGAGAGGCGGTATATGAAGTACCGGTCTTCCGACGCTATCGTCCGGATGTGGAGCGTGTCTATTACGAGCAGACCCATGTAGAACTTTCCGGCCTGGCCGCCCGTATTGCCGGTGGTGTCCTGCCAGAAGGTGAATATGAAGTGTGGGTGGAAGCGGACAGTCTCATCTCCCGACAGAAGCTTTTCCAAAAAGCGGAGCGCAAGCTGATCGTTTCAAATGGGTAAATGGTTTCCTTAGCGAATATAGTGGTTGCGCAGAAGGAGAAATGGGATTATAATACAACCTGCTAAATTGCAACAGTTTCGCAGCTTGCCTTTGATAGGATATTGAGCAAACTATCTATATACACCTCGCAGCTTAGCGGTGAATTTACAGCGGATAAATGAAAAAGAAGAGCCGTGATATTGATTATGGTATCATGGTGGAAATCGGGGCTTCGGATTCTTCAAATACATCTTCGGATGGTATTGTCCGGAAAGCAAAACATAGAAACGCAAATTTCTGAGGTCATAAAAAAACGGGAGCCGGCATTCCGAAGAGTGTCGGCTCCTTTTGAAAAAACAGAGAGCATTCCATCAACTGTTTGCGCCGGAGGCGTTGGTAAGGTAACTTCCAACCTT
Source organism: Lachnospiraceae bacterium (assembly GCA_017526985.1). GTDB lineage: Bacteria > Bacillota > Clostridia > Lachnospirales > Lachnospiraceae > NK4A136. The sequence goes on from JAFXQR010000025.1 coordinate 6,779, forward strand.
CGGCATTTTTAATAGTACAACTGCACCGATGATGGTGAAGATCATTTCCGGCAGCATATAAGCACCGTTGTAGAGCAGGCTGTACAGTACCGTGTTTTCCGTGAAAAATTCACCCCACAGCTGTCCGAAGGACTGCCAGATGATCACACCGCTTAAGAAGTGCATGGTGAAACGCAGCAGGATGGCAAATGCGATGCCTGCGATCCAGCCCGGAACACCTTTTTTACGAAAGAGGCCGGCGAGGCCAAGTACGGTAAAGGCCAGAAGATAATCCAGAAAAATGCAGGCTACCAGACTGCCGGGGGTCAGTCCCCAGCCAAACAGACCATCCATGATGCCCTGGATAAACTGTACCAGTGAAAACAGGAAGGAAACCGTGAGTCCTGCCTTGATGCCGCGGCGGATCGAGAACAGGACGATCGGCAGCATGGACAGCAGAGTGATGGAGCCGCCCCAGGGCAGTTTGACTACCCGGATGAAGCTGAGTACGGTGGCGAGGGCGATCATGATCGCACCCTCCACAAGAACATTGGTTTTGTTGTGTTGCATAAAAAAATCCTCCTTTGAATTGCGCGGAGGAATCACATCGGGCCCGCCTCAGGTGCTGGCGGTTTCTAAGCGCTTCCTTA
>JAFXQR010000026.1 GCA_017526985.1 Lachnospiraceae bacterium
AACTCGCTGCTGCCACTGATCATTCCGGGATGTTTCGGAAATGTGAGCATGATCTTCTTCCTGCGGCAGAATCTGTACAGCATTCCGAAGGATTTGATGGAAGCGGCCAAACTGGACGGATGCAACTATTTTGTTACCTATAGGAAGATTTTTCTTCCGCTTATGAAAGGCGCCCTTGGAACCCAGCTGATGCTGTGGTTTATGGGGATCTGGAATGATTATCTGGCTCCGACCATTTTCCTGCGAGATGAAAAGACATGGACATTGCAGGTGGTGATCCGGTCTTTCAACTCCTATTATGCGATCCAAAGCGACTACGCTCTGATCATGGCGGCATCTGTGATCGCAATGTTGCCGACACTGTTGCTGTTTTTCCTCTTCCAGCGCGTGATCATCGAATCGATCGCGATCAGTGGTATTAAGTAAAGCCCCCACTTTACTTCTCTTTCTTACTTGGTGTGCCGCTATCAAAAAACACTCTGTTTTTGATGGCGGCACATTTGTTTTGAGGGTGGGAATCTGATATTATAAAAAAGAGTTTTGTTTATAGAAGTGATTACCATAGAAAGGGAAAGCCATGTCTTACGATAATCCGGTGATACGATTCTTAAATAAACTGACGGATCTGATCTTTTTGAATTTTCTCTTTTTGGTATTCTCTCTTCCGGTAGTAACGATGGGAGCGGCACTGAGTGCGATGTATGCGGTCAATCTGCGTTCGGTCCGGGAAGGGGATGGCTATGTGGCAAAACGGTTCTGGAAAGCGTTTCGGGAAAGTTTTTGGCAGGCGACGGCGGCGTGGCTGATGGTTCTGCTCTGCGCGGGGATCCTGTTTTTGGACTTTCGTTTTTGGCAGGCATCGGAAGCGGGGATGACGGCCAAAGGAATGCTGTTGCTCTCGGGCGGCATCGCGCTGATCCTTTGGATGATCTCACTGTGGGTTTTTCCGGTGATCGCAAAAATGCGGGATCCGCTTAAAGTGCAGATCACAAATGCGGCCAAGATGGCATTTGCGTTTTTCCTGCCGCATACCGCTGTGTGTATGCTTTTGTGTGCAGGCGCGGCGTATCTGGCAACGATCAGTGTGAGTTTTCTGATGCTGATGGCGATCTTCGGGATCGCGTTCATCAACTGGCTGTGCAGTTTCTTTATCTACAAGGGCTTTGCAAAAGTAATAAAAGAAGACCCGATCGGGGATGAGGATTACCTCTATCCGCAATGACCGGGTCCCTGGTTTTGTATCTGTATTTACTTATTTCTCCGGGCTGTAACTGATGCTGACTTTGATATCCTGTGCATAGTTGCCGAAGGTCTTGCCGAAGATGGTCAGGCCGCCGATGTGTGCGGCGTCATCCTTGATCTCCATACGGAAGGTGAATTTGCTGTGGTTGCTGCCCTTGAACTGCTCGATATCGACATCGGAGATCTTGAGTCCGTCGATGTAGGTGCCGCTCTTGTTGATCACCAGCAGTTTTAACAGACCGTACTGGTTCCAGTTGGGGAACCACCAGTCCGGGGTGAAGATACCGCGTACATCACCGAAATCGCCGGGGGATGTCCAGGTACCCAGCTCGATGCCGTTTAAGGAGAAGGTGATGTCGGAAGGCCAGTTGCTGTTGATGCCGGGCGCTTCGGACGAAAGTTCCGCCGAGATCATGATCTGTGTGATCTCCTGCAGGGGCGGGATAAAATTCGGGATCTCATATTCCACGAAACCGCGTGTAAACCAGAGGATGTCGGCGTTGTAGCGATCCGGATGGGCAAAATAGCGGGTATCGTCCACTTCGCCGATCAGTGCGGTGGAAGTGGAAAGTCCGCAGGTCGGATATACTTTGTAATCCGAATAGTGGCCGACTTTCAGGCTGGTGGTGTAAACATTCTGATCCACGGCCTCGGAATCGAGTTCGATCAGGATCTTGTCCATGGTCAGCGTACAGATCTTCTGGTTGCCGTGTCCCCGGGAATCGTTGGATGTCGTGATCACACCGCAGGATTCCAGCTTTTTGATATGACTGGTGATCGCACCGTTGGTGATCTGCAGTTCTTTAGCGATCTCATTCATATTCATGTGTTTGTTTTTGAGTAATAGTTTAATGATGTCAATACGTACATCGGAACCGAGAGCTTTAAATAATTCTATTGCGCCGTCTAGAGATGTGATGTGTTGCATAAGCAGCTCCTTCTCGTAATAAAAGTTTTCTTTTTTGTAATGCGGGATATGTATATAAATATAGTGAATATTCCGCATAAGGTCAATACAGGCGAGGGATATTTTTATAATTTTGTAAAATAGTTTGCACATTCGGCAAAACGACGAGAATAGAAGGGAAAAATAGTATAATCCCGCTAAACATATACATAATCGTGAACATCATATTGAAAAGAGTGACGGAAGTAAATATAATTAAATAAATGCTAAAATAGATTATGTTTGTCTAAAATATCAGGTCGATACATCTTTTTTTAGGGGAGGATTGTATGGGACGTGAAACACAAGACTACCTGACCGGATTGTACAACCGAAAGGGTATGTATGAGATCTGGAGTGAACAGATCTCGCAGCAGGAATCGGTACAGGTTCTATTTCTGGATCTGGATAATTTCAAAAATGTAAATGATATGTACGGGCACAAGATCGGAGACCGTACATTGGTGCGTGTCGGCAGCATTCTGACGGACGGTGTGCCGCAGGATGGGGCAGTGATCCGTCTGGGCGGCGATGAATTCGTTATCATGATTCCCGGCGAAAGGGATCGTGAGGATCTGCAGACGCTGGCCGACGGGCTTTTGAATGATTTTCGGGCAGAAGCTTCCGCGGATAAAGCCTTCGGCGTGATCTCGGCCAGCATCGGGATTGTCCGGAATGCGCATACGACAGAAGGTATCGACAAACTGCTTTCCTATAGTGATACGGCGATGTATTACGCAAAGAAGGAAGGAAAGAACCGATATATCTTTTTTGATGATTATGCAGAGCAGATCCGTGAGGAGTGGGAGATCGAGAGCACGGTGGAAGCTGCGCTTTCGGAAGGACGATTCCGCCTGCTCTATTACCCGGTGATCCATCTCCAAAATGCAAGGATCATGCGCAGCGTTGCCATGACCGTCTGGGAAAAGGAGAGCGGAGAGCTCATGTATAGCCCGCAGTACGAACAGGTACTGGAAAAGAACGGATTCATTCGAAAAGTGGATCTATATGTCTTTGAGCAGTTGTGTAAAGATTATAAGCTGATCCGGCGGGCGGTCGGTACACAATCTGTCGTGGGGATCCGCTTGTCCCCTTTGACACTGGAAGAGGATGCGGTCAAAGTTCTCTGCAGTATCACCAAAAAGTATCGTATTCCCGAAGCAGGGCTGGAATTGCTGATCGACGAGCGGTATCTGGGCGGACGCAGTGCGGAACACCTGCGCAGCAGTCTGCATCGTTTGAAAAATGCCGGTTTTTCGATCGGCCTGATGAATTTCGGAGAAGATTTTTCCGCATTCCGTTTTTTGGAAAGCCTGCCGATCTCCACGGTCTTTTTTGATAAAGACTATGTTATGGGGGATCGAAAGGAAGAGGAACGGCAGAGCATTTTGTATACCTTGTTCCATCTGACGAGGAATATGCAGCTGTTCAGTATCGGACAGGGTGTCCGAAGTATAGAGGATGTAGAGTTTCTGCTGGAAAACGGCTGTGACGGAGCGACCGGAAGTTATTACGGGGAGTGCCGTACGCTGGAGGAATATACGGCGTATCTGTCCAGGATCACCGGAGAAGAGAAAGTATATCGCTACGATTTTTTCAATAATTTTGCCACCACGCAGGGGGAATGGCCGGGGAAGACGATCGGCGGAGGTATGGAGTTTGTATCGGGCGTCTCCGTGGCCCATGGCGGGCTGAGTTTCGGCGGCGGACCGGTGAATACCAATCTGGTCGAATTGCCCGGGGAACTGTTGCGCGGAGGCAGTTTTACGATCAGTATGTGGGTGCGCCCGCGGGAAGTGCAAAACTGGACCAGTGCATTTTATGCGCGGACCCAGGGCGGGTTTATCTCGTTTATGCCCACAGTAAGCGGGAATGTATGTATGTTTCGTATGCATGCGGACGGGGACGTACCCTGGACCGATGTTATGACGGAAGCGATTCCCATCGGAAAATGGAGTTATGTTGCGCTGGTCTATGACGCGTTCAACAATATGATACGCCTGTTCATTGACGGCAAGCTTGCCGGGATGCGAGGCTCTGTGCCGAAGATCGGAGGCGCTTCGCATATATACCTGGGCGGAGACTGCTATCAGATATCCTATCGCGGCAATCTGTCGGCTCTGAGTTTTTATGATGTGCCGTTAACGGATGAGCAGATCGCCCGCAGTTATACGGAATACAAAGAGGAACAGGGATTTTGCGGGGATGAGGAAGCCGAAGCGGAGGCCGAATACGAAATCCACGATCCGGCTGTTTTTGAGGATCCGGTCTCCGGACGGTTTTATATCTATGCGACTCATATGCAGGGACTGGTTTCGGAGGATCTGGAGCATTGGACGCCGTTGCCGAAGTATGTAAAAGTGCCGTGGGAAGCGGAGGTCTGGACCGGTTCGGACGATATCTGGGCACCGGATATCGTAAAGGTGGGCGATGAGTACCGGCTGTATTGCTCCAATTCCACCTGGGGGACACGCAAATCCTGCATTTTCCTGGCGGTTTCCGATCAGGCGGAGGGGCCGTTTGTACCGCGTGATATTGTCATAAAAACCGACGATTCGCTGGATGTAAACGGGATCGATGCCAATATCGTTGAAGATCATGAAAGCGGAGAGCAATATCTGCTGTATGGATCTTTTTGGGGCGGTGTGCATCTTTTGCCGCTGGATAAGGAGAGCGGTCTGGCGAGGGATCGCGGCCCGGATGGGTGCGGTGTAGGCAGTATCCGGCTGGATCCGCGGTATATGGCAGGGACCAAGATACAGGACCTGCCCCGGGAAGAACAGGAGCGCCGCCGGGGGATCTGCCTGGCGCGGCGACCGCTGTGGACGGACGGGGCGATCGAAGGCCCGTACATGATCTACTGCCGGGAGACGGGATATTATTATCTGTTCGTATCCTATGGCTCTCTGATGAGTGATTATAATATCCGCGTAGGACGCAGCCGGAAGGTGACGGGACCGTTTTTGGATTACTTCGGCAACGATCTGGCGGATACGGAGGATCCGGATTGCAGCCGGGGGCTTTTGATCAGCGCCGGATATCGCTGGCTGACCGGAATGCCGCATATGGCGCCGGGGCACAATTCGGTGTTGCAGCGGGAAAACGGCGAGCTGTTTCTGGTTTCTCATATTCGAAAAATGCGTTTTCTGGAAGACGGTTGCGGGCCGGGGCTGTTACAGATCCGTCGCCTCTACACGACTCCGGACGGCTGGCTGATCGCCGGTGCACAGCCCTATGCGAGAGAAACCTTCCGGATCGCAAGACCGCCGGTGATCCCCGGGGTCTATGAGCGGATCGAATTGCGTCCGGCAGTTCCGCAGGGGATCGCGCATGCGCATCCGTTGATCCTGCATGAAGACGGCCGGCTGGAGAGTTGTTCGATCCGGGGCAGCTGGAAACAGATCGACGAATATACGCTGGAGTTCACCTACGGCCCCGTAACGGAATATGTGCATGTGGAAAAAGGCCTGGATCATGATATCAACCGGACAACAGTGCTTTTGTCGGGCCTGAGCGATCGCGGGATATGCACTTGGGCCAAAAAACAGGTGTCATGAGAGCGGATGACGGAAATCTGCGACCATAAATAATCTTTCGGGTAAAAGTAACAAAACCACCCCTTGTTTTTTCGGGGTCTATATTATAGAATGTATATATTGTTGCGTGAATTCGCAGATACAGTCGTAATTTTTTATCACAATTTAAAACATATTTTATCAAGGAAGGAGAAAGAAGTTGGACAAGAAAGCACTGATGATCGCTGCAAACAAAGTAAGACAGGGTATCATTACGGGTGTTTATAACGCAAAGTGCGGACATCCGGGCGGATCTCTCTCAGCGGCGGAGATCTTTACCTACCTATATTTTGAGGAGATGAATATCGATCCGAAGAATCCGAAGATGGAGGATCGTGACCGTTTCGTTCTTTCCAAAGGACATGTGGCACCGGGACTGTATTCCACACTGGCAAACCGCGGATTCTTTGATGTAGAGGCATTGAAGACCCTGCGTCACACAGGCTCCTTCCTGCAGGGACATCCGGATATGAAGGGTGTACCGGGCGTGGATATGTCTTCCGGATCTCTGGGACAGGGACTTTCCGCCGCGGTTGGTATGGCTTTGGCAGCAAGACTGCAGAACAAAGACTACCGTGTATACTGCCTGTGCGGTGACGGTGAGATCGAGGAAGGCCAGATCTGGGAAGCAGCAATGTTTGCAGGCCACAGAAAACTGGACAACCTGGTTCTTTTCGTAGATAACAACAACCTGCAGATCGACGGTTCTCTGGATGAGGTTTGCTCTCCGAACCCGATCGACAAGAAGTTTGAAGCATTCAACTTCTATGTACAGGTGATCAACGGCAATGACTTTGACGAGATCGCTCAGGCGCTGAAGAATGCAAGAGAGCATAAGGGACAGCCGAGTGCCATCGTTGCAAAGACCCTGAAGGGCAAGGGCGTTTCCTATATGGAGAACTCCTGCGGCTGGCATGGCAAGGCACCGAATGCAGAAGAATATGAGATCGCAATGAAGGAACTGAAAGAGGAGGAGGCAGCGTTATGTCAGATGTAAAGAAGATCGCAACCAGAGACAGTTACGGTAATGCGCTGGCAGAATTGGGCGCAGAATTCCCGAACCTTTATGTGCTGGATGCCGATCTGGCAGCAGCAACCAAGACCAGTACTTTTAAGAAAGCATTTCCGGAACGTCATATCGACTGCGGTATCGCAGAGGCAAATATGACCGGTATCGCAGCAGGTCTTGCTACCTGCGGTATCGTTCCGTTTATCAGCAGTTTTGCAATGTTTGCGGCAGGCCGTAACTTTGAGCAGGTTCGTAACTCCATCGGTTATCCGCACCTGAATGTAAAGATCGGCGCTACCCACGCAGGTATCTCCGTTGGTGAAGACGGTGCCAGCCACCAGTGCAACGAGGATATGGCGCTGATGCGTTCCATCCCGGGTATGGTAGTCATCTGCCCGAGCGATGATGTGGAAGCAAAGGCTGCTGTTCGCGCAGCATACGAATATAACGGTCCGGTATATCTGCGTTTCGGCCGCTTCGGTGTGCCCGTGATCAATGACAATGCAGATTACAAGTTCGAGATCGGCAAGGGTATCACCCTGAAAGACGGTTCCGATATCACCATCGTAGCAACCGGTCTGTGTGTATCCCAGGCTCTGGAAGCAGCAGAGACACTGGCAGCAGAAGGCGTAAGCGCACGCGTGATCAACATCCACACCGTAAAGCCGCTGGATGAAGAGCTGATCATCAAGGCTGCAAAGGAAACCAAGATGCTGTTCACCGTAGAAGAGCATTCCATCATCGGTGGTCTGGGCAGCGCAGTTTGCGAGTGCCTGGCAGAGAATCATCCGGCAAAGGTGGTTCGTATCGGTATGCGTGACCGTTTCGGCGAGTCCGGCCCGGCAGCAGAGCTGATCCACAAGTATGGTCTGGATGCAGAAGGCATCGTAAAGACCGTAAAGGAAAACATCTAAGCAGAGCATTCACGACCGACTTCCCCCAAAACTACCGGGGGAAGTCTTTTCTATGCATGTGGAAACGCTTCCACCCCGGCAAACCTGCCTTCCCCTTGAGGGGAAGGTGGCCGAAGGCCGGATGAGGATTGATCTTAGGGAGGGGCCCACGAAGTGGGAAGGTTCCCTGAGATATTCGTAAGGGGGGACCCTTTGGGGGGATTCCTTACGATGTAAAGGCGATGAACAATGCAGGAAGATCGGAGATATGAGGAGGAACAATATGAAAGAAATAATCGAAAGCGGAAAGACAGCCCTTGGTATCGAGTTCGGCTCCACCAGAATCAAAGCCGTTCTGATCGATGAAAAAGGCGCAACACTGGCATCCGGCAGCCATGGCTGGGAGAATCAGTATGAAAACGGCGTATGGACCTATAGCCTGGATATGATCTGGAACGGTCTGCAGGACGCATATGCAGAACTGGCAGCCGATGTGCAGAAGCAGTACGGCGTACCCTTGAAGAAGATCGGATCCATCGGATTTTCCGCAATGATGCACGGATATATGGCATTTGACAAGAACGGCGAACTGCTGGTTCCGTTCCGTACATGGCGTAACACGATCACTGAGGAAGCAGCCGGCAAGCTGACCAAGGCGCTGGGCTTCAATATCCCGCAGCGCTGGAGCATTTCCCATCTGTATCAGGCGATCCTGAACAAAGAAGATCATGTGAAGGACATCACCTTCTTCACCACACTGGCAGGCTATATCCACTGGAAACTGACCGGTGAAAAGGTGCTGGGTGTGGGTGATGCATCCGGTATGTTCCCGATTGACTCTACGACCGGAGATTACAACAAGGCTTATGTAGCAAAGTTTGATGAGATGATCGCTCCCTGCGGTTTCGCATGGAAGCTGGAAGATATCCTGCCGAAGTCACTTTCCGCAGGTGAGGCAGCAGGTACTTTGACCGTAGAAGGCGCAAAACTGCTGGATGTGAGCGGTGAGCTGGAAGCCGGTATCCCGCTGTGCCCGCCGGAAGGCGATGCAGGTACCGGTATGGTAGCGACCAACAGTGTGGCGGGACGCACCGGTAATGTATCCGCAGGTACTTCCGTATTTGCCATGATCGTTATGGAAAAAGCGCTGAAGGGCGTGCACGAAGAGATCGATGTAGTGACCACGCCGGAAGGTAAGGATGTGGCAATGGTACACTGCAACAACTGTACTTCCGAGATAAATGCGTGGGCAAAACTGTTTGCCCAGTATTCCGAGGCCATGGGTATGCCGGTGGATATGGATAAGCTTTACACCACGATGTTTACCGCAGCCATGAGCGGCGCACCGGATTGCGGCGGTCTGATGGGCTTCAACTACTTCTCCGGAGAGCCGGTAACCGGTTTTGCGGAAGGCCGTCCGGTATTTGCCCGTTCCGTAAACGCAGACTTTTCCTTTGCGAACTTTATGCGTCTGCAGCTGTTCTCCGCGTTGAGCACTTTGAAGTACGGTATGGACATCCTGTTTAAGGAAGAAGATGTAAAGGTAGACTGCCTGTATGGCCACGGTGGTTATTTCAAGACGAAGGAAGCAGGCCAGCGCATTCTTTCCGCAGCCGTAAACGGCCCGGTGACCGTTATGGAGACCGCAGGAGAAGGTGGTGCGTGGGGGATCGCCCTGCTGGCACTGTATATGACCAAGAAGATAGGATCTCTTTCCGATTTCCTGAAGAACGAGATCTTTGCAGGTCAGGAAGGCAGCACCGTAACGGCTACCGCAGAAGAAGTTGCCGGATTTGACCGGTTTATGCAGGCATTTGTGAAGGCTCTGCCGTTGGAGAAAGCTGCCATCGAGTCTATTGCAGAGTAAAGAATTATCGGAGCTGTTTTTGAATAGTGTTATCACTTGCCTTCCACTTGAGAAGGGCGATAGTGTACCAAATGCACCTTGCCTTCCCCTTGAGAAGGGCGATAGCGTACCGATTGCACCTTGCCTTCCCCTTGAGAAGGGCGATAGCGTACCGACTGCACCTTGCCTTCCCCTTGAGGGGAAGGTGGCCGAAGGCCGGATGAGGTGTTGCAGAACAGTCGAAATGTAAGAAAGGAACCAAATCATGTTAGAAGAACTCAAAGAAAAAGTATATTTAGCAAACATGGAGCTCCCGAAGCGCCATTTGGTAACTTATACCTGGGGCAATGTCAGCCAGATCGACCGCGCATCCGGTCTGTTCGTCATCAAGCCCAGCGGCGTGGACTACGAGACCATGACGCCGGATGATATGGTAGTCATGGATCTGGACGGCAACCGTGTGGAAGGCCGTTACAAACCGTCTTCCGATACACCGACCCATCTGGAACTGTACAAGAAGTACGAAGGCATCGGCGGTGTGGTACATACCCACTCTCCGGAAGCAACTTCCTGGGCGCAGGCCGGCCGCAGCATTCCTCTGTACGGTACCACACATGCGGATTATTTCTTCGGTGAGATCCCTTGCGCGAGAAGCCTGACACCGGAGGAGATCAACGGTGCTTATGAGACCAATACCGGTCTGGTGATCATCGAGACCTTTGAAAAACTGGGCATCAATCCGCTCTATACACCGGGCGTACTGTGCACCAATCACGGTCCCTTCACCTGGGGCAAGGATGCTTTTGAGGCGGTACACAATGCAGTGGTGCTCGAAGAAGTGGCTAAGATGGCACTCAAGACCGAGCTGATCAACCCGCAGGTAAAGCCGGCACCGGACTGCATCCGTGACAAGCATTTCTTCCGTAAGCATGGTGAGAATGCCTATTACGGACAGAACTAAAAGGATATTCTATGGGATTATTTGATCTGTTTCGGAAAAAGAAGCCGGAGAATGCGCCGCCGGATACCGGGAAAAGTAAGATCGATCCGATCGTATTATCCGGTACCATACATACCATCGATGATGATATAGGTTTTGCGTATGAGATCGATGATACCTTTCGGCAAACGAAGTCGCATGCTATGGAAGTAGAGGCGCTGTCGGTATATGCGTATGGCAAAGAGGAATGGACGGAAGCGGATAATCCCAGTGTGTCCGTACTGACCGATGACCGGATCTTAGACGCGATCGAAGAATATAAGGAAAAGGGAACCGTGAGCGATGTCCTGCAATACGAAGCAGCGGAAGGAATGTTTTTGTTTCGTGCAGTGATGGAGTATTACGGGGACCGGATCTACTATTATGCCTTTGAAGCGGAACGGGAAGAGGCGGTATGGCAGCTTGGCCTGTGTATGATGTATCCCAAAGAATACGAAAATACCGAGAATGAAGCGATACTGAAGCGAGTTCTGGACGAAGTGGCCAAGACTTTTCGGCAATATGATGATTGATAACGAAAATACAAACCATAAGATCTGCCGCAAATGCCTCATCGCCGCACAGGCGGAGGCATTTGATGTGGCGGCAGAGATGGATCGTTTCCTGGCTATGCTCAAACCTGAGGATCTGGCCGGAGACAATCTTTTTTCCAAACGCATTTCTATCTGCAAAGACTGTTCTTATCTTCTGGGCGCTACCTGCAATGCCTGCGGGTGTTATGTGGAATTCCGCGCCAATGTAGCGCATAGCAACTGTCCAAAAAAGAAGTGGTGATTCCTGCCAAAGCCATCAACGAAAATGTGCCAAATCCATCAATGAAAATCTGCCAAATCCATCAATAAAAATCTGTCAAAACCATCAATGAAAATGTGCCAAAGTCATCAATGGAAACGCGCCAAATCCATCAATAAAAACTTGCCAAAGTCATCAATGAGAGATATAATATGCTTAAATATCAGGAGGTTAAGGCATTATGGCAGATACATATTATGATAGGATTTGTGATCGGATTTTATCAGAGAAACTGGAAGCAAAAGGTGCGGTTTTAGTAAAAGGTGCAAAATGGTGCGGAAAGACGACTACCGCTGCTCATATTGCCAAATCCGTCATATATATGGAAGATCCATCCAAGAAGAAGCAGTATTTGGCTATTGCGGATATGGATCCGGCTCAGTTATTGCAGGGAGAAGTGCCGCATCTGATCGATGAATGGCAATTAGCGCCGAAATTGTGGGATGCAATTCGTTTTGAAGTGGATCAAAGAGATGATTTTGGTCAGTTTATATTGACCGGTTCGGCGGTGCCGCCAGATCTCAGTGAAATATCTCATACAGGAACTGGAAGGATCACATCGCTACTTATGAGACCGATGTCCTTGTTTGAATCCGGAGAGTCTAATGGAAGTGTATCCTTAAGAGGATTGTTTTCCAAAGAGCATGATGTGAACGGAATCGGGGAACAAACTCTGGAGGATATTGCATTTTTGATATGTAGGGGGGGCTGGCCGAAGGCAATCGGAAGATCAAAAAAGATTGCCCTTGCGCAGGCACCGGATTATTATGATGCGGTAGTGGAATCAGATATATCCAGAGTGGATAATGTAGTGCGTGATGCAAACAGAGCAAGGCGAGTGCTGAGAGCCTATGCCAGAAGTGTTGCATCAGAAGCAACCATAGCATCGATCCTGAACGATGTAAAAGAAGATGAGGCAGACAGTTTCAGTGAAAATACATTAAGATCATATATTTCGGCACTTAAGAAAATATTCGTGATTGAGGATACACCGGCATGGAATCCCAATCTCAGGTCGAAAACAGCAGCGAGAAGCTCTGACACAAGGTACTTTGTCGATCCTTCTATCGCGACAGCTGCGCTGGGAATAGGACCCAATGACCTTATCAACGATTTGGCTACTATGGGACTGATCTTTGAGAACTTATGCGTGCGGGATCTGAGGGTATATGCAGAATCTCTCGATGGGAATGTCTATCATTATAGGGACAAAAGCGGTCTGGAATGTGACACGGTAATCCATTTGAAAAATGGAAGATACGGGTTGGTAGAGATCAAGCTGGGTGGTGACAAGCTGATTGAAGAGGGGGCGGCCAATCTCCTAAAGCTGAAAGAAAAGATCGATACGGATAAAATGGGTGGACCGGCATTTATGATGGTATTATGTGCGGTGGCTCCTTTTGCTTATAAAAGAAGGGATGGCGTGTTTGTTGTGCCAATAGGATGCTTGAGGAATTGAAATGAAACATATGACTTGGTATAGGACTGATTATTTTATAATGATAAGACATAGAACTGAGAGCAGATAGAATAATTATTGTTCAGAATTTTTTGTATTTGAAAAGCATAGAAGATAATCAGGAGAAACATTATACAATTTACACAATGTGATTAGATGGTGAATTGGTAGTTCGTTTGCACCGCGTTCATAGCGGGCATACATGGTCTGGGAAGTTCCGAGTCGTGATGCTACATATTCTTGTGTATAATCAGAGTCTTCGCGCAAATCACGCATTCTACGAAGATATGGATATTCCATAGTAATTCTCCCACACGAAATTACATAACCCTATATTTCATTATATAAAGTACAGATATTTACTATTGAAAATAGTAAATATCTGTACTAAAATTGTTTTAAGGGAATGAACAGATTAGTTTATAATCGGGTAAATATCGATTATGAAGATGGGGATTTATATGAGATTGCGCTAGAAGGACAAGAAATTGTAATGCTATTTTCAATAAAGGTGAAGGGGTGAATAACTATTTTGATAAAAACAGTTATATAAAAGGAAAATTATGAAAGTATCGCCGTTTTCCTAAATATGTGATAAAAGAAAGGGGGATTTGGGATGATTTATTATTGTTTAGGATGTAGCAGATTCTTGTTAAAATCACATTGCAGCCGTTGTGGAAGTGGTGGTAATTGTGTCAGTACGGGCTATAGCGAGAAACAATGGAATGAACTTACAGAGCGGAGTAAAAATAGTGTAAAAAAGAAATTGAGTTCTGGATTGACAAATCAAAGAATTATAGAAATCGTAGATGAGTTGATAAAAAGGAAACAATTGTTTGATAAAGGCGTGATTACCGATGCAGAGTTCAAAACATTGAAAACAGAAAAAATAAGAGAAATTAAAAATATAATTTGTGAAGGTATTTGATCTGGAGGAAAACGATATGAATTGGATAGGTATTTTAGTGGCGGCGTCGTTATTGGGACTGATTCCGGCATCTATTGCATCGAAAAAGGGTAGGGATTTTTCGATTTGGTGGCTTTATGGAACATTAATATTCATAGTAGCTCTTATACATGCAATTTTTTTGGAAGATTATTCGGGTTCAGGAAATGCAAATATGACGACTTCATCAACAAAAACAACAGCAGATGTTTTGCTTAAATTTAAGGAAGCGTTGGATATAGAAGCAGTTACACAAGAGGAATATGTGTCATTATCTGAATATTACAAAAATGTAGGAGATAATAAATTATAGAATTGAAGAAAATCTGTGATATCAAGGACTTCTTGAATATTTATGATGCAGATATAACAGAAAAGCAGCAGTCTTTCGGTGACTGCCCGAAGAAGTGGTAGGTTTTTGAAGAATTTAACAAGAGTATTTTTTGTAAAGAGCTGATTTTGTATAACCCGAGGTAGAAAAAATTATAGTTTTGAAAAAATTAAATATCTCTTTTCGAAATAAAACAGAGCAGACCTTTTCGATCTGCTCTGTAATGTAAGAATGCTTTTATGCTCAGTTGTTCTCCGCTACCTTTTCTGCGATGTACAGGAACTCTGCGCGGAAGTCATCGGTCATCACCTTCGGATCTTGTTTCAGACGATCGATGATGTCGTCGTAGGTGGAGGTGCCTGCATATTCGGAATCTCTCAGCAGCATTCCGAACTGCGCCACACCGGCCGCCCAGGAAGTATCGTTATCCATGGTGTCACTGATCATATCTTTGGTGACCGGATAGGTTCGCAGCTCACTGGTATTGCCGTCCGGCTCTTTGTAACGGATGTTGACGGCCAGCAGCTCGTCACTGTTATCCGTGGACACTGCATCATTGCCATAGCGGGAATCTACCCCGGGGATCTCAAATGCGGAATCGTTCAGGACCACCTCATACAGTACGGTCACACACTGGTCGGAACCAACCTCGCCGCCGTCCTTGGTATCATCCGCAAAATCTTCTGCAGCCATTGCGCGGTTTTCATACCCCACCAGACGATAACCCTTTACCTGCGCGGGATTAAATTCCACCTGGAATTTTACATCCTTTGCCACGGTATACAATGTCGACCACATCTCGTCTTTCAGTACTCGCTCTGCTTCTGCGCTGCAGTCTACGAATGCATAGTTGCCGTTGCCGTGATCTGCCAGCGCTTCCATCTTGTCATCCTGATAGTTGCCTTCCCCAAAGCCTAAGCAGGATAAGAATACGCCGCTTTCTTTTTCGTCTTCGATCAGTTCGATCAGACCGGACTCGGAAGATACACCCACATTCAGATCGCCGTCCGTTGCCAGGATCACACGGTTGTTGCCGCCTTCAATAAAGTATTTCTCTGCGATCTCATATGCTTTCTTGATACCGCCTTCCCCGTTGGTGGAACCGTAAGCTTCCAGATCATCGATCGCATCTATGATCTTCTGGTGCTCATCTCCGCGTGCGCCTTCCAGGGCCACTTCGCAGGTACCTGCATAGGTGACGATGGATACGGTATCGTTCTGAGTCAGTTCTGCCTGCAGTGTCTTGAAGGCTTCCTGCGCCAGCGGCAGTTTGTTGTTGTTAAACATGGAACCGGAGGTATCGATCAGAAATACGATATTGCTGCCTTTTTCCGGAGCGACTTCTTCCGCTCTTACACCCACACGCAGCAGCAAGGTATCGTCATTCCACGGGCAGGGTGTTACGGATGTCACGACACCGAATTTTTCACCGTCTGCCGGCTTTGCGTAATCGTAGTTGAAGTAATTGACCATTTCCTCGATACGGATCGCATCGCCGCTGATACCGAAACCGTCATTCTGGTATACACTGCGGCGGAAGTTAGAATACACTGCGGTATCTACATCGGCGCCAAAAGTAGAGAATGGCTGGGTATTTACGGATACAAAACCGGATTCTTTGATCGCGTTGTAGTTTTCGGTGTTCCAGTCTACATCATGCGTAACTCCGACATAGCCGGTATTGCCGTTTGATATGGACTGCGTTGTTGCTCCGGATACTGCTGCCGCATCACACTCCTCTGTGCAGACCGTTGCCGAAAACATCATCATCCCGCCATTCGAGTACTCGTAATCATAGGAATACAGGCCATCATAACGCTCGCCCACTTCTTTGATCCGCGCATTGATCTCGCGCTGGCTGTAATGCGGTGCCTGTGTCGGCGTTGGTGTGACTTCTCCGCTTGTAACCACATGACCGGCCAGAGTACCGCGGCTTGCCGCCTGCGGACCGCATGCTGCAAGGGTGATGGTCATCAAAAATGCGACTGCCAGATTTCTTTTCTTCATAAACAATTCCTCCCAGTATTCTCTATCCGTGACACTCATTTTGGTCACGCTGTTGTGCTGTTGATAGAGGTACGAAAAGTGAATGAGATTTTTATGGAAGAATTTATATTTTTTTGAAGTTTTTTATGAAGAAAAGCCATTCGAAAAAATTTTTTCCAAAACCCCATAAAATTCCCTATCCTCATCCGTATCTTAATCAAAAGAAAAACGTTTTTCCAAAACAGTTCACAACAATTCACTCATCGGAGGATAATGATATGAAGAAACGAAATTTTGCAGTAGCACTGCTACTGGGTGTTATTCTTGCGGCCTGCGGCAATACAGAGTCACAATATTCACAGGAAGAGATCGATGCGCGGGTACAGGAAGTAGGGGAATCTTACAACACTGAAGCGGAGATACCAAACGTGCCGGCGGATGCGGTGCATACCAGCGTTCTTACGGCCTCGATGGATCCTCAATTAAAATCAACAAATGCCAGCGGGGTTCAGTTTCAGGTTGTCGGAAACAACAAAGTGAGTGTCTGGGTTTCGGGCAGTGACAGCAGGGGATACCAGCCATACTATGGAAGTGTCATACCGAATGTGAATGATGTTGCCCGGAATACCGAGGACTACAACAGTATTAATGAAGATGGTTTTGTGTCCGTAAGCACCCAGCCGTTTTCGACCTTTGGAGCGGATGTGGATACGGCAGTCTATACCAACCTGCGTCGCAGCATTATGCAAAATGACGGTTACGGTATCCGTGGAAATGCGATCCGTGTGGAAGAAATGATCAATTATTTTGATTATGATTATACAAAACCGGCAGCAGGGGAAAAGTTTGGTGTAGTGACGGATCTGGCGCCCTGCCCGTGGAATGCGGACACCCTATTGCTCCGTGTGGGTGTACGAGCAGAAGAAGTGTCAATCGAAGAAGGCAGTAATATTGTATTTCTGATCGATACTTCCGGCTCTATGGATAGTCCGGACAAACTGCCACTGGTGCAGGAAGCGTTTAACAAACTACAGAAAAATCTTACGGCAAATGATACGGTGTCAATTGTGACTTATGCCGGCAGTTATTCGGTACCGCTGGAGGGTGTTGGTGGCAATGAACATCAGAAAATTGAAAATGCGCTTTATAGCCTGATGGCGGGGGGATGCACCAATGGCGAGGGTGGTATCACAAAGGCTTATGAGGTCGCGGAGAAATATTTTATCGAGGGCGGCAACAACCGTGTGATCCTGGCTACCGACGGGGATCTGAATGTGGGTATTTCTTCCGAGGCAGGGCTCATCGATCTGATCGAAGAGAAAAAAGAAAGCGGAGTATTCTTATCCTGCCTGGGCTTTGGTGAAGGCAACTATCAGGATGCCAAGATGGAAGCGATGGCAGATCACGGTAACGGAAACTATTCCTATATCGATTGTGATGCGGAGGCGGAACGCGTACTGACCAAAGAACTTTGGTCGACGCTCTATACTGTGGCAAAGGATGTAAAGTTTCAGGTGGAATTTAATCCGGATCAGGTGAAGGGCTATCGACTGGTGGGCTACGAAAACCGGGAAATGGCAGCAGAAGATTTTGCGGACGATACGAAAGACGGCGGTGAAGTCGGTTCTGACCAGTGCGTGACGGTGTTGTATGAAGTGGTATTGAACGACTCTGCTTTTGAGATCCCCACTGTGGAATCCCGTTATGCGGACGACGAAGCATCAACAGATATCAGTGATGAGCTCCTGGCCGTCAATATCCGCTACAAAGAGCCGGACAGCGATGTGAGTCAGTTACGCACCTATCCGGTGACAAAGGATATGATCGGTACCACCATGGACAGCGATACTTCCTGGGCAGCCGGTGTGGCACAGTTCGGAATGCTCCTTAGAGACTCGGATTATGCGGGTACCTCCTCTTATGACGATATCATTGCCCGTCTGGAACAGGACCCGAAGATCATGAATGATGATCTTCGCGCAGAGTTTATTTGCCTGGTGGAGCAGGTGAAAGATAATGGTTTTGATTATTACAGTCAGAGTGCGGCACCGTCTATTATAATACAATGATCGCAATATCAAAAAAACTTCCCCCTGCCGAAAACAGGGGGAAGCTTTTTTAATTGATGTTGTATTCGACTTTCTCGGCATTACTAAGTTCTGCTCCCGGGAACTGCCGCGCGGTTTCTTCGATGAGCGTCTGGTAGTCTTTGTAATAGCAACGGTATACCGTACCATCTACATACTGAATGAAGCTGTTGTTGTTGGTTATGTAGGCGACGCAGTCCGGGACATAAGCGCACAGACCGTATTGTGTCGTGTCCATCAGATACAGACTGTAGCCGGTGATCAGCGCAAACCTATGATCTTCCGGATCGGACACGATATCTTTGATATAGGAATTGGTGGAAAAGGAGTTGATATACTCTTCTTTTTCCACATCCCAAATGCGGAAGATATAATCATTTCCCTGCAGGAACAAGTAATGACCGTCCTCCGAAAAACGAATGAAACTGCCCTTGTTGATCTGCATAGGCAGCCCGCCACTCAAGGTGTCTGTTGCGGTATCCAGGATCCATACTTTCTGGTCCAGACAACTCATAGCGATATATCTTGCGTCTGGGGACAGGGCCATATATTCCATTCCGTAATAATCGGATACTTCCTGCAGACGATCGTCATAACTGTGTATTTCGCCGGTGGCCGTATCTGTGGAATACAGGCTCCGGCTTTTTGCGGAGATAAAGACCGTGCTGCCGTCTCCGGAAGGAATGGCCGTTCCGACGGTCTCATCTGTCTTTGTATGGAAGATGCAGCATTCTTTTTTCATATCCACTACATACAGTTCGGCGCCATTACTGAAAGCGCAGAAATTACCATTCGCGGAAAAATGCGCTTTCGTGATCAGGTTTGTATCAATTCCCAGTTCTTCATAAGAGAGAAATCTGTCGCTTCCGGTAATGGGATCCACACTCTGTACGCCTTCTCTGCTGGCAATAAGAAAGACATTGTCGCAAAAGCTGTCAGCGATAGTATAGCCGTGATTTTCGGTCTGAAAGATCTCATTACCGTCGGGATCATAGTAGTGGTAGCCGGTACTGTCTCCGGTGACTGCCAATATATAGTAATCACCGGCCGGGGAAACGCCTGCGGAGGACAGGCCCGGGGTGGTCTGCGGCAGTGTTTCCTGATCGGGTGCGGTCTGGGCGGACAGGATATAGATATTCTTATCATACTGTGCCCGTGCAACAAAGGTGCTGTTGATGGCTATCAGGTCCGCCAGATAGTTGATATGCATGTTGGAATTACTATCATAAAGCCTGCCGATCTCCATATTTCCCAGCTGGATATCGCCGTTTGTATAGGCAATAAAAGCACTGGCGGAATTGATGCCAAGTAACATGGATACGGCATTTGCGGGGAGTGGCATTTCCGTGATCAGGCGACCGTCTGCTTCGTCAAAGGTAAATACTTTGTCTTCGGCCGAAACGACAATGCCGGAGCGTTCTCCGTCATCTACGGGATAGGTATGGGAGCGGATCAGGGTGTTGAAACGCCCCATATCAAAGATGTCGGGATCTACAGTCTGTGTCCACAGTTTCTCGCCGTTCGGGGAAAACAGATCAAGGGTCATGGAGGTCATTTCGTCGAGGGCATAATAATCTGCAGGACAGCTGAGTGCTGCGACATTTCCGTTGATCGTGGTGTTAAACTGCAGCATATCATCTTCCGAAAGCAACGCATTATGGTAATCACCGGTCTCTGTATGCAGGAAGGTGATCGCAGCATGTACACCATCGAGCGTACTGTGTCCGACGACCAGCAGGCCGGTGGTATTGTCGTATTTTACCTTGCTGTTAAACTTTCCGGGCATTTCGTTGTTGTAGGTTGCCGTGATACTGCCGTCAGAGAGTTGTATTACCCAAATGTTTTCGCCATCGATCAGAAAAGCAACGCCCCGTTCGGGATCAATGGCACTACCCTGCAGGCTGCCGCTGCCCGGGGCTTCTATGCAATATTGCAGCGCACCGGCGACATCATACACATAGAAATACCGATAGGTCATCACATAGATCCGTTCGGCATCGGCATCCGCGATCAGCACATCATCGTAATAATTATCCCGGATTTCCGGAGCAATATGGACGGTCTCTTCCCAGGTATCTGTAGTCCAGACATGCACATTGTTGCTCTGATCGAGTGTGATCAGGTAGCTGCTGTCGTAATTCTTCCAGAATTTGGATACCGGAAGTTCATGTTCCAGATTTTTGTAGTAATCCCGGATCTTTCCGTCATCGTAGACATGCAGGGCACTGCTTAGGGCATATTCCGCTTCAGCAACATACGGGCGTTTTTCTGTATCAGAGGGCAGGCCGGCACAGGCAACCAGCGCGGCTTGTTTGCGATAGCCTTCGGATAACAGGCTCATAGCCTTGGAAGCATAAAAACGTGACTGGTTGATCTGCTTGTCACGGTTTTCCTGCATAAAATCCAGTGCCAGAGTGGCATTTTCATTGGCCAGGGAACCTTTTTCCTGCGCCAGGGATTCCATCTGTTTTGCCACTTTTGCACTGTAAATACCGAAGGCTGCACCTGCGCCGCCTGTGACCAGAGCGGTGAGTGTCACATACGCGATGGTCTTGCGGATCAGACGCTCGCGATGGCGCTGTCGCAGATCGTCGAAACTGCAGCCGATGACCGGTGCGGCCAGGCGTAACAGTTCGGTCTTGAATTTGTGATTGCGTTCTTTTTTATCAGTACCACGGATGTCTGCGGCCAGTGGTTCCACCGGATGTCCGTTTTCATCGGTAAGAAGCGCGGGGGGAAAACTGTCTTCCGGTTCGCCATCGATCAGGATCGCAAGCACATGGGAACGATCATGCATTTCGATAAAGGTTTCGATCTCTTTCCGTACCCATTCCGATCCGGGTGTTTCCGGAGAACATACGACGATCAGATATTCGGTTTCCTTCAGAGCCGCATTGATCTTGTCGGTTAAGTTGCTGCCGATGGGCAATTCTTCCTGATCGCGGAAGACCCGGCGGATCTTCTTTTTGCCGGTTTTTTTCTGCACGGCCAGAGGAATGGGAAAGGTCTCTAAGGAGCGGTGCAGCTTCTTGGCGATCTCCATATCCAGCGGTGTGTGTCGGTAACTGATAAATGCGTCGTATTTCATAGGTTTGTCCTCGCAGAAATGTACATACAGACTTTATTCTACCAAAAATACTACTTTTTGGGAAATAATTTAAAAAATATGTTGACATACTACGACAGGCGTGGTATAAAGATACTACGACAGACATAGTACGATAGGCGTTGCAATGACAGTCGTGCTACTACAGGCGTACCACTACAGACAGAGTAAAACAGAAAAACAAAATAAAAAAGGAGGTGAGCAGGAAATATGGTAGAGATCAGCAGTGATGTGATCCGCGGCTATAACGATACGATGATATTGTATATCCTGCAGAAAGCGCCGTCCTACGGTTACGAGATCTCCAAGCAGATCAAACAGCTGAGTGACGGGAAATATATCATCAAAGAAACTACACTGTATTCCGCATTCACGCGTATGGAAAAGAACGGCTACATTGAGTCGTTCACCGCGGCACCCGAGGCAGATGGCGGAGGGAAGCGCCGGACTTATTACCGGATCACGGCGAGCGGACAGCAGTATTACAAAGAAAAATGTGAGGAATGGAATCTGACGAAGGAAGTGGTGGAACACTTTATTTCGGTAGAAGCATAGGAGGAAACAGAATGGAAACGATCAAAAAATATCTGGAAACAATGTTCGCCAATCTTCCGCGTACGCCGGAGGTGATCAAGGCGAAGGATGAGCTTTGGCAGATGATGGAAGATAAGTATAATGAGCTGATCGCGGAAGGCCGCAGCGAAAATGAAGCAGTCGGCATCGTGATCTCGGAGTTTGGCAATCTCGACGAGCTGGCAGAAACCCTGGGCCTGGAGCAGGCGGTGGAGGAAAGCCACGAACTGATGGAGCTGGAACCGCGCAGACAGTTGTGTATGGATGAAGTGCGGGATTTCCTGCACGCGCAGATGGCAAGAGGCAGTATGATGGGCATCGGCGTACTGTTCTGCATCACCTGCTCCATCTGGGTGATCCTGCTGAGCGATACTATCCTGGAGATGATCGGTGTGCTCCTGATGTTGATCCAGATCGCGCTGGCTGTGGGAATGTTTGTCTTTGCGGCGAACCGGCATGCAAAATGGAGCTATATTTACAAGGAACCCTGCAGCATCGATTTTGCCACTGCAGAATATGTGGCATCCGAAAAGGAACGATACAGCCTTGGACTGAAAGGCCAGAGAACCATTGGCATCCTGCTCTGTGCGACCTGCTGGCTGCCGGCAGCACTCTTTGACAGCATCGGATTGACGAAGCTGAACATTATGGACAATATCGTAGCGGTAATGCTCCTTTTGATGGTTGGTGTGGGTGTCTTCTTCATTGTCAACAGCGCTATCGTAAGAGCAAGTTTTGAAAAGATCTTAAAGATCAACAACGAAAAGACCATGGGCAGTCAGTTTGTGGATGCACAGAAGGTATTGTATGAAAATCCGCGCCTCAACAATCTGATGAGCGTATACTGGCCGACCATCACATGCATTTATTTAAGCTGGAGCTTCTTAACCTTTAACTGGGGCAGCAGCTGGCTGATCTGGCCGATCGCGGGGATCGCACATTCGGTGATCAAGAAGAATCTGGGCTGTACAAAGCAGGCTTAATCACGGGAGGAGAAAGATATGAAGGAAAAAGGTTTTAACAGAAGCGCCTATATGGCGGTGATCACCGGGATCACGGTATGCAGTGTATTTTTGGGCTCCCTGATCCATCTGGGCGGTTTGCTCTGGAGAATTCCGGGCTTATCAGCGCTCAGGCCGGGACCGGACGGCGAGGGTACCGTCAGCGGTGTCGAGACACTGGAGAGCTTTGGAGCTGCCAGGATCGAACTGGATGTCGGTACGCTGACGATCGTAAGAGGAACCGAATATTCGATGGAGTTTGACGGATACCCGAGTGGCAAGACTCCGCAGTGTGAGATCAAGGGCGATACTTTGGTGATCACGCAGAAAATGGGGAGAGGTTTCAATCTGAAGTCTATGGGCAACTTAAACTGCAGCGTGACGCTGACGATCCCGGAAGAGATCGCCCCGGATATGGATATCAAGCTGGCAATGGGCGGTGCGGACATCAGTGATCTGGCATTTGGAACAATGACTCTGGATCTGGATATGGGTTCCTGTGTCGTTTCCGATTGCAGTATGAGCGGATGCGTTGTAGATGCGGATATGGGCTCCTGCACCTTTACCGACTGTTCGATGTTTGGATGCGATATGGATGCGGATATGGGAGAGATCACGCTGAAGAACTGCAGCTTTACCGACGGTACCTTTGACGCAGATATGGGTAATATCAAGCTGATCGATGCAGAGTTTGCTTCGGCAGACTGCAATGCGGATATGGGAAATGTTGAAGTGTCCGGCAGTTTCACTGACCTGAAGGCAGATTGTTCGATGGGGTCCGTAAAGGTAACAACGGATGCGGGCAGTGAGAATGCATCGATGGATCTGAAGACGGATATGGGCAAGGTCACTGTAAACGGCGAAAACCGTGGCAGTGAATATAAAAAATAAATGCTGATCGTTTCCACTTGCCAAAGCGTTCCTGATTATGTAAAATCGTAGTCAGGAACGTTTTTTATTCTATATATTAAGGAGATAGTAAAAAATGGCAGAACAGAAGAAACCTCTGGTAACACACATCTGGACGGCGGATCCCTCCGCACATGTTTTCAACGACAAGATCTATGTATATCCGTCTCACGATCTGGCACATGACGGCGAGGATAATGACAATGGCGACGAGTATATGATGGAAGACTATCACATCTTGTCTCTGGATGATCTGGATGCAGAGTGCGTAGATAATGGCGAGGCACTGCATATGAAGGATGTGCCCTGGGTGAGCAAGCAGATGTGGGCGCCGGACTGTGCGTACAAGGATGGCAAGTATTATCTGTATTTCCCGGCACGCGACAAAGACGGCATCTTCCATATCGGTGTGGCAGTAAGCGACAAGCCGGAAGGCCCGTTCAAGGCAGAGGATAACTACATGCCGGGCAGCTACAGCATCGATCCGGCGGTACTCGTAGATGACGACGGCAGGGCATATCTGTACAACGGCGGTCTGTGGGGCGGACAGCTGGAGAAATGGAAGACCGGCAAGTTTGATCCGGAAGGCGGCGAGAACGCTAAGGATGAGCCGGAGGTTCGCCCGCTGGTAGCAGAACTGGCAGACAATATGAAAGAAATGAAGGATGGTTATCACCACATCGTGATCCTGGATGAGAACGGCGAAGAGATCAAGGCCGGCGATGAAGACCGTAGATACTTTGAAGGACCGTGGATGCACAAATACAACGGAAAGTATTACTTCTCTTACTCCACCGGAACCACCCATTATCTGGTATACGCTATCGGTGACAGCCCGATGGGACCGTTCACTTATCAGGGACGCATCTTAGAGCCGGTCATCGGATGGACCACACATCATTCCATCGTAGAGTATCACGGCAAATGGTATCTGTTCTACCACGACTGCGAGCTCTCCGGCGGTATCAATCACAGACGTACCGTGAAATTTATGGAACTGAAGTACGATGAAAACGGCAAGATCATCACAATGACACCGTAATCCGTTATTTCTTATTTCAGAGAGGGGAACAGCATAGAGTGGTTCCCCCCTTTTTCTGTTGGAGACAGTGCTATGAAGTTTATTATCATCAGTATGTCTGCCGCTGTCATCAGTTATTTGCTGGCTGCCGCTTTGGTCATGCTTTTAGTCAAAGTCAGCAAAAAAGGTGAAGGGCTTGCCAAAAAAGAAAAAATACTTGTGACACTTGCGGTCTGGATCGCGCTTTATGTGTTTGGCGGCATCGGCTATTTTTCGGTGTATATCCATTGCGGCGAGAAAGCCATGCAGGCCCTGCAGAGCGACCGGGATGTTCTGGTATCACAGATTGAGAAAGCATACTATTTTGACGGTCCCGGGACGGAAGATGTGCTGATCTTATATCCCGGTGCCAAAGTGGATGAAAAGGCTTATGCGCCTTTGTGCCGCAGGCTGGCAGCCGACGGGATCGATTGTATTCTGGTACAGATGCCCCTGCACATGGCATTTTCGGACCGGGCAGCAGCGTCCCGCTATGTGGGCAATTATGATTATAAAAACTGGTATCTGGGAGGCCATTCCCTGGGCGGTGCGATGGCGGCTTTTTATGCATCGCAGAGCGCACAACATTGGGACGGACTGGTACTGTTGGCTGCATATTCCACGGATCCTCTGCCACAGATGAAAGTATGTTCCGTCTATGGAGATCAGGATGGTGTGATGAACCGGGAAAACTATGAGGCAGGAAAAGCTTTTTGGCCGGAGGGTGCGGCGGAACTGGTGATCCCCGGAGGTAATCATGCGCAGTTTGGTGACTATGGTGTGCAGCGTGGCGACGGAACGGCCACGATCACGGCGGAGGAGCAAGTGGAGCAGACCGTGGAATTTATTGAAAAAGTATTAAGATAGAGGGAAGTAAAAAGTTTCTTGCGGGGAGGTAAAGAGAAATGAAAAAAAGAGCTCTTTTACTGATCACAACCGCGTTTTGTTTGACTGGATGCGGGACAAAAGAAGATGGCGGAAACGCTGCGGGGACGGCATCGGCAACAGAAGAGATGAGCTTTGAAGAAACAGAGGATCGTTCCGGTTCGGAAACAGTCGTAGATGAAGAAGCATGGGATGAGTATGCGAAACAAGAGCAATTGAAAATGGCATGGAAAATGGCCTATTTGGAAGAATTAGCGGATATTTTGCAAGGTGATAGGAACTATTCCGGGTATGACGAGACGGAGATAGAACTGGCAGATATAAATGGAGATCAGATTCCGGAAGTATTTGTGCGGCGTAATCACGATGTTTTTGTCAGTATTTTATCCTATATCGATGGAGATGTTGAAAGAATCGTAGAGGATGCCTGCGGGGGGCTGTATTATAATCCGAATGATGCAAAAATATTGTGTTATTGTGAGGGGGGAGATCCTAGTGGGGAAGGCTATTGCGTGTATTGTTTGACGGAGCAAGGGTTTGAATTGGTAGCAGAGGGAGGTATATATAATGATTGGAGGGAGATAGGAACGGGGGAGAATGCTCGTTGGGTGATGGCCGATCAACAGTTCATATGGGATGGAAGGGAGTTGCTTTCGTCAAGCGATTTTTATTATGAGCTGGCAAATTCTTTTGATTATACAAATGCAATTGTTTTTGAGGGAGATTCTATGGAAGATAGTTCCGTAGCGGAATATATATTAAAACAGTAGTTTGCCGGAAGTGTTTTTGATATAAGAAGGAAGGCCGATAGAGGTGCTATCGCGGAATAACGGCAGATGCCTGCTCTTATGCGGCGTACCGTATCAGCAGGGCATAGCACTCATTGATCTTTTTACACATTTCTTCCGAACCATCCGGATTATCCGGGTGGTATTTTTTTAACAGTTGGTTGCGGCGCTGTTTGATCTCATCTGCAGTGAAGGGAATGTCCACGCCGAAAAAAGCCTTGGCTTCCTCCAATTGGGCATTGCCGGGGGGAGTGCGGCGGTAGCGTTTTTCGGATGTGTTGTGTTCATGCTCGCGGTGATATTCCTTTCGGGCGCGGGTATTCTGCGACTGCTGACGGTCGGTGGCATTCGCATCGTCGGACTGTGTTTGCGAATCGGTCGTATTGTATTGGCCGGAATGTTTTTGGTCGGCAGCATTGTTACCGGATGCAAAGGGATTGGGATCTGTCGGGTTTTCAGCTGCTTTGGCGTTGCAGGTATCTGCCTGCGTCGGATCCAGTGCCTTCCTGCATTGTTCATAACTGCTATAAAACGGGTAGGTGAGCATTTCGCCGATCCCGAGGATGGTATCCCCGTGTCGCCATATCCATGAGAATAACAGTGAAAAGACTGTGATCAGTCCGATGCCGGCCAGAAGCAGCAGCCATGTATCGTTTCCGCGGAATTGCCACAAAACAATACCAGCCAGGAGCAGTATGACTCCCAGAAGGATAGCTGTTGCAAGCTCCCTATTTTTTCGCAGCCTGCGAATACCCTGATGCAGTTTTGCGCCCGGTGTTGCCAGGAGCATCTCTGTATATAAAAAATATTCGTTGATCTGTTTATTCTTCATGTAGTATCCCTCATCCGGTATGACCACTCTGTATGGTATATCGGCAGAAAAACCCGCTTGCTATAGGGACACATAACACATATAATGGGCATATATTCAATAATGGAAATGATCTCGTTATCTTATTATTGAAAGAATGGGGCAGATTTCAGGAGGTTATATCATTATGGCTGTTTTCAACAACAATCCGTTATTAAAAATGGACTATCCGGATGTGGATGTGATCCGGGTGGGGGAGATCTACTATATGGTGTCCACCACGATGTATTTTATGCCGGGGTGTGAGATCTTACGGTCCTATGACCTGGTGCACTGGGAGCATGCGGCTTATGTATATGAGCGGCTGGATTCCACGCCGGGACAGTGCCTGGAGGGGGAAGAGAACATCTACGGACAGGGCATGTGGGCGGCTAGCCTGCGGTATCATAACGGGAAGTTTTATGTGATCTTTGTGGCAAACGATACCCACAAGACCTATCTGTACCAGTCAGAGACTATCGAAGGTCCCTGGGCGAAGAGCGAGATCGAAGGTTTTTATCACGACAATTCTCTGCTGTTTGATGATGACGGCAGAGTGTATATTGTATACGGAAATACCGATGTGCATCTGACGGAGCTGAAGGCGGATCTGAGCGGACCGAAGGAAGGCGGCATCGACCGTGTGATCGTCGATAACAGCAAGGATGAGGTGTACCTGGGCTATGAAGGTTCGCACATCTATAAGATCAATGGGAAATACTATGTGTTCTTTATCAATATCCCCAAATCCACGGGGCGTCGGACGGAGAGCTGCTTTGTGGCAGACTCTTTGGAAGGGGAGTTTACCGGCGTAAAGGTGATGGACGATGACCGGGGCTACTGCGGAAGCGGTGTGGCCCAGGGCGGCATTGTGGACACTCCGGAGGGTAAGTGGTATGCGATCCTGTTCCAGGACAGCGGTTCCGTGGGACGCATTCCGGTGCTGATGCCGGTGCATTGGAAGGAAGACAGTGATTTTCCGGTATTTGGAGATGACGGTGTGATCCCCATGGAATTTGAAGTGCCGGACGGAAAGCCGGATTATGCGTATGAGCCGCTGTTTGGCAGTGATGATTTTAAGGATCCGGCGGCCGGAAAGGACAAGCGCTTTACGGAGAGCTTCGGATTTAAGAGCTTTTGGCAGTTTTCTCACGAGCCGGATCTGTCACTGGTGGAACACGACTGCGTGAATGGCTGTGTAAAGATCACGACGGACAAGATCTGCAAAAATCTGGTGCAGGCAAAAAATACACTGACGCAGCGCACCACCTATCCGACCTGCGCGGCAGAGATCACCGTGGACGGCAGCGGACTGAAAGAGGGCGATTATGCCGGGCTGTGTATGCTGCAGGGGGCCTATGCTTTTGTGGCACTGACCCGCAGAGAGGGCAAACTGTACCTGGTGATGAAGAATCGTAAGCCGGCGGAAGGGTTGTGGGGAGAGCGCCACGATCAGGAGCCGGGAGATGAGCAGGCGGCATTGGAAATGAGCACATCAAAGATCACGCTTCGTGCGGAAGCGGACTTTACCATGATGAAGGATGCCGTACAGTTGTATTATATGGAAGATGGCCGGAAGAAAACTTTTGGGCCGGAAAGTAAATTACGATTTAAGTTGGATCATTTCACCGGCGCACGCTTCGGCCTCTTTGTATATTCCACAAAAGAGACCGGCGGCAGCGCGGTATTTACGGATTTCGTATACGAAGTCTGATCATGACACAGGATGGCCGGAAAAGATGCGGTCGCGGTATTCGCTGGGCGAGCAGCCTTTTTCCTGCCGGAAGATCCGGTTAAAAGTCGAAATGCTGGAAAAACCGGAAGTAATGGCAATATCGGTGATCGAGGTATCCGGGCGGAGCAGTAACTGCTCCGCTTCTTTTATTCTTCTGAAATGCAGGTAATCAATAAAGTTGTAGTGCGTATATTTTTTAAACAACCTGGAAAAATGAAACTTGGAAAAACCGGTCCGGGATGCCATTTCTTCCAGTGTAAGGCTCTCGCTGAAGTGTTCATCAATATAATTTAAGGTTTCGCTGAACAGCTCCATGTAATCACGAGAGCGTGCATGCGAACTCTTGGGGATGTCATGCGCAGGGGGCCGGTAGTTTTTGCCGATGCATACCAGGATCCGCAGCAAGAGAGAGGGGATGGTCAGATCGGAAAACTCCCGTTCATTAAAATACTCATCCCGGATCTGCCACAGCAGATCGCATACCGTATCGTAGGTTTCTCCCTCATCTTCCTGGCTCAGTACCAGCGGCTGGGAGAGAATATACATAACGCGGGCGAAACTCTGCAGCTTGGAAAAGGCGGCAACATTTAATAAGTAGATGTAGCGTTTTCCGCTGGGAGGCGCGATCAGCTCATGGCGTTGTCTGGGTGGGATCAGCAGGATCTGTCCCGGGCCGATCTCCCGGGAGGTATCGCCGCAGATCACGGTATAATTGTTTTGGACCGGCTGTATGATCTCCAGAGCAGGGTGCCAGTGCGAAGCAAAAGGCGTATCCTGCTCGTTCAGCCAGATCCGGTTGCGGCTGGTATCCTGATAATCCACCAGCTCGTATTCGTGGTGGATCAGACGGGTCTGACCGAAGTCGGAATTGACCGCATAGTTCTTTTCGATGGATATTTCGGTAGAGATTTCTTTGGAAATATCTGACGGTTTTTTTGTTGGATTTTCCGGCTCGATATTTTGTCTGTTTCTATCTGTGTTTTTCTGTTCATCCATGTTTACATAACCACCTTTTCGAGTGCTTTTTCAGAAGAGGATCTGGCAACGACCTATGTGAATTTTTTATACATAACTTATATATAAACGCAAATTTATATTTTTATACTGTCAATTATAACAGATAAAGCGCTTACATTCCATAAAAAATGCACAAAAAATCGACGAAAAAATCAACAAAAAGTATACAAAATAGAATAGAGCAATTTTTGGGCGACCTGTAGCAATTTTTAATAGGCGGTAAGGTGCGCAGCAACTTATAATTTCCTTGTGTTCAATCTCTAAAGAAGGTGTAAATGTTTGTATTTTAGGGGAAAGCATCAAGAAAACAAATCAGTTTTTGCAGCGGTTCGGTAAGGCCGGCCTTTATTTTGATGTATAAAACTAAGAATTCCTGATGCAGGAGGAAGAAATGGCAAGAAAACGGAATCAAACAACAATAATCGTGGTAGCAGTGATCGCGGTACTGGTATTACTGATCATCGTTCTTTCGGGCAGAAAGGCGCTGGATTTCCATGAGAAGTACGCAGGTGTCGATCTGAACAAAGAGGTGGAGGGCGCAGAGCGCAGCGGTACCTATGACAAGTATCTGCTGAGTCATGATGGCGCCGCAAAACCGGGCAAAGATGTGGCGGTTGACATCTTCAATATCAGCAACCACACGGGTGATGTGTCCGTTATGAACAATTATCATGGCGAATCTCAGGCGGTATACACCGAGACCGGTTCTGAGATCACCTGGAATGTGGATGTTCCGGAAGCTGGTTTCTATAATCTGTATATGGAATATGTAGTAGATGAATCCAGAGGTGTTGCTGCGGAGCGTTCCGTAAAGATCAACGGCGAGCTTCCGTTTGATGATGCAGCAAACATCGAGTTTACCAGAATCTGGACCGATGGCGGTGAGGTGCGTGTGGATAATCAGGGCAACCAGATCCGTCCGACACAGGTAGAAGTATTTGACTGGCAGAACTCTTATTTTGAAGACGATATGGGCTATGTGAATGATCCGTATCTCTTCTATTTTGAAAAAGGACAGAATACCATTACGATCGGCGCAGAAAATGAGCCCATGGGTATTCGCAAGGTGGAAGTACGCGGTGTGCGCAGTCTTCCTACCTATAGTGAATATACCGCAGCGCAGACCGGTTCTGATTCCGGCGAGGCAAGCGGTTTTGATCTGATCGTGGAAGGCGAGACCTCCACCAATCGTTCCGAATCTTCTCTTTATGCAAAATATGACCGTTCTTCACCGACGACCAGTCCGAGCAGCGTAACCACAACGGTTCTGAATTATGTGGGGGGTGATGCATGGCGCTCCAACGGTATGTGGGTAGAATGGGAATTTGAAGTACCGGCAGACGGCTTTTACAATGTGATGGTAAAGGCCCGCCAGAACTATGCGCGTGGTAAGGTATCCTCCAGAACAGTCCTGATCGACGGTGAGGTTCCTTTTGAAGAACTTCGTGAAATCTCCTTTAACTATGACAATGATTGGGAGTGCAAGAATCTTGCAGATGAAAACGGCACTCCGTATAACATCTATTTAAAGAAAGGTATGCATACCATCCGTCTGGAAGCAACACTGGGTTCCCAGGGTGAATTGCTTGCGGAACTGGAGAGTTCTACCTTCCGCCTGAATCAGATTTACAGAAAGATCCTGGTGTACACCGGTGCGAGCCCGGACCAGTATCGTGATTACAAGATCGATTCTACCTATCCGGAGATCATTGAGGCGATGGATATCGAATCCAAGCGTCTCTACAAACTGGTAGACGATATGGTAGCATTCAGCGGCCAGAAAGCAGACAGTATCGCTTCTGCGCAGACCATTGCACAGCAGCTGGAGCGTTTCGTAGAGAAACCGCAGAAGATCACGCTGGAGTTTACCACGTTTAAGGACAATATCACTGCTCTGGGTACTGCGATCCTGCAGATGAGCGAGACCAAACTGGATGTGGATTACATTGAGATCACCGGAACCGGTGTGACACCGAAGGTAGTAAAGACCAACTTCTTTGCATCCGCTTGGCACGAGATCAAATCCTTTGCAGCATCTTTCGTTGTAGATTACAACGCAGTCGGTGATGTATATACCGGCGGTGAAGCAAAAGAGGCAATCACTGTATGGGTGCTGACCGGACGTGATCAGGGTACCATTCTGAAGGCGATGATCGATGATGGCTTTACACCGCAGACTGGTGTGAAAGTAAATGTAGAGATCGTTGCGCCGGATGCATTGCTGAATGCCGTACTGGCAGGACGCGGACCGGATGTGGTACTTTCCGTCGGAGCAGACCAGCCGGTCAACTATGCACTGCGTAAAGCTGCGGAAGATATCACGCAGTTCCCGGATTACAAAGAAGTGCTTTCGCACTATTCTCCGAGCTCTTATGAGCAGTACAGCCTGGATGGACATATCTACGGCGTACCGGAGCAACAGACCTTTAATGTAATGTTCTACCGTAAGGATATTATGGAAGAACTGGAGCTGGAGATCCCGAATACCTGGCAGGAGCTGATCGAGCTGCTCCCGACCATTCAGGGTAACAACCTCTCCATCGGTATCCCGAGCGCGGGCGGTAGTTCCACTAATGCGGCAGCATCCACCGCGGTTGCTTCCACAGCGCCGGACTTGTCCTTGTACTTTACACTGCTGTATCAGTATGGCGGAGATATGTACAATGAGCCGGGCACCAAGACGGCGGTAGATACAGAAGCAGGTATCCGCGCATTTGATGATTATGTAAGATACTTTAACGATTACGGTATTCCGGTATTCTTCGACTTTGTCAGCCGGTTCCGTTCGGGCGAGATGCCCATCGGTATTATGCCGTACTCGACCTACAATACCTTGATGGTATCTGCACCGGAGATCCCGGGGCTTTGGGACTTCACACTGATCCCGGGTACCGAGAAGGTGGATGCAAACGGCAATACTTACATTGACCGCAGCGACTTCATTACCGGTAACGCAACGATGATGCTGGCGAATGATGATGAACAGATCAAACAGAACTCCTGGGAGTTCATGAAGTGGTGGGCAGATGCGGACACACAGGTAAGATTCGGTCGTGAGATCGAGGCACTGTTGGGAGCATCCGCAAGATACAATACCGCAAACCGTGATGCATTCTCCAGACTTTCCTGGAGTGCAAGTGATATCGAAGTACTGGCAGCACAGTGGGATCAGACGGTAGGTATCCGCGAAGTACCTGGTGGCTATTATACCGGACGTCATCTTGCAAATGCTGTACGTAAATGTATCAACGATAAGGATGATACCCGTGAGACCATCATCGACTACTCAATCAAGATCGATGAAGAGATCACAAAGAAACGTAAAGAATTCGGAATGCCCATATATTCTGAATAAAAAGAGGGAAAGCATATGGCACAAACAGGAATCAAGTTAACAAACGAACCGGCTGCGGCGAAGAAGGAGACATACTTCCAGAAGTATATCATCCTGCGCAAGCACAATGTAAAGGTGGCTTGGAGAAAGATGAAGATGAGCAAAAACTGCTATATCTTCCTGGCTCCGTTTGCGATACTGTTTACATTGTTCTTCGTATTTCCGGTTGTGGCGTCCATCTACTTCAGTTTCACTTATTACAATATTCTGGAGCCGCCCCGGTTCATCGGCCTGAACAATTATGTCAGCCTTTTGCTGGAAGATGATATCTTCCTGATCGGTATCAAAAACACGCTGATCATCGCATTGGTCACCGGGCCCCTTGGCTATATTATGTCTTTCGTATTTGCCTGGCTGATCAATGAGCTTCCCAGATGGGTACGAAGCGTAGCGGTCGTAGTTTTCTACGCACCGTCCATTGCAGGTAACTGCTTTGTCATCTTCTCCGTATTCTTCCGGGGTGATGCTTACGGTTATGTAAATGCATTTTTGATGAACCTTGGTATTATTGATAACCCGATCTTGTGGTTTACCAATCCGCAGTATATGCTTCCGATCTGTATGGTAGTTATCCTTTGGATGAGCCTTGGTACCGGATTCCTTTCCTTCGTAGCAGGTCTCCAGGGTGTAGATGAATCCCAGTTTGAAGCGGGATGTATCGACGGTATCCGAAATCGTTGGCAGGAACTCTGGTTTATCACACTTCCGAATATGAAGCCGATGCTGATGTTCAGTGCGGTTATGTCCATCACTCAGGCATTTGGTGTGTGCGATGTAACAATGCAGTTGTGCGGATATCCCAGTACGGATTATGCAGCACGTACCATTGTAACCCACTTGTTTGACTACGGTTTTTCCAGATTTGAAATGGGTTATGCGTGTGCGATCGCTACGATCCTGTTCCTGATGATGATCTTGTGTAATAAAGCAATACAGAGTCTATTGAGAAGAGTAGGAACCTGAGAATGATGAAAAAGAACAAAAAAGCAAAAGTAGTTGAGGAAAAGCCTTATGTAAAACCGCTGATCCGGAGAAGAAAACCGAATCGATCCATAGCCGGTGATGTTGCTCTCTACATATTCCTGGCTCTGGTAGCAGTGGTAATGGTATTTCCGCTGGTGTATGCAGTCAGCAGTGCACTGAAGCCGCTGGATGAGTTGTTTATGTTCCCTCCAAGGATCTTTGCAAGGCGTCCGACCATGAACAACTTCTCGGATCTGTTCGTTACTATGGGTAAATCCTGGGTAACCTTTTCGAGATACCTGTTCAACACGGTATTCATTACTGCGGTTGGTACGGCGGGGCATCTGATCATTGCATCTATGGCGGCATTCGTGCTTGCAAAGTACGATTTCCCGGGTGGACAGACTTTCTTCAAACTGGTTACGGTGGCCATGATGTTTACGGGTTATGTTACGCAGATCCCGAACTATATGATCATCAACAAGCTTGGCTGGATTGATACCTACTGGGCGATCATCATCCCGGCATTTGCTTCCCCGATGGGTCTGTTCCTGATGAAACAGTTTATGGAAGGTCTTCCGACAGCACTAATCGAAGCGGCAAAGATCGACGGCGCAAATGAGTGGCTGGTATTCCGTAAAGTCGTAATGCCGAATGTTAAGCCGGCGTGGATGACACTGATCATCTTCTCCGTACAGGGACTCTGGAATAACAGAGCGTCAACATTTATTTATTCTGAAGAGAAGAAAACACTGGTATTTGCACTGCAGCAGATTCAGGCAGGCGGTATCGCCAGAACCGGACAGGGTGCAGCCGTACTGGTAGTTGTTATGATCGTTCCGATCCTGATCTTCGTATTCTCCGAGAGTCAGATCCTGGAGACGATGGCTAGTTCGGGTATTAAGGAATAAAAAAGAGGGTTGCTATGAAGAATAAGATCGCAAAGATTGTTACAACATTAGCGGTAGTGATAGGAGTTGGTTTTTCCGGGCTGGCCACGGTAGAGGCCGGGGAAGATAACTATACCTACACCTATGATTACTGGGGAGATGTACAGGAGAGCCCGGATGTTTATTCCGTGGCGAAGGTGTATACCTACAAAGACCTCGGGCTGAGTCAGAATATCAGTAATGCGGAATCTTTGTTTGTAGCCGGAGATAATGTGTATATCTGCGATACCGGCAACAATCGGATCGTGGTACTTCAGCGAAAAGGTGCGGATGATTTTGAGGTTGTACGTGAGATCTCTCAGATCAAAGGCGCGGATATCAATACACTTAGTGAGCCGGCTGATGTTGCTGTATCTGACGATGGATATATTTATATTGCAGATCGTGGCAATGCACGTATCCTGAAGGTGGATATGGATCTGAACTATGTATTGCAGTTCAATAAACCGGTGGATCTGGCACTTACGGAAGACAGTGTATTTAAACCGGACAAGATCGTGATCGATACCGCGGGTCGTGTATATTGCTCGGCCAAGGGTATCAACAAAGGTCTGGTAAAGTATGAAAATGACGGAACATTTTCCGGATTTGTGGGCGCGACCCGTGTAGCATATAATTTTACGGATTACCTTTGGAAAAAGTTTGCGTCCCAGGAACAGAGAGCCAAGATGGAATCTTTCGTTCCTACAGAATATGACAATGTGTATATGGATAGCGAAGGCTTCATCTATGCATGCGCAGGTGGTATGGAAGAGGAAGACCTGAAAGCCGGAACCGTGGATGCTGTTCGTAAGCTGAATATGCTGGGAAGTGATATCCTGGTGCGAAACGGTGCATATTATGACGGTGATTTCCCTGTGTACGGTGATCTGTATTGGGGCGGAGGCGGCGGTATCAGCGGACCCTCCTACTTCAAGGATGTGACAGTTTTGGACAACGACTTGTATGTATGTCTGGATCAGAACCGTGGCAGACTCTTTGGCTATGATGATCAGGGCAGAATGGTATATGCCTTCGGCGGTAGCGGAAATATGGACGGATACTTCCGCAAACCGGTATCCATTGAGCATATGGACAAGGATCTGCTGGTACTGGATCAGCTGGATTGCTCCATTACACTGTTCATTCCGACAGAGTACGGCAGCCTGATCTATACGGCGATGGATCAGTTTGAACATGGTGAGTATGATGCGGCACAGGCTTCCTGGGAACAGGTAAAGATGCTGAACGGTAACTATTCGCTGGCATACATTGGTATTGGTCGTTCCCTTTTGAGAAAGGGAGAATATAAGGAGGCAATGCCTTATTTTGAAGCCAAGTATGATGATGAGAACTACTCCAGAGCTTTCCAGCAGTACAGAAAGCAGTGGATCCGCGAAAACCTGATCGGTATCGTTGTGATCATTCTGGCGCTGTTCCTGGTACCTATGGGCATCGGCAGGGTATATCAGATCAAAGAAGAGATTGATAATGCGGATATTTTCAAACTCAGAAGAAAGTAATCTGCTACAAGTATCAGCGAAATACACAAGGTAGAGGAGCACGGTATGGCCAGAGCCTATCAAAAAGAGGAAAGTAAAGAAGTAATTAAGGAAAGAAGGGCGCAGCAGAAAAAGCGTTATCTGGAATCCCTGAAATTCGGTTTTTATTGCATGACGCATCCGATCGACGGTTTTTGGAAGCTCACGCATGAAAAGAAGGGAACCATCGGGGCGGCGACTACGATCCTGATCGTCACGATCCTGGTAAGAATTTTGAAACTGCGTTATACCAGTTTCCTTTTCCTGCAGGTTTATTGGGAAGACATCAACATCTTCCTGTACATTGCAAGTATCCTGTTCCCGCTTGCATTGTGGGTGATCGGTAACTGGGCACTCACTACGTTGTTTGACGGTAAAGGACGATTGGGCGATGTTTATATGGGAACTTGTTACGGTATGCTGCCGTATGCGGTGATCCAGTTCCCACTTATGATCGTCAGCAATTTCGTAACGATCGAGGAAGGACAGTTTTATGAAGTGTTGAGTGTTATCTCACTGATTCTCTGTCTGCTGCTGATCGTAAATGGTCTTGCTCAGGTACACGCATTTTCGCCGGGGAAGAACCTGTTGTTTACCGTGGCATCTCTGTTTGCGATGCTGGTTATGATCTTCATCCTGATGATCTTCTTCAGTATGATCTCTCAGGGCGTTGCTTACTTCATCTCCATTGGTAGAGAGTTGATGTTCAGAATATAACAAAGAGAAACGGGTTTATCTCAGAAACAGGAGTTACTTTATGGCTAAAGAGATCAAGGAAAAAGAGAATAAGGTGAAAGCAGAAGCAACACCGAAAAAGGAAAAAAGAGCGATTACCGAAAAACAGATGGAACGTCGTAAAGCTGTAACAGACTTTTTAAAGAGTCTGATCGTTCCTCTTATTTTCTGCGCGTTGATCGGCGGATTTGTGATCTTCGTGATCAATTATGTGAATCCGGAAAAAGAGTCAGAAATGGTTAAACCCTACGGCTTTGATGGTAGTGAAGAGCCTCTCGTAATGGAAACGGATGAACTTCGTTTTACAATGGATCCGTTAACCACGCATTTTACTGTAGAGCAGAAGGCGACCGGTAAAGTTTGGTCCTCTTATATAGAGGATGCAAGCACCGATAGCATTGCATTGAAGAATGAAAAAGGTAAGATGCAGTCCAATGTGCTGCTCAGTTATGCGGTAACGACCGGTCTTGAAACGGTATATGACAGCAAATCATACAGTGTTGATAAGGGCATTTATTCTCTGGAACAGACAGAGGACGGAACGATCAAGCTGTTCTATTCTCTTGGTAATGTGGAAAGAGAATATTACATCCCGAAGGTAATTCGTGTGGCGGATCTGGATGCGTTGAAGGAGCAGCTGGATAGCAAGACGGCAGATCTGGTGAGAGATGTATACAAAAAATACGATATCAACAAACTGAAAGCCAGCGATAACAAAGATGAGTTGCTGGAGAGTTATCCGATCCTGGCAACGGAACCGATCTATGTGCTTCGTGATAACACAAAGGAAAACCGTAAAGTACAGCTGGAAACAGCTTTCGCGGAAGCCGGTTATACCTATGAACAGTATTTGGCAGATAAAGAACTGGACAATTCCGGTAAAACACAGGATGATCCGGTGTTGAATGTGGAGATGGATTTCCGGCTGGAAGGCAGTGATCTGGTAGTTGAGATCCCGTTTGATTCCATCGAGTATGATCCGTCTACTCCGGTTTATAACCTGACACCGCTTCCGTATTTCGGCGCAGGTTCTGCAACGGATACCGGTTATATGTTTGTTCCGGAAGGCGGCGGCGCACTGATCAATTACAACAACGGTAAGACCGCGCAGAGCGATTACTATGCAAATGTTTATGGCTGGGACTATGATGTCCGCAGAGAATATGTGATCCATAATACCAGAGCGTACTTCAATGTATTTGGCCAGTCTAACGGTGACAGTTCCTTTATCTGTATTATGGAAGACGGTTCTTCTTATGCATCAGTAAAAGCTTTTGTCAGCGGCAGAACGAACGAATACAACTATGTAGATGCAATGTATCAGCTTTGCACCAGAGAGCAGTATGATATCAGTGATCTGGCAAACTCGGACGTATATGCATATCTTCCGCAGCTGCCGGCCGGTGAAAAGATTGTACAGCGTTACAGATTTGTTAACAGTGGTGATTATGTAGATATGGCGTATGCATATCGTGATTATCTGGAAAACAAGTATGGCGAGTATATGTCTTTGAACAATGATACCAAGGCTCCGGTTTCCATAGAGTTGCTTGGTGCGGTAGATAAGGTGCAGCAGGTGCTGGGCGTGCCGGTTTCCAGACCGTTAAAGCTGACTTCCTTTAATGACGCAAAGGGCATCATCGAAGATCTGTCCGCCCAGAACATCGGGACACTTTCCGTAAAGATGACCGGCTGGTGTAACGGTGGCGTACAGCAGAAGATCTTAAAAAATGTGAAACTGGTACATGCGCTGGGTTCTTCAAGCGATCTGAGTAACTTGAGCAAAAGAGCAGGCGAACTGGGTGTGAATCTGTACTTGGACGGTATTACCCAGTATGAGCATGACAGTGATATCTTTGATGGTTTCAACTCCTACCGTGATGCGGCAAGACTGCTGACCAAGGAGCGTGCGGAACTGTACAACTATAGCCACGTGACATATGCAGCAAGAGAAGGCTTCAAGAGTTTTTACCTGCTGCACACTCCGCTGGCGATGGAGATGGCAAACAATCTGGTGGGTGCCTGCGGAAAGTACGGAACAGGCGTATCCTTCCAGGATGTGGGTATGGACATTTCTTCCGATTTCTATCGTAAGGATACCCATAGCCGTGAAAATGTGAAGGCTCTGAACCAGTCACTCTTAATGGGACTGGATGACAGGAAGGTTATGATCAATATGGGTAACGACTATGCGATCCCGTACGTGGATATGGTCACCAATATGGATCTGAAGGGTAGCGGTTATACCGTTTTGGATGCAGAGGTTCCGTTCTATCAGATCGCAGTAC
Source organism: Lachnospiraceae bacterium (assembly GCA_017526985.1). Taxonomy (GTDB): domain Bacteria; phylum Bacillota; class Clostridia; order Lachnospirales; family Lachnospiraceae; genus NK4A136. The sequence goes on from JAFXQR010000026.1 coordinate 39,887, forward strand.
ACGGATATATTGATTACACCGGTGATCCGATCAATATCTGCGGTGATGATGTGGAAGAACTGCTGAGCTGCGTAGAATACGGTGCGGGTCTGAACTTTACTCTGATGAGTGAAAGCGCATTTGTTCTGCAGAAGACTTTGTATCCGGAGTACTATGGTTGCGAGTATGCATCCTGGAGAGATCGTATGATCGAGATCTGCCAGAGATATAACAGTGAGCTTGGCCATACCTTCAATCAGGAAATGACCGATCACGAGATTTTGAACGCAAATGTACATTCTACAACCTATGCAGATGGTACCAAAGTATATGTAAACTACAGTTTTGCGGATGAATATGTAGCAGAAGACGGTACGGTGGTACCGGTCAGAGATTACGTTGTAGTAAGATAAAAATCGACGGACTAAGAAAAAGTAACTGAAACAGGAAAGGCAGGATTCCATGGAAAAGAAGAAGAAACATAAGCTGGTGGGCTTGGAAAAAAGGAAGGCGATCGCGGGGTATTGTTTTATCGCGCCGTTTATTGTCGGATTTCTGGTCTTTATGATAAAGCCGTTTTTCCAGTCGTTGTATATGAGCTTTACGAATGTTGATCTTCGTGCCGGCAATTTCAGTATGTCTTGGTGCGGCATAGAAAATTACTTTTTTGCGATCCGAAAGGATGCATCCTATGTCCGACTGCTGACAGAAGAATTGCTGCGAATGGTGGTATATTCATTTGCGATCATTGTATTCAGTTTCTTTGTATCGCTGATCCTGAATCAGAAGTTTCACGGAAGAGCGCTGGTACGTGCGGTATTTTTCCTTCCGGTCATCTTATCTTCCGGTGTAATGCTGGGTCTGGAGTCTAATAACCAGTTGGTTGCTACTCTGCAGCAGACCGTAGAAGAAGCAACCGCCAGCATCAGTGTAACGGATAGCCTGCAGGAGATCCTTCGAACCGCAGGTGTCGGTACCAGAGCATTTGAAAAAGTCTTTGAAGTAATTGACAATATTTACGATGTTGCTTTGGCTTCCGGTATTCAGATCATTATTTTCCTGTCCGGATTGCAGACAATTCCCAGAAGTATGTACGAAGCAGCAGATATTGAGGGATGTACCGCTTGGGAAAGTCTTTGGAAGGTTACTTTCCCGATGATCAGTTCCCTGTTCCTGGTTAACTGGGTATATACGGTAGTCGATTTCTGTATGAGATCAGATAATCAGGTTATTGATAAGATTCAGGAAACCATGATCGAAATGCAGAATTACGGCGCGGCGTCTGCTATGACCTGGATCTATTTCCTGATCGTTATTACATTTGTTGGTATTACTTCATTAGCTATTTCGAAAGGGGTATATTACGGTGATTAATGTAGATATCAAGAAAGATACATTCTGGGAAAGAAACAGAAAGTCCGGAGGATACCTTTTCCGAAGAAAAGCGACTACGGTATTGCTGGCGATCTGTCGTTTCATCCTGTTGTTTGGTCTGTGTTTCCTGATCCTTCAGCCGGTATTGAATAAGATCTCTGTCAGCTTTATGACGGAGGAAGATCTGTTTGATCCGATCATTATTTCCATTCCGGTTCACTTTACGACGTCCAACTATACTCTTGCGGCTGAGATCATGAAGTACAAGGAAGGGTTTATGAACTCGCTTGTGATCTCACTTACCACTTCGCTGGTGCAGATCGCAATGTGTACGCTGGTTGGTTATGGATTTGCGCGGTTCAAATTCCCACTCAAAAAACTGTGGTTTGCGTTTGTTATGCTGATCATCCTGATCCCACCGCAGGTTATTTCCAACTCCCTGTTTTTGAGCTTCCGTTTCTTTGATATTTTCGGAATCGTGAAAATGCTCAATCACGGCGAGGCGTTGAACTTGCGAGGTTCCATTGTTCCGTACTATTTGATGTGTATGGGATGCATGGGCTTGAAGGATGGCTTGTATATCTATATGATCCGTCAGTTCTTCCGTAATATCCCGGTGGATATGGAAGAGGCGGCTTATGTGGATGGATGCGGTATGCTACGTACTTTCGTTACGATCATGCTACCGGAAGCAAAACCGATCATCACTTCCTGTTTCCTGTTTTCCTTTGTATGGCAGTGGACTGACGGATTTTATTCCAGAATGTTCCTGGGCACGACAACACTGGTAAGCACCAGTATTTCCCGTATCGTTGACTCCCTCGGCGCGTATATGCAGCGTATCCTGGGTGTTACGGTAACGATCTCCCAGGCATATTCCAACTGTATCCTGTCCACAGGTACCCTGATGGTGGTTGGACCGGTGCTGATCCTGTATCTGTTCGCGCAGAGACAGTTTGTAGAAAGTATCTCTTCTTCCGGTATTAAGATGTAAAAGACTGTTGTTTTTTTTGAAAATGTGCTATAATCTCTTTGTTGGCACGCATTAGGGGAGTTTGTGTCAGCAGGGAGGTAAAAGCAGGGATTCCTTTATGGAGGCTCTGCAAAACACTATAAATCTTTTCATAAACTAAGGAGGAATGTATGAGAAGGAAATTATTGAATTCAAGAGTAATGCCGATCATTATGGCAGCTTCCATGGCAATGAGCCTGGCAGCATGCGACGGTGGCAATGCGAATCCGCCTGCACAGCAGGGCGGCGGCGATGCACCGGTTGCTACTGAGGCACCTACAGAAGCTGGTGGAGCTGAGAATCCGACCGAGGCTCCGGCTCCGACTGAAGATGAAGAACCGTATCCGGTGATCACCGATGCAGACGGCAATCCGATCGATCTGGGCGGTATCGATATCGTGATCCGTGACTGGTGGACTAACCCGGATGATCTGCTTCCGGAAAACGCTCAGAACGAGTATGACGAGGCAGTTGCTGAATATCGTGTATGGGCTCAGGAGAAGTACAACTTCACCATGACTCAGAAAGCAATCTCTGACTGGGGCAGCACTCCGCAGGATTTCGTAGATGATGTTACCACCGGTGGTGATGGTACCAACTACATCTGGATCGTTAGAGATGATCCGAAGATCGCAAAGGCTATGATCCTTGGCCAGGTATGATCTGTCCAAGCTGGATTGCCTGGATTTCAACTCTCCGAAGTTCACCAGCAACCTGTTGCATAAGCAGTACACCTACAAGGGTGGCATCTATGCTATGTATACCGGTCTGTCTGAGCCGCGTGATGGTCTGTTCATCAACGAGACCCTGTTGAGCGACAACAATATCGATCCGGACACCATCTATGATATGCAGGCAAACGGCACCTGGACCTGGGATGCATTCAAGGAGATCATGGATAAGGTTCAGAAGGATACCGATAATGATGGTACCAACGATATCTGGGGCTTCACCGGCAATACAGGTTCTTTCACCAGCGACTGCGTATTCTCAAACGGTGGCGAGTTCATTGGTTCCGATGCAAACGGATTCGTATATAAGTTAGAGGATCCGAAGACAATCGAAGGTCTTCAGTTCTCTGTAGACATTCAGAATGACTACTATATGCCGAGACCGGAAGGCGCTGAGTGGGATTACTACAAGGAAGAGTTCCTGAATGGTACTGTTGCATTCTGCTGTGATGGTTTCTATGCAGGTTGCGCCGGTTCCTACTTCAACGAGACCGATTTCGATATGGGCTTTGTAATGATGCCGGCTGGTCCGAGCGGATCTCTGGTAAACAAGTGGTCCAACAACCCGGTAGTTCTTCCGTCCTACTATGATGACGAAACTGCTTGGAAGGTAGCTATGGCTTATAACATCTGGACCGAGGATATCCCGGGCTATGAAGGCTACAATGGCCAGATCTCCCGTGCACGTTCTGGTAACATCTCCTCTCGTGGTTGCGATGAGACTGTACCGATGATGTGCGAGAAGGAACACGGTACCGTTTCTTACACAGATATGATCCCGGGTCTGAAGACCGGCGAGACTCTGATCTGGAACATCGGACCTGGTGCAGATGTATCCGCAGCAGTAGAAGGTGCAGCTGAAGAGTGGAAGTCCCGTATCGCTGACGCTAACAGCGGTGATATCAAGGACGATGAAGAAGCACAATAATTCAGAAGCATCGTAAAAGAATTGATCAAGAAGGAGGCTGTATCCTATGGTGCAGCCTCTTTTTACTAAACTGGGAGTTATTTTATGGAAACAAAAGTCAGATTTCATTTGCCGGGTCTTCGGTACAATTATCCGCTCAATATGTTCTGGATCAGTATGCTGGAGCAATTCCCCGAATATTTCCGCGAGGGAGTGGAGATCGGTTCCTGCTTTGGAGAGTTCCCTATGTCTTTATGGACCGGTGGGCGCTTTGTAGGAAACGATCAATGTGATGCCGGATACATCAAATCCGTGATCAAGAGTATCAATGATAAAGGGATCCCCATTCGTTATACCTATACGAATCCGGAGATCACTGAAAAGGATCTGGACGATCCGTATTGCAATTTCTGTATGGACTGTGCCAATAACGGGATGAATGAAGTTATGATCTTTTCACCTGTTTTGGAGAAATATTTAAGAGAGAAATTTCCGAACTTTGCCTATAACAGCTCTACATGCAAAGAGATCCGTGATCTGGAGAGTCTGAATGCGGAGCTGGACAAAGATTATAAATATGTTGTTTTGGACTATAATTTAAACTATCGCTGGGATATCCTGAAAAAAGTAAACAAACCGGAGAAACTGGAGCTGCTGGTGAACACGCTCTGTATCCCCAACTGTCCCAGACGTGGTGAACATTACAAAAATCAGGCGAGAAATGAACGCATTGCTTTGGCAAACCGGAAGCTTCCGCCGGATCAGAGGAAGCCTTTGGTACCCTGGACCTGCGAGTATGGCGATAAAAACTGCGTTCATACCATCCAGAATTACGAAACCTTTATCAAACCCGATGACATCTGGAACAAGTATGTACCGCTGGGCATCAACAATTTCAAGATCGAGGGCCGGACAGCCAATCTGTTCTCCCTGATCGATACCTACTGTCTCTTTATGCTGAAGCCGGAACGCGCTGGTGAAGCGAGACTGCAGCTGCTCAATAACCTGACTCATGCCGGTATCATCCACATCAGTCGTCCGAAGCCGGGGGTTTGGCCCTGATCTTAGGAAGGGGCCCGCTTGCGGGAGGATCCCTTGCGATGTAGCGGCAACGACAACTTGATCAATGCGAGGAGAAAACATGTCAAAAACTATCTACTGGCACTTGCCTGGTTTTTGCTATTTTAAACTATTGAATATCACCCTCATCGATCTGCTGAAAAAGTACCCGTCCTGTTTTCATGACGGCTATACTATCGGCAGTGTCTATGGTACCTTTCCGGGGGCCATCTGGAACGGCGGTCGTACGGTGCTCGGGTTTTCGTCCAAGAATGATGTACAGCGTACCTTAAAGGAATACAATTCCCGGAACATCCCGGTGCGGTTCACATGGACCAATCCGCTGATCGGCGAGGATGAAACCAAAGACAGTCTCTGTAATATGATCATGACGCAGGCGCAGAACGGGATGAATCAGGTACTGGTGAATTCTTCGGTATTGGAATCCTATCTTCGGGAGAAATACCCGGACTTTAAGTATGTGTCTTCTACTACTAAGCGCATCGTCGACAGTGGTGCTCTGCAGGAAGAATTAAAAAAAGACTATTTTATGGTGGTGCTGGATTATGATCTGAATCATGACGAAGCGGTCTTGAAAAGTCTGGAGCCGGAAGCTTCCCGGGTGGAGATTCTGGTAGATGAGATCTGCTTTCCGAATTGCCCGAAACGCATAGAGCATTACCGGGATGAAGGGGAGAAACAGTTGCAGTTTGAGGTGGCGCCGCCGTTTGAATGCCCCAACCGCCAGCAGAAAAAGAGTTTTCAGGATTGCATGAAGCGTCCGGCCTTTATTTCTAAAGAAGCCTTGGCCGGATATATCGACCGTGGTTTTGAAAATTTCAAACTGGTAGGACGCGGTCTGCCGATGGATCTGGTATTGGAGTCGTATCTGTACTATCTGGTGAAAGAAGAGGAACAGGAATTTATCCGCAGGGAGATCACCAGAACCCTGCAGGATGCTCAGATGAAGCGTGCCGCGCAGCGCAGATAACGGTTATCATATTTTACCTTGCGGAAAGGCCGGATCAGTTTTCAGAGGCGCTAGCGGCATCGGTTTCCGGCTGGGGATTTTTGGCAAGAATTGCCTGTTCGGCAGCTTCAAAATCTTTGTTATATAGCTTTGCTGCCAGAAAAGCGGGAGCGGAAAAGCAGAAGCATAATTCCAGCGGGAACAACAATAACCCCAGTCTGCCGATGAAAAACAGGGAAAACGGAAGCAGGTTGACCACCAGGATCAGAAGTGTTCTCGGGAAATGTTTAAACGCGTAAAGAAAGGCGGTCTTTAAGGTTTTCGGAATGGGATTGTAAAACTTGGCCTGCAGGGGAAATACCATAGTGCCGATAAAAGCCAGTAGTGCCAGCACCGCAAGGATCCCGCCAAAAACAAAAGTACTGGTTTCCGTAGGATTGAAATACATCAGATAGAGATCGCCACCCAGAAAAGCAAGGATGCCGAGGAAGATGAGCCAGATGACGGTGGACTGGCGTACATTATCTTTAAACGAGTGGAAAAACTGTTTCGCGATCTTGTTTTCATGGTCGCGTACCAGTTTCAGACAACAATAATGCATCGCCGTAAAGGAAGCACCGGCAGTAACAATGGGAATGCACATCAGAATGGTCAGAAGATTGATGACCACCAGATCTGATATTTTACTCATCCCGCGCATTAAAGGGCTGTCAAGTTCGAATAGTTTCAAATTATTGTCCTCCTGGCTTGCATTTCGACCCAATTCATTATACAAGAAGCGGGGCAGGTTGCCAATACCATAAATTAGAGATTGAAGGGAGACGGATTATGAAAAGAAAACTGTTGGGATTCTTATATGTCGCGGCTGTGACAGGAGTACTGTGCGGTTGTAATGGAAATGAGACAACAGGAGGTGACGGACCCGTGACAACACAAGCAGCAGAGATAACAGAGGGGGCATCTACGGAGACAACGATCGCGGACGCTCCTCCCACCGGAAATGTGAGCGGAGCCGTTTCTGCCGAAGTCACACCTGCGGAGGCAACACCGACGGAAGAACCGACAGCAACACCGACCGCTGAAGCAACTCCGGCAGAAACATCGGTACCGGATGGCATCATTGAGGTGAAGGTACCGGCTGCAGTAAATGTTCCGGATAATGAGGCAATGGCCTTTGTGCGGGATATGGGCGCCGGCTGGAACCTGGGCAATACCTTTGACGCGACCAACTGCACATGGCTTTCCGATCCCATGGACTATGAGTCGGCGTGGTGTGGGGTTAAGACGACACAGGCACTGATCAAGGAGATCCACAATGCCGGATTTGATACGATCCGTATTCCGGTGTCATGGCACAACCATGTAGACGGCAGTTACAATATCGACAGCAAATGGATGAATCGTGTGCAGGAAGTGGTGGACTGGGCGTACGATGAGGGCATGTATGTCATCATCAATATCCATCATGATAATGAAGATGCTTTTGAGTATCCGTCCTATGATAAGATGGACCAGTCGAAAAAGTATGTAACAAAGATATGGGAGCAGATCTCGGAGCGCTTTGCAGATTATGACGAGCACCTGATCTATGAGTGCATGAATGAGCCGAGACAGGTGGGGACCGATCATGAGTGGTGGATCAATGACAAGAATTCTGCTGTCGCAAAGGAGAGTTTCGACTGCATCAACCAGCTGAATCAGGCCATTGTGGATACCATTCGCGCGAACGGAAAGGGATACAACGGATCCAGATACATTATGGTACCGGGCTATTGCGCGAGTCCGGAATTTGAAGTGATCGATGCTTTTGTGCTTCCGGAGGATTCCAAGGCAACCGCGGAAAACCGTATCATTGTTTCTGTCCACGCATATACACCGTATTCCTTTGCACTGGAACAGCCCGGAACATCCAATTTTGATATCGCCACCAGAAAGGGCACCGGGGATATCGACAGCTTTATGAAGCGTCTGTATGAAAAATTCGTTGCCAAAGGGATCCCTGTGGTCATCGGCGAGTTTGGCGCATTGGAGAAAAACGGCAATGACGATACCCGCGTGCAGTTTGCGGCCTATTATGTAGCAATGGCCACCCATTACAACCTGGCGACAGTATGGTGGGACAACAACGCACATAACGCCTCCGGCGAGTGCTTCCAGATCATCGACCGTTCGTCTCTGAACTGAACCTATCCGGCCATCCGCGACCAGATCATCTATTACGCTGAATAAACTATAGAAGGGGAAGGTGTTTAAGCCTTCCCCTTATTTCGCAAAAAATGATAAGTTTTTAAGTCAAATTTTCACTTTATTCTTTTTCTTACCCATGATAGATTAATATTTCACAACCATTTTATGATACCGTATGTTATGCTTGTTTTGCAGCATACGATATAACAAAAATATATTCATTTTGAGGTAACCGGTTATGAAGAACGAAGAACAGAATCGCCCGAAAAACCACATAGCCTGGCTTTGGGAAAATATGAAAGGGATGCGTGTCTTTTATTGTTTTGCCATGCTCGGAACCGTGCTGTATAACATCATGCAGCTGACGGTACCGTACTTTTCAGGACGGATCGTGGATACTTTCCTGAGCGGAGAAGATGCGGCGGCCAATATCGCTACCAAACAGGATCTGTTTTATCAGATGCTGGGAGCAATGGTAGGTTTTACCCTGCTGCGTACGATACTGGTATATCTGGACTGCATGGCCTACGAGCATGTTTCCCAGAGAACGCTTTATAAAGTGCGTAACATATTGTATGACAAGATCCAGCGGCAGGATATGACTTTTTACAGTACCTATCGTACCGGTGATCTGATGACCCGTGTGACCGGCGACCTGGATGCGCTGCGTCATATGATCGCGTGGATCGTGCGTGCCATCATTGAAGCATTTTCGCTGTTTACGGCAACGGCGGTATGTTTCTTCCTGATCAACTGGAAGATGGCTTTGTCCCTGCTGGCCGTGGCACCGTTTGTATTTATCGTGATCTTTTTCTTCCGAAAGAAAGTAGCTCCGATGCATGCGAAGCTGCGTGAAAAATTTGCGCAGATGAATACGATCGTGCAGGAAAATATCGCCGGTAACCGTGTGGTAAAAGCCTTCGTCCGCGAAAGCTATGAAGAGGATAAATTTGACAAGGCCAATCAGGAATACCGGGATACCAATGTAGAGACCGCTATGATGTGGGTGCGTACCCAGCCGGTGGTGGAGATCTTTGTGGACCTGCTTCCGGTGGTGATGCTGGCAGTGGGCGGAATCTTTTTGATCCGCGGAGAAATGTCCATGGGCGATTATGTGACGATCTCCGGTCTGATCTGGGCCATCGCCAACCCGATGCGTATGATGGGAAATATCATGAACGAGTTTCAGCGATTCAAGGCAGCCGGGGACAAGGTTATGGAGATCTATTATTCCGAGCCGAAGATCCGCGATAACCCGGATTGCATTGAAAAAGAAGGCCATTTTGACGGGAAGATCGAGTTCCGTAATGTATCGTTTGCTTACGAAGACAGCGATATGCCGGTGCTCAATGACATTTCCTTTACCATCGAGCCCCAGCAGACGGTGGCGATCATGGGCGAGACCGGCTGTGGCAAGACCACGCTGATCAACTTGATCCCCCGCTTCCACGAAGTGAGCAGCGGTGAGATCCTGATCGACGGTGTACCGGTACAGGATTATTCCCTGCACAGCCTGCGCAAAAATATCGGTCTGGCAAACCAGGATGTACTGCTCTATTCCGATACTATTGAAGGCAACATTGCGTATGGTGATGTGCATCTGTCTTTCAAAGAGGTGACAAAGAGCGCGAAACTTTCGGCAGCCGCATCCTTTATCAGCCGTATGCCGGATGGTTATGATACGATCGTCGGGGAACGGGGCGTGGGCCTTTCCGGTGGTCAGAAACAGCGTATCTCTCTGGCAAGAGCCCTGGCAGTCAAGCCGTCGATCCTGATCCTGGACGATACCACATCGGCGGTGGATATGGAGACGGAAAAGGAGATCCAGGACTCCTTAAGACACCTGGATTTCCCGGCAACCAAGCTGATCATTGCGCAGCGTATCTCCACAGCCAAGATCGCGGACAAGATCATGATGATGCGGGACGGACGCATCGTGGAATGCGGTACACACGATGAGCTGGTAGCTTTGGGCGGATATTATAAAGAATTAGTAGACCTGCAGGAAGGAGGAATCTGAAGATGGCAAGAAATACATTTAAACAGGATGAAAATCTGGAAGAACCATTTAATGTCAAACATCTTCTCAGAGCTTCCGGATATATTAAGGTATATGCGAAACCGATGATCATTGCGCTGGTCCTGAGCGGACTGGGCGGCGCTTTCGGATATCTGGCGCCGATGATCATTCAGCGGGCGCTGGATGTGGCGATCCCGGCGGGAGATACGAATCATTTGTTTACACTGGTAGGGATCCTGGTGTTTGTATATGGTTTGAGCGTGATCTTCAACCGCATCCGCAGCGGGCTGATGGTAAAAGCCAGCCAGAATATTATTTACGATATCCGCAAAGACATCTTTGCGCATTTGCAGAAACTGCCGTTCCAGTATTACGATGACCGTCCGCATGGCAAGATCCTGATCCGTGTGGTAAACTATGTGAACTCGGTATCGGATATGCTTTCCAACGGCCTGATCAATATCGTACTGGAGTGCTTCAACCTGATCTTTATCATCGCCTTTATGTTCATTGTGGATGTGCAGCTGGCGCTGGTGGTGATGTGCGGTGTACCGGTATTGGCAGTATTTATGTTCTGGATCAAGAACAAGCAGAGAAAGGCATGGCAGGCGGTATCCAATAAGAGCTCCAACTTAAATGCTTATCTGCAGGAGAATATTACCGGTGCGCGCATTACGCAGATCTTTGCCAGAGAAGACGAAAATGCAAAAACCTTTGCGGGGCTTTCCCAGGATTGCCGCAAAACCTGGATGACCGCAGTACGCTATACCAACCTGGTGTGGCCGGGCATCGATACGATCTCGGTTTTTGTACGCGCAGGCATCTATCTGTTTGGCATCCTGCTGTTCGGGACCGGACAGAAGAGTCTGGGAACCGTGGTGGCGATCTCCAGTTATGCTTCGTTTTTCTGGCAGCCGATCATGAACCTGGGTAACATCTTCAATAACTTTATCAATAATGTGGCTTATCTGGAGCGTATCTTTGAGACCATCGACGAGCCGGTGGGCATTGAGGATAAAGAAGGAGCGGAAGATATCGGCGATGTGCTCGGCAAAGTGGAATTTGACCATGTGACCTTCTCCTATGACGGTGAGGAAGATGTGCTGAAAGATGTATCCTTTACAGTGGAGCCGGGACAGAGCATCGCTCTGGTGGGACCCACCGGTGCCGGCAAGAGTACCATCGTCAATCTGCTGTCGCGTTTTTACGATATCCAGAAGGGAAGCATTAAGATCGATGGGAAGGATATTTCCGAGGTTACGCTGGGTTCTCTGCGCTCTCATATGGGCATTATGATGCAGGATCCCGTGATCTTTTCCGGGACGGTGGAAGACAATATTCGTTACGGCAAGCTGGATGCGACTTCACCGCAGGTGCGGGAGGCCGGTAAAACCGTTTGCGCGGACTCCTTTATCCGTCGTATGCCGGAGGGTTACCGCACGGTTGTGAAAGAGCACGGTTCTTCCTTAAGCCAGGGACAGAAACAGCTCATCTGCTTTGCGCGTACCGTGCTTTCGGATCCGTCCATCCTGATCCTGGATGAAGCGACCTCCAGTATCGATGTGCAGACGGAACGCGCTCTGCAGCAGGGCCTGAACAGTATGATAGAGGGACGGACTTCCTTTATCATCGCTCACCGCTTAAGCACCATCCGCAACTGTGACTGCATCCTCTATATTGACGGCGGCGGTATCGCGGAAAGCGGCACCCACGACGAACTGATGGCGAAGAAGGGATATTATTACAAACTCTATACCGCGCAAGGCTAACACACCTGCCTTCCCCCCTCTGGGGGGAAGGTGCCCGAAGGGCGGATGAGGGGCCTTTAAACGATGACGGTATCCCCCGTCTTTTTTTATATCCCTGCACCTCAAAGTAGCACAGATGTAAACTTTCCTTGGTGGCATCCCCGCCTTTTCCTGTGCTACCATGATACTCAGTTTTCAATAACGACAAGGCTTTCCGAGTACTTATTTTCAGATCAAAATCGCTGAAGTGAAAAAGTAAATTCCACTTTGCTTTGAGTAAAAACAGAGTGGAATTTAGTCTTGCAAGCACATTGGAAAATTCATAGAGATATAACTTTAACTGTAGAATTTCAAGACCGTCCGCCATCCTTGACAGAACCTG